>JAEYSR010000256.1 GCA_023434535.1 Actinomycetes bacterium
CCGCTACACCGAGCAGGGCACGTTCGCCGCGACGTCGGTCGAGCCCGCCCGCTGAGTGGGCTCGCCCGGGTGCGCCCTCAGAGGTGGAGAGGGCGCACCGGCTGGTTGAACAGCGACGGATCGCTCCTCCAGTCGACGCCGGGCACGTCGACGTAGAGCTCGACCTCGTTGCCGTCGGGGTCGAGGACGTAGAGAGAGTGGGTCACGCCGTGGTCGCTGGCTCCGACGAGCTGCACGAGGTCGGGAGCGGACTCGATGCGTCGGAGGACGTCGCGGAGCTCGTCGTCGGTGTCGCCGACCTTGACCCCGAAGTGGTACATCCCGACCCGGCGACCGCCCGGGATCGGCGTCGCGTTCGGACCGACCTCGATCAGCAGGAGCTCGTGGTGGGTGCGGCCGCTCGAGAAGGCCGCCACCGGCATGCGCTCGTCGGTCGGGAGGCGCCGCCAGCCGAGCAGCCGTCCGTAGAAGTCGGCCGAGCGCCCGACGTCGCGCACGTAGAGGACGACGTGGCCGAGCTCGGGCAGCGACGTCGGCGTCGGTTCGGCCGCCCGGGGAGCGGCGTCGGTCTGGGTGGCAGGCGGCGTGGTCGTCATCTCGTCGACTCCTTGGGCGGTCGGGCGCAGCATATGCTTGAACGTTCAGCAACCCGAGGACATTCCCGTGACCGACGACCCCGATCCGCAGTGGCTGGACGACGACGACCAACGCACGTGGCGGGCGTTCTTGCTGGCGGCGCACCGGGTCGAGGCCGCACTCGACAGGCAGCTGCAGCAGAATGCGGGGATGCCGCACTCCCACTACGCCGTGCTGGTGATGCTCTCGGAGGCCGACGAACGGACGATCCGGATGGGCCAGCTGGCGGAGCGGCTGGGCTTCTCGGCCAGTCGCCTGGCGCACGCGGCAAAGCGGATGGAGGCCAACGGCTGGATCCGGCGCCGGCCGTGCCCCGACGACGCCCGTGGCCAACTCGCGGTGATGACCGACGGCGGTGAGCGTGCGCTCGCCGCCGCCGCTCCCGGACACGTCGCCCTGGTCCGTCGGATCCTCGTCGACACGACGACCGCGCCGGAGCGGCGATCCCTCGCCGACGTCCTCGGCCGGATGGTCGCTGCGACCGGCGACCGCGACCGCGGTGGGGAGGGCTGAGGTGCGGCGCGCCGGGGGAGTGCTCCTGGGCCGACCGTCGGCGGCGCGCCTGGCGACCATGCTCGATGTGGCCCGGGGTGAGGTCGTCGACTACGACCACGTGGGCTCGACGCTCGAACCCGACATCGGTGCAGCCCGACGGGCCGGCCGTCACGTCGGGCGTCAGGAGCTGGTCGTCGGCCGCGGCGACGACGACTTCGACCGAGCCGTCGAGGGGTTGCGCCAGTGGGCCTGCCATCGTGGCATCCGTGCTCGGGTCGTCCCGGACGGCGCCGCGGTCGAGGAGGGCGGGACGGTGCTGGTCGTGCTGCCCGCCGGGCCGTTCAGCATCGTGGTGCCCAACCGCATCGTCGCCGTGGTCGACGAGGACGATCGCTTCGGGTTCGCCTACGGGACGCTGCCCGGTCACCAGGAGCGGGGAGAGGAGTGCTTCCTGGTGGAGCGTCGGCCCAACGGCTCGGTCGTCGGGGTCATCGGCGTCGATGCGCGCACGGCGACGCGGGCGGCACGGCTCGCGGACCCCGCGGTCCGGCGGTTCCAGGGCGTGGCGATCTCGCGCTACCTGCGAGGCCTGCGCGACCACGTCGCGTCGTCCGCTTCGTTCCCGTGAGGTGACGCGTTCGCGTCACCTCACGGGAGCAGAGCAGGCGTTCGTGGCTCAGCGACCGAGGACCTCGTCCAACCAGTCCCAGCACGCCTCGGTGGCCACCTGCGGTGCCATCGGACCGCAGTGGTACTGCGAGCCGTCGACGGAGGTGAACGTGACGAGGTCCCGGCGCTCGGCGTTCTTCAGCATCCCGTACAGCGCGTCGGGCTCGTCCTTGAACGCCGTGTCGCCCTCGTACTTTGTGACCAGGGTGGGCGCGGTGATCTTGTCCGCCACGCCGTCGAGGTCGTACTTCTCGATCCTCCGCGACAGGTCGTACCAGTCGGTGGGGTGACCGCCGGCCGTCACCTCGTCGTGCGCCACCGGCGAGAAGATCTCCAGCGTCTTCTTGAGAGCGAACAGCTGCTCCGGCGTCGAACCGGCGATGATGGCGTCGTTCCACGCCTGGTTGGTCTGCTCCCGGTCGCCCCCGTCCAGGCCGAGCTTCACGATGAAGGCGGGGTAGTCCAGGATCGACCGCGTCGAGCCCGGGTCTGCGATCAGAGCGGCGAGCCGGTGCTCGAACGCCGCCGCCCGGGGTGTGAGCTCGCCGCCGAAGCTGATGCCCCGGATCGCGATCTGGTCCGACCGGACGTCGGAGCGCTGCTCCAGCGCGTCCACGATCGGCGTGACCACCTGCTCCCACTCCGGCCGGAACGGGATGTTGTGGAGGAACAGCATCGAGCCCTGGCCGGGGCCCTCGAAGATCAGCACGTTGTAGCCCCGCTCCAGGGCGCCGAGCCCGCCCTGCGAGAGCATGTCGACGTGCTGGCCGTCGGAGCCGTTGTTCATGATGATCGTCGGCCGGGAAGTGCCGTCGTCGGACGGCCGGAGCAACCACGCCGGCATCGGGTGGGGGCTGCCGGACAGGGGGATCTCGAGGCGTTCGACCGGCGTGTCCATGAGGCCCAGGCCGCGCTCGAACGACGCCGTCATGGCGTCGTAGACCTCGGCCTCGGCGTCGGGGGTCGAGGTGCCGAGCACCCAGTAGAGGGCCTGCGCGTAGTACTTGGCGGATCGCAGGTAGCGGTCCCGGGCCGTGACGCGCCGGCCGGCCCGGTCAGCTGTCAGGGCTGACGCCTGGAGTCGGTTGCCCATCGCCAGGAAGGCGTCGTACACGCTCTGGTAGGAGGCTCCGCCGGCAGCGGCGTTGGCCTGCGCGACCACCGACGTCACCTCGCCGGCCACACCCGTCTGCCCGACCGCACCGAGCGCGAACAGCGTCTGGAAGTTCAGATCGGTCTGGGAGAACAGGGCGAAGTCCCCGCCGCCGAGCGCCGCCTCCTGGGTCGTCAGCGGCACGGTCGTGGCGGAGGAGGGGACGACGTCGCCGACCGGTTGGCCCAGGTCCTGGGCGTCGCTCGTGCAGGCGGCCGCGGTGGCGGCGATCCCGGCGGCGCCGGCAGCGAGCAGGAGCGAGCGACGGCTGGGTCCCGTCGCCCCGTCCGGTCCGGCAGGTGGACGGTCGGCAGCCTCGGGTGACGCGGGCAGGGGATCCATGGAACACCCGTCGGACGGACGGCGGGACATGTGAGCGGACGGTGGGGTGAGCCGATCGGCCCCATCGGGTCCACAACCTCCACCGGGGCCCCGATCGCGCCGATGGAGAGGCATGGAGTCGGGCACCGCGACGTACGAGGGTCGGCGGCATCGCCACCTCGACGACCGGCTGCACGCGAGCGAGGTCGTGGCCGACCTCCACGTGAAGGTCGTGCTGGCCGGAGCGCTGCTGATCACCGGCGGTCTGTTCGGCATCCTGACCGCGACCGACATGGACCTCCTGGCCTCGGTCTGGGCGCCGGTCCTCGTGGGCGGGGCGTCGGTCTGCTCCGGTCTGGTCCTGCTGCTGAGCGCCCGAACCGTGTCCGAACGTGCGCTGCACCTGGCTCTCCTGGTGGGCACAGCGGTCGTCGTGACGTTCGCCGGCCTGAGCGACACCCCGGCGAGCATGGCGATGAGCGCCGGCTTCATGGTGTGGGTCGCCACCTACGCGGCGTGCTTCTTCACCCCGGCCCAGGCCGCGGCGCACGTCGCTGCGGCGTACGGATCGCTCGTCGTGGTGGTCGCCGTGGTCGCACCCGGGCTAGTGGCGGTCGTCGTCGGACCCAGCCTGGTCACCTCGAGCGTGGTCGCCGTCTGCGTCGGCTGGCTCGCCCTGCGCCTGCGTCGTGCTGCGTTGCTCGACCCGCTGACGGGCCTCGCCAACGCCCGGGCGTGGCGACGGGTGCTCGCCGACGAGTACGAGCGCAGCGATCGCGACGGCACGTCGGTCACGGTCGCCTTCGTCGACCTCGACGGCCTCAAGGCGCTGAACGACGCCCATGGCCACGCCGTCGGCGATCGCGCCGTGATCGGGGTGGCCCGGTCCCTGTCCGACGGTCTCCGAGGCCGGGAGCTGGTGGCGAGGATCGGCGGTGACGAGTTCGCCGTGCTGTTCCCCGCCACCACGGGGGCCGAGGCGGTGGGCGCCCTGGATCGCATCCGGTCGGCGGCCCCGTCGCCGTTCTCGGTCGGCGTCGCCCAGCGCCGACCGGGCGAGTCTCCCGACGGCACCCTCGACCGGGCGGACCGTCGGATGTACGAGATGAAGCGCGACCGCGCCGGTGGGTCCCGTCGAGCGGCTGCGCAGCCGGCGCCGGCGCCGCCTCCTCCCGACGGCCGCCGGTCGGCGGTGACGGCCGCCGGCAGCGAGGGCGACGTCATCGCGCCCCTGCTCGCCCAGGCGACCACGCTCGGGGTGATGATGGTGGTCGGGGGCGCCTTCGCCGTCGCCGCCAGTCCGCTCACCTTCGACGCGGAGCGTCGAGGGGCGATCGTGGCCGTGGGCCTGGTCGGCGTGGTCGTCGGCCTGGCGCTGGTCGCGATCCGGCGTGTGGTCACCGGTCCGTCGATCCACGTCGCGCTGTTCATGGGCACCGTCCTCGTGGTCGCGATCGTCGGGCTGACCGACAACCCGGCCGCGGCCGGCGCGGCTGCGGGGTTCCTCCTGTGGGTCGCCGTGTACTCGGCCTGCTTCTTCCGGCCCGGTTGGATGGTCGCCCACCTCGCCCTGGCGTACGGCCTGCTGCTCGCGGTGCTGCTCGTCGACCACAGCCAGTCGATCGCCGTGGTCTTCGCCGGGTGCGTCGTCAACGGGATCGTCGTGTGCGTGAGCGTGGCGTGGTTGGCCGGTCGGCTGCGCGACCACGCGGGCACCGACGAGCTGACGGGCCTGGCCAACGGCAGGGAGTGGCACCGGGCTCTGGGAGCGGAGATCGAGCGGCTCGACCGACGGCGGGCGCCGTTGGCCGTGGCGTTCGTCGACGTCGACGGGCTCAAGCAGCTGAACGACGGACGCGGCCACGCGGCCGGTGACATGGCCATCGCGTCGGTCGCCGACGCCCTCCGTCGAGGCGTTCGTGACGGCGACCTCGTCGCCCGGGTGGGCGGCGACGAGTTCGTCATCCTCCTGCCGGGCGCGACGGCGTCGACGGCCGAGATCGCGCTGGAGCGGGTGCTCGCGACCTCGCCCGTGCCGTTCTCGGTCGGTGTGGCGGAGCGGCGCGACGGCGAGTCCGCCGCCGAGGTGATCGAGCGTGCCGACTCCGCGATGTACGCGATGAAGCGGGCTCGCCGACGGGCCCGGTCGGATCAGAGGTTGGTCGACTCCGGCGGAACCACCGCAGGATCCGGCAGGGCGTCGTCCGAGGCGTGGACTTCTGCGTCCGCCGTCGGTCCACGCCCCAGGCCGAGGCCGTAGGACGTCATCGACAGGGAGCCGAGCTGGTAGCCGCCGACGAGCAACTCGACGTCGTCGTCGGCCACGTCCGCCAGACCGGCGAAGTAGGCGAGAGGCAGGAAGTGCTCGGGCGTCGGGACGGCGAGCCGGGCGTCGGGGTGCTCCGCGAGCTCGGCGACGTCGCCGGGCCGCTCCCTCATGATCTCCCTCGCCGCCTCGTCGAAGCGGTGCGCCCAGTCCGTGCCGTCGTCGGGCTGCCGGGGGTCCAGCAGGCGCAGGTTGTGGACGACGTTGCCGCTTCCCACGACGAACACCCCGCTGTCGCGCAGCGGGGCGAGCCGGCGGCCGAGCTCCACGTGGTCCTCGATCGGCCGGGTGGCGTCGATGGAGAGCTGGACGACCGGGATGTCGGCGTCGGGGAACACGTGGGCGAGGACAGACCACGTCCCGTGGTCGATGCCCCAGCTGTCGTGGTCCATCCCCACGTACGTGGGCCGGAGGAGGTCGGCGACCTCCGACGCCAGGTCGGGGGATCCCGGCGCCGGGTAGTCGAAGGCGAAGAGCTGGTCCGGGAACCCGTAGAAGTCGTGGATCACCGGAGGTCGGGCCATCGCGGTCACCGCGGTGACGTTGACGAACCAGTGGGCCGAGATGCTCAGGATCGCCCGCGGTCGCGGCATCCGGACCCCGAGGTCCGCCCACGTCTCGGTGTAGGCGTTGTGCTCCAGCGTGTTCATCGGGCTGCCGTGACCGATGAACGCCGCCGGCATCGTCTCGCGGGCACTGCGGGCGTCCGACATCGCCACCTCCGACCCCGCAACCTACGACAACGTCGCCTCCGGATCCGGTGCGGTCGCTCCGACGCCACCGGCACGAGAGGGGTGGGCGATGATGGGCCCATGCCCGAGAGAATGCACCGCAGAGGCCCGGATCCCACGGGGGACGGATCCGTGTCGGAGACGGCCCGACTGGTCGACGCGATCGTCGCGGCGGCCCGGGATCGACTCGCTCTCGACCCGCCGCCGCTCGACCGCGCCCGCTCGCCCGAGGAGCTGGACGCCGCCGCCGGCGGGACCATCACCGAGTCGGGCATCGGCGGGGAGCAGGCGCTCCGGCTGTTCACCGACGTGCTGGCCCCGGCCTGCCTGTCCATGGACCACCCGCGGTACCTGGCGTTCGTCCCCAACGCCTCGAGCGAGGCCGCGACCGCGTTCGACATGCTCGTGAGCGCGAGCAACATCTACGGCGGTTCGTGGATCGAGAGCGCAGGGGCCGTGCACGCGGAGAACGCCGCGCTGCGCTGGCTGTCGGACCTGGCCGGACTGCCCGAGGGTGCGGGCGGCACGTTCGTGTCGGGTGGCTCGATCGCCAACCTGTCGGCGCTGGCCGTGGCCCGGCACGCGTGGCGTCGGACTCGTCCGGAGCCCTCGGGTGCGGCCGAGCAGAGCGGTCCGCCCGTGGTCGTGGTGGCGAGCGGGGCCCACTCCTCGATCGGCGCCGCGGCCGCACTGCTCGACCTCGAGCCGTTCGTGGTCGCGGGCGACGAGCTCGGTCGGTTCCGACCGGCCGACCTGGACCCGGCCGTGCTGACCGACCTGGACGCGATCAGCGACCGCGTCGTGGCCGTCGTGGCGACGGGCGGCACGACCAACACCGGTGGGGTCGACGACCTGGCCGGAGCGGCCGACCTGGCCGACCGGCTCGGGGCCTGGTTCCACGTCGACGCGGCCTACGGAGGTGGGGCGCTGTGCTCCACCACGCGACGGCACCTGTTCGACGGGATCGAACGGGCCGACTCGCTCACCGTCGACCCGCACAAGTGGCTGTTCGCCCCGTACGACTGCGCCGCCGTGGTGTACCGGGATCCTGAGCTGGCCCGCTCGACGTTCACGCAACAGGCGGCGTACCTGGACGCGGTCAACAACGACGGCGAGTGGAACCCGAGCGACTACGCCCCGCACCTGAGCCGCCGGGCCCGCGGCCTGCCGTTCTGGTTCTCCGTCGCCGCCCACGGCACCGACGCGTACGCGGCAGCGGTCGACCGGACGATCGAGGTGACCGTCGCGGCGGCCGACGTCGTCCGCGCCTCCGAGCACCTCGACCTGGTGATGGAGCCGGAGCTCTCGGTGCTCCTGGTCCGCCGTCGCGGGTGGTCGCCGCAGCAGTACTGGGACCACTGCGCCGACCTCGCCGAGAGAGAGGTGGGCTTCATCGTCCCGACGACCTGGCTGGGCGAGACCGTCCTCCGGTTCTGCCTGGTCAACCCGGTGACCACGACTGACGACGTCGTGATGATGCTGCCGGAGCCGTGAGAGGCGCCGTCGCCGCTCAGCGGTCGAGGAGCGCCGCGACGTCGTCGCCCACCACGACCTCGCCGTGGCCCAGCGCCGCCCGGTTGGCGGCCCGGTCCTCGGGCTCGTAGCGGTAGTTGACCATGAGGCCGAAGGAGCGGTCGCGCCCCCTCGTCGACGGATCCGCGTCCGGGAGCACGCGCCACAGCCGTGCGCCGTTGCGCAGGTGGAACCGGGCGACGCGGTCGAGCGGACGCCCCGATCCGTCCAGCGCGGTCAGGTAGCGCGCCGCAGCCGGGGCCAGCTCAGCCGGTCGCGGCCCCTGCCGCAGCACCCACTCCCGGAAGCCGGGGGCGGGCGAGAGCGTCACGAACGTGGCGAGCCGGGGGAGCTCGCTGCGCAGGAGGTCGACCGCGCCCTCGATGAGGTCGATGCCGGTCCCGGCGCCCGGCGTGTCGGTGTCGTCGTTCCAGATCGACCAGAACACGGCGGTGTCGGCCTCCTCGGGATCGGTCGGGGGCCGGTCGTCGGTGAGCTCGACCAGCGAGGTCGGCACGCCGACGGTGAGGGCGACCCAGACGACGGTGCGGGTGCGCCGTTCGTCGTCGGCGCCGACCAGGGCGAACACCCGGCGGTCCACGTCCGTGCGGTCGGCGAGCGCACGCTCGAAGACCTCGGTGTCGCCGCCGTCGTCGACCGGGTTGACGGGCTCCCGCCGGAGCAGGTCGGCGAGGTGGTCGCGCTCCACCAGTCGCCGCACGACGAGTCGGTCGGTCGAGGTGCGCGCCGTCAGCGGAGCGCCTGCGGTCGATGGAGTGTGGTCTGCCACTGCTGGGTCGTCCCTGTTGGGTCGTCGCTGCTGGGTCGTCGCTGCCCGGATGCTCGGACGGAGCGGGTCCGGATGCTCGCGCGTCGTCCTCGATCCGGCTGCCGAGGTCGCTGGATCTCCTCTCATCGGAGCAGTCCGGCGAGGTCGCTGCCAAGACGACAGCCGGTACCCTGCCCCTGTGCGCACCCACCTCCGACTCGGCCGGCTGCTCGGCGTGCCCATCGGCGTGAACGGTGGGGTCCTGCTGGTCAGCGTGCTGCTGGCGATCAGCCTCGCCCAGATCTCGCTGCCGAACATCGCACCGCGGTACCCCACGAGCGCCTACTGGTTCGGAGCGCTGCTCGGCGTGATCGGGTTCATGGTCTCCCTGGTCGGCCACGAGCTGGGTCACAGCTACGTCGCACAGCGCAACGGCGTGCGCGTGGTGGAGATCACGCTCTGGCTCTTCGGGGGTGTCGCCAAGCTGGAGGGCGACGCGGACGAGCCCGGCGCCGAGTTCCGCATCGCGGCCGCCGGCCCCGCCATGTCGATGGTGATGGCGGTCGTCGCCGGGGCCGGAGCGTGGGCCGTGAACGCCCTCGACGGCTCCCGGGTCCTGCTCGGGCTGTTGATCTGGCTGTCGGCCATCAACGTCGTCCTGGCGATCTCGAACCTCCTGCCGGCGTTCCCGCTCGACGGCGGCCGGATGCTCCGGGCCGTGCTGTGGCGCCGGTCGGGCCGCAAGCGCCCCGCCACCCGGACCGCGTCGATGATCGGTCAGGTCCTCGCCGGTCTGATGGTCCTCGGTGCGATCGTGCTCTTCTTCCCCGTCGGGGACCGCTGGAGCGGCGCATGGATCTTCGCCCTCGGCCTGTTCCTGTTCGTCGCGGCCCGGTCCCAGTGGAAGGACGCCGCCGACCAGCCGGAGCTGCTGACCCATCCTGTCGGCGGGCTGCAGCGCACGCTGCCGTCCGCGCTCGCACCCGGCGCGCCGGTCGCCGAGCTGGAGCGCGTGTTCGCCGATCACCCCCGGGCCGTGTTCGTCCCCGTCCTCGACGAGCGCGGCGCGGTCGGAGCGCTCGTGACCCGTGACTCGGTGGCCCGCATCCCGCCTGCGCACCGCAATGCTGTCCCGGTCCGCTCGCTGGCGGAGCCGCTGGTGTCGTTGCCGCGGGTGCACCCGAGCGAGTCGGTGCAGTCGGTGGTGGGTCGCCTCGGCAGCGGACGGTCGTGGTGGGCGCTGGTCGTGGACGGCCGGGGCGTGGAGGGCGTGCTCTGCTCCGAGGACGTCGACGCCGTGCTCGACGTCGCCACCTCCTGAGGGCCGACCGGTCGCCATGACGGGGGGATGGCCAGGAGGGTGGATCCGCCGCATGCTGACCGCGCTGCTGCGGCAGCGCCGGCGTCTCCTGCTCGCCACGGTCGCCATCGCCCTCTCCGTCGGGTACCTGGCCGGGGCCCTCAACCTGCTGGATCGGGTGGGGAACGGCCTCGACGCTCTCGCGGCGTCCGGGTCGGCCAACGCGGATCTCGTGATCGAGGGCACCATCGCCTACGAGTCGCCGACCGAGCAGGTCCGACGGCTGGTCCCGGCCGGCGTCGAGCAGATGGTGGCGCAGGTGGCCGGGGTCGACGTCGTGTCCCCCCGGATCGAGGACACCGCTCCGCTGGTGGGTCCCGACGGGACGACGCTGGTGCCGCTGGGCCTCACCGAGCAGCCGATCGGGGCGAACTACCCGTCGGACCCCCGGTTGTCCCCGTTCGAGTTCGTGTCGGGCTCGGCGCCGTCCACCGACGGAGAGGTGGCGATCGACGAGCGGTCCGCCGCCGAGGGCGGCGTCGCGGTCGGCGACCAGGTCATCGTGGTCGGTCGAGCGGGAGCGGCACCGTACGAGGTGTCCGGCATCGTCGAGTCCGAGGGCGGCGGACTGCCGCCCGGCTCCAGCCTGGCGCTCCTGACGACCGCCGAGGCCCGGGTCCGCTTCGACCGGCCGACCGACGACAACACGATCGACGTGCTGCTCGAACCCGGCGCCGACGCCGATCAGGTGGCTGCGGCGATCTCCGCCAAACTCCCCGCCGGCATCGACGTGGTCGACGGGGCGACAGGGGCACAGCACCGACAGGAGAGCCTGGATCGCAGCTTCGCCCTGGTCCGCTCGCTGATCCTCGGCTTCGCCGGACTGGCGCTGGTCGTCGGCATGGTCACCGTCGGCAACTCGCTCGCGCTGCTGTACGCCGAGCGGCGGCGCACCTTCGCCGGCCTGCGCCTCGTGGGCGCCAAGCCCTGGCAGCTCCTCTCGGCCGCCCTCGTGGAGGCGGCGCTCCTGGCCGTGGTCGCCTCGCTCCTCGGCGCCCCGCTCGGGCTGCTCCTCGGTCGTCTGATCGAGGGGGCGCTCGGCGCGTTGAACACCTCGGTGCCCGTCGCAGGGTCCTCCGTGTCGTTCTCCGCGCTGGGGTCCGCCGTCATCATCGGCACGGTCGCGACCGTCGTCGCCGCGGTGATCCCTGCGGTGCGCGTGTGTCGCGTCCCGCCGATCGAGGCGGTCAGCCACGGCGGTCCGCCCCGTCCGCGCACCGTGGCCCAGTCGGTCGTCAGGGTGGTGCTCGTCGCGGTCGTGCTGGGCCTCGCCGCCGCCCTGCTGGTGTCACGGGGCGAGGCCGGGTTGGACCCGGTCGCCCTCGGCCTGGGAACCGTCGCGGTCGTGGTCGTGCTGGGGCTGATGCCGCTGCTCCTGTCGGGGCTCGTCTCGGCCATGGTGCGGGTCCTCCCGCTCCGCCCGTCGGCTCTGAGGGTCATCGCGTCGAGGGACGTCAACCGGCACCGGTCGCGGACCGCGGCCACGGCGGCTGCGCTCATCCTGGCCACGGCGGTCGTGTCCGGCCTGGCGGTGTTCCTCGCCTCGTTCTCGAGCTCGGTCGACGGTCAGGTGCGCGACCTGGTCCAGGCCGATCTGGTCGTCGACTCGGGGACGTTCACCAAGGGCGGACTGCCCGAGGACCTGGTCTCGAAGATCTCGGATCTGGACCCGGTCACGGCGACGAGCGGCTGGCAGGTGGGTCGGGGTTGGGTGGGGACCCGTCCGGTGCGCATGACCGGGTTCGACATGGCGGAGTTCACGTCGCTGATGCGGCCGGGTTGGGTCGGGGATCCACCCGGCGAGCTGTCCGAGTCGAGTGCGCTGATCTCGTCGCGCCTGGCCGACGAGCTCGGGCTCCAGGTGGGCTCCACGCTCCCGGTCACGTTCACGAGCACCGGGTCGGAGAGCCTGCAGGTGGCCGGCGTGTACACGTCGGGCGACCTGCTGCTGGGCGACATGGTCCTCGACCGGTCGGTCCTCAGCCGCCAGGTCCCGGCGACGACCGACATCGCCGCTCTCGTGTCGCTGCAGCCCGACGACGCCGCCTCCCGGGCCGAGGTCGAGGAGCTCGCCGAGCAGTCGGGAGTCAGCTCCGTGCTGCAGCCCTCGGCCTTCGTCGACCGACGTTCCGAGGTGCTCACCGGCTTCCAGCGCGTCGTCGAGTGGATGCTGCTGTTCACGCTCGTCCAGGCCCTCATCGGGGTGGTCAACACGCTGCTCCTCTCGGTCGGGGAGCGGCGCAGGGAGCTGGGGCTGCTGCGCGCCAGCGGCGCCTCGCGACGCCAGGTCCTGAGGATGGTCCTGGGAGAGGGCGTGTCCCTGGCCGTCGTGGGCACCCTCGTCGGTCTCGCCGTCGGCCTGGTCGGGGCGCGGCTCGGCGTCGCCGCGCTGTCCTCGCTCGGCGTGTCGACGTTCACGGTGCCGGTCGGGGGCGTGCTCCTCGTCGGGTTCGCGGCCGCGGCACTCGGGTTGGCGGCCACCGTCGCGCCCGCTCGCTGGGCCTCCTCCGTCCCGCCCCTCGAGGCCGTGTTCGACGACGGCGACCTCCGGTCGCGACCACGCCGTGCCCAGCGTCCGCGGCTGCACCGCTTCGGTCGGGCGGCGTTCCACTGGACCGACGACGCCGACCTCATCACCGATCCGGCCGCTCCGCCCAGCATGGCGTTCCCACCGTTCCCGACCGCAGGTCTCCGCACGGTCCCGCCGCCGCTGCCTCCCGACCTCGTGGTGCCGCCGCTGCCCGGTTCCGCCATGGCCGGTGCCACGCCTGCGGCACCTGCCGCGGCGGCCCCGCCCGCGGAGCAGGTGCCACCTGCCCCGCGGGTGCCGAGGGTCGCTCCGCTCCCGCTGCCCGCGCTCCCGCCCCCTCCGGCGGCCGCTCGGCTCCCGGAGGCCGACGGTGCTCGGTCGGTTCCGGGGACCGGAGCGGGAGATCTCCCGGAGCAGGAGGCACCGGTCCCGCCCTCGTACGTCGAGCCCCCTGTCGGCCCGGCCTCGGAGCCGGTCCCCGCCGCCGCCGGCGACGAGGCTCCGGACGCGATCCCCGACGCCGCTCCGGAGGCGATCCCCGAGGTCCCTGCCTCCGCACCGCCCGGTGCCCGACGACGCGCCCGGTGGAGCGCCGCCGGGACGACCCGTCGGCGGCGCGACCGGGCCCGTCCGTCCGCGTCCGTGGAAGGTGCTCCCGACGCGCCCGTCCCGCCTGTCCCGCCCGTCGAGGAGACGATTGCCCCTCCGGTCGACGCCGCTTCCGCAGGATCCGGCCGCGGTCGGTCCGACGACGAGGCGTGGACGCTGCCCGAGGAGGCGGCGGCCCGATCGACCTTCGGGACCGGTGCGGGTCCCGGCTCGTCGCCCCAGCAGCCCGTCGGACGCGCCGGCTCCGCCGGTCCGACGCCCAGCTTCGGCGTCGGCCGGTCCGCTGCGACCCCGTCGCCGGGAGCACCCGGATCCGCAGGGGGACCGGTCCCGACGGGCCGCTCCGGTGCCACGGGCGGGTTCGGCCGGGTCAGTTCCGGCAGAGGTGGTCCCGGCGGGTCGCGCGGGTTCGGCGAACCGACCGGTTCCGGCGGGGGCCGGACTCCGGGTGGCGTCGGCGGCGATCGCGGCACGCCCTCCGGCGGCGACGGACCGCCGGCGGACCCCCTCGGAGCGGCCCGCGGTCGCCTCGACCCCCGTTCCGCATCGCAGGCCTCCGGTGCTCTCCGGGTGGCTGCGACGACGCTCGCGGTGGGCGAGCGGGTCGAGCGACTGGTCGCGGGTCGGGCCAAGGGCCTCCCGTGCGTCGTCGCCCGGACCGACCGCCGGCTGCTCGTGGTCGCCGATCGGCCCGGACGGCCGCTGGTCGAGTCGCTCCACGCCCACCAGACCATGGTCGGCATCGAGGACGCCGACGACGGGACGGTCACGCTGGTCGTGTCGGACGGCCGACGCGTCATGCGCCTCCAGGGCGTCCGGGAGGTCGCCGAGGCCGAGCTGCTCGTCGGCCCCGACCCGTCGGGCCCCACCAACTTCTGACCCCCCCCCCCCCCCGCCCCCACCCGGTAATTAGTGGGGGG
>JAEYSR010000282.1 GCA_023434535.1 Actinomycetes bacterium
AGCCGCTCGTCGGAGTAGCCGATCACCGCGGCGCTGGTCACGGCGCCGTCGGCGGTGACGCTGAAGGTCCCCTGGCCGATGCGGCCGGCCTCGCCCACGCCGTCCACGGAGCGGATCTGCTCCTCGAGATCGGGCGTGATGATGCTGCCCTCGAGGTTGCGCAGGCCGTCGACGCTGTAGACGAGGACCGGGGCCGACTGGTTCTCGATCGCCCCGATCAGGGACGTGATCAGGCCCGTCTGCAACGTCTGCTGGAACAGGATCAGGAAGACCAGGAGGCCGATCGATCCGGTCAGCAGGGCGAACCGGACCGCGGCGCGGCGCATCTCCCGCAGTGCGAGGAACACCGCTCAGGCCGATCGCGTGGGTCGGCTCATGCGTTCAACGCTCCCCGCAGCACGCTGTTGCCCGAGTGCTCGGGACCGGCGGAGTCCTCCTGCACGGAGACGTCGACCACGTCGTAGCGGGTGGTGTCGGTCCCCTCGGGGACGGGGATCGTGGTCGTGACGTCGCGGGAGCCGTCCCGCATGGTCGCGACCGAGACGGGCTCACCGGTGTCGGGGTCGAGCAGCCACAGCTCGTAGAAGGTGCCCGGTGCCGGAGCCGGCAGGTCGTGCATGTCGACCTGGAGCTTCTGCTGGTCGCCGTCGCTGACGAGCTGGACCCGACCGCCGGCCGCTCCGACGGGGGCACCCTCGTACGGCGTCAGCTCGGCGGCGGCCAGCTCGGTCGGTCCGCTGTCGCTGTCGTTCAGGGCGATCACGCCGACCCCGACGACGAGGGCGACGATCACCGCCGCCGCGGCGGAGATGAGGATCGGGCGACGGGCGTCGCGGTGGCGGGCCAGGTCGATCGGCTCGGCGACGCCGCCGGCCCCTGCGCCGGCAGCGCCGGCAGCGCCGGCGTCGACGGGCCCTTCGGTCGCCGCCGCATCGGGGATCGCGGCGGTCGCGGGCAGGTCCGCCTCGGCGGCGATCCTCGCCCACAGGTCGTCGGGCGCGTCGACCAGCTCCACCGGGTTGTCGCCGAGCGAGCGGACGATCGCCGCCTCCCGCTCGAAGCCCGCGGTCACGTCGTCGGACGTGGGCACGTCGTCGTGGGGGACGCTCTCGTCGTGAGGTCCGGTCTCGTCGGGTCCCATGGGTTCGTCCCGGCCGTCAGATGTCGGCATCGAAGGTCTCCAGGTCACGTCGGATCCGCTCCAGCCCACGGCGGATCGTGCTCTTGACGGTTCCGAGCGGCGTTCCGGTCCGCTCGGCGATCTCTGTGTGCGACAGGCCCTCCAGGAAGGCGGCGCGGATCCACGCCGCGGCCGGGTCGCCGAGGGAGTCGAGCGCCTCGGCCACCAGGATCCGGGCGGCGGTCGCCTCGATCTCGGGGTCGTCGAGGGAGCGGGGGTCGTCGGAGGCGGTGAGGTCCACCACGTCGCCGACGGCGACCGACTGGTTCCGGTAGCGACCGCGGAGGTGGTCGAGGACCTTGAAGCGGGCGATGCCCATCAGCCAGCCGGCCAGCGATCCGTTCGTCGGGTCGAAGCGCTCCCTCGAGCGCCATGCGCCGAGGAACACCTCCTGGGTGATGTCGGCCGCATGCTCGGGGACGAAGCGGCGGCAGTACGAGTGGATCGCCCGCTGGTGCTCGTCGTACACCCGGCGAAGGGCGTCGGGCTCGCCGGCGACGAAGGCGTCAGCGGCGTCGTCGCCGGACGTCTGTGCGTGCATCCGGTGCAGGGTAGCGGCGCGGATCGCCGCGTTCGGGTCCGGCAGGGACGTCATCGGCCTCATGTTCGTCGGGGGCAGCGTCGCGACGGTGGACACGTTCCTTCGTTCGTCGCCGCCGCCGTTCCGGATGCACCCCGGATGAGGAAATCCCCAGCATTCCCGAGCCCGGGAGCCTGACGGGGGTCACGCCACGCGAGGGGCGAACATGATCACGGCCACGCCGAGGAGGCAGATGGCGGCGCCGATCAGGTCGAAGCGGTCGGGCCGGAACCCGTCGACGACCACGCCCCACGCGAGCGACCCCGCCACGAAGATCCCGCCGTACGCCGCGAGCACACGGCCGAAGTTCCCGTCCTCCTGCAGCGTGGCCACGAAGCCGTAGGCCGCGAGGGCCACGATCCCGGCGCCGACGAACGCCACGCCGCGGTGCTCCCTGACCCCCTGCCAGACCAGCCAGGCGCCGCCGATCTCCGCGACGGCGGCGATGGCGAAGAGGGCGAGCGTCCGGACGATGCTCACGACGCTCTGCCGATCCTCACAACGCACCGCCGATCCCGTCGCCGAGGAGCTTGGCGCCCAGGAGCAGGAGCACGACCATCATGATCACCGCGTTGTTGGCCGTCATGAAGGACTTCAGCGACGCGAGCGGCCGTTCGGCGGCCTTCGGGGCGACCAGGTAGAAGAGCACCGACCCGACGACGGTGACCGACGACAGCGCGACGAACACCACGATCGCGACCGTCTCCTGGGCGTCGGAGAGGCCGCTGGTCTGCGCGATCGATGCCGCGGCGGCGAGCGTGAGCGCGAGGTTCTTGGGGTTGGCGGCCGACAGCAGCAGGCCGAGGCCGAGGGACTTCGGTGGCGTGATCGCATCCAGGGTCGCCATCCACCCGGGCATCTCGGGTTCCTGCCCCGAGGCGGGCCGCTTCTGCCACTGGCGGCGGGCCATGCCGAGGAACACGACTCCCAGAGCGACCTTGCCCCACGCGATCGTGTCGTCGGTCGACGCCGACGAGGTCGCGCCGACCACGAACACGACGATGGCGCTGACCGCCGCCAGCCCGGCGATCCAGCCGACGGCGAAGGCCGGCCCGTTGCTGCGGGCGCGGGGCGTCGACAGCATCAGGACCACGGCGATGATCGGGATGGGGCTGAGCGCGACCCCGATCGCGGACGGCAGGAGACCGCCGATGGCGTTGCTCAACACTGCAGCTCCTCTGTGCGGCCGACCGGGTCCGGCCGGTGCGGTGGGTCGCCACAGCCTGCCTCACCGCCGGGGTGACCACGTGCGTGCCGGCCGTTGCGCGACCCTCGCGGACCCCGTATGGTCAATACATGACCGGAATGGTCAGGAATTGACCAGGACCTATGAGATCCGGTGCCCGCGGCCGTTGCGGCGGGACGGAACCGACGAGGCGAGCCGACGATGACGACCACCATCTTCTTCCACGCCCATCCCGACGACGAGGCCATCTTCACGGGCGGCACCATCGCCCGACTGGCCGATGCGGGACACCGGGTCCTGGTGGTCTTCGCCACCTCCGGGGAGATGGGCCTGGGTGCCGGGCCCGCGCTGGCCGAGACCCGTCGCACCGAGGCCCGGGTCTCCTGCGCCCTGCTGGGGGCCGAGCGGCCCCTGTTCCTGGACCACGTCGACTCGGGCTTCTCCGTCGCCGGGGCAGAGCGGCCGTCGGGAGCGTTCGTCGACGTCCGGGTCGACCGTGCCGCCCGCCAGCTCGCGACGATCGCAGATGCGGAGGGGGCGGACGCCCTCGTGACCTACGACCGCGGCGGCATCTACGGCCACGCGGATCACGTGCACGCCCACGACGTGGGTCGCGTGGCCGCCGCGATGGCGGAGCTGCCCACCTGGTACGAGTCGACGGTCGACCGGGAGCACCTGCACTTCGTCGACGCCCACGTCGCCGCCGAGGCGGGACGCCAGCTGAGTCGGGACGAGGCCCAGGAGATGCCGGCGGTCGGACTGCCCACCGTGGAGATCTCGACCACGATCGACGTCCGGGCCGCTCTGGCCCGCAAGATCCGGGCGATCGGGGCGCATCGG
>JAEYSR010000293.1 GCA_023434535.1 Actinomycetes bacterium
CGGGCCTCTCGATGGGCCAGAAGTACAAGAAGCACGGCATCCGGGCCAGCCACACCTCCGAGGTCGTCCTCGACGACGTGCGCGTCCCCGGGTCGTGCCTGCTCGGCGGCAAGGAGAAGCTCGACGAGAAGCTGGCCCGTGCCCGCGAGGCGCAGAAGAACCCGCAGGTGCGCTCGGGCAAGCAGCCCGCCATGGCCACCTTCGAGGCCACCCGCCCCGCCGTCGCCGCCCAGGCCGTCGGCGTCGCCCGTGCCGCCTACGAGTACGCACTGCAGTACGCCCAGGAGCGCTACGCCTTCGGCAAGCCGATCATCATGAACCAGTCGATCGCGTTCATGCTCGCCGACATGGCGACCCAGATCGACGCCTCACGCCTGATGGTGCACCGCGCCGCGTGGCTGTCCCGCAACGGCGGCGGCTACAAGAACGCCGAGGGCTCCATGTCCAAGCTGATGGCCGGCCGCACCGCGGTGTGGGTCACCGAGCGGGCCATCCAGATCCTGGGCGGCTACGGCTACGTCCGTGAGTACCCGGTCGAGCGCTGGCACCGCGACGCCAAGATCTTCGACATCTTCGAGGGCACCGAGCAGATCCAGCAGCTGGTGATCTCCCGGGCGATCTCCGGCCTGCGGATCGAGTAGTCCGCGAGCGCTCGCCACCCAGCACTCTCGAACTTGGGGGATATCGACGTGTCACACGTCGATATCCCCCAAGTTCGCGTCGTGACGCACTTCGGGGCCCGCCCAGGAGTCGGCGAGCCAGACCCGAGCGACCGATGAGTCCCGGGTCGTCCGCAGGTCTCACCAGCATGACCATGACGACCAGAGTCATCAGCGTGTCCGTCCCGGTGCCCGACCAGGATGCGGCGCTCGCGTTCTACACCGAGGTCCTCGGCTGCGAGGTCCGCATGGACGCCGAGATCTGGCCGGGCGCCCGGATGATCGAGGTGGTGCCGCCGGGCTCGGAGGTCGGGATCGTGCTGCTGCCGCCCGACAGCCCCATCCCGGTGGCGATCCGCCTGGCCACGACCGACGCCCAGACGGCGTTCGACCAGCTGCGCGAGGCGGGCACCACACCGCACAACGACGCGGTGCTCCACATGGACGGCGCGCCGCCGATGTTCGCCTTCGCCGACCCGTTCGGCAACCAGCTCGTCTACCTGCAGGAGTAGCCGACTCGCTGGACCCGCACGCCACCCACCCGGCCGGGTCAGGGCTCCTCGTCGAACTCCTCGTCGAGTTCCGCGTCGGTGTCGGTCTCTTCGTCGGTCTCGCGCTCGTCGCGCACGACCGGCTCCTCGGGCGCCGGCTGCACGTCGATGCTCGGGAAGTCCTCGAGCGGCCCCTCGCGCTCCGGGTCCCACCCCCGTTCGTCGAGGGTCAGGGGTGAGAGGGCGAACGAGCGGAGCAGCCGCACGACGGCGACGAGCGCGTCGAGGTGCGTCCGCTCGTGGCCGTGGCTCGCATCGATGCCCGGTCCGATCAGAGCGGCCCGCGACAGCGCCCCGGACTCCAGCGCCGCGGCGACGTCGGACCGGTAGAAGCGGAACACGTCCCGCCGGTGCTCGATGCCCTCGTCCCGGCACAGCGACAGCAGGTGCCGCGTCAGGTGGTAGTCGAACGGTCCGTGCATGTCCTGCATGGCGATCGTGACCGCGTGCTCGTCGGACTGCTGGTCCGGCGCCACCACGGCGTTGTCGATCGAGACCATCTCGGCCACGGTGGCGTCGATGCCGTGGCTGGCACCGTGGCCGACCTCCTCGCTGATCGTCACCAGCACGTGCACCGGGGCGGGCAGCTCGTCCTGCACCTTCGCCAGGTCCCGGGCCGCGGTCAGCAGCGCGGCCAACCCCGCCTTGTCGTCCAGGTGCCGCGACACGACGAAGCCCGAGCGGGTGATCACCGGCTGGGCGTCGAAGGCCACGTGATCACCCACGTGGACGCCCAGCGCGGCGACGTCGGCGGGGCTGCGCACCGATTCGTCGAGGCGCAGCTCGACGTGATCCCACCCGACGCCCTGCGTGTCGATCTCGTCGGCGTAGCGGTGGCCGCTCGCCTTCAGCGGGAGCACCGTGCCCGTGTAGGTCGTGTCGGTGTCGTCGGTGAACAGCGTGATCCTGGCCCCCTCGGCGAACCGGGCGGAGTGGGAGCCGATCGGCGCCAGTCGGAGCCGGCCTCGTTCGTCGACGTCGACGACCATGGCGCCGATCGTGTCGGCGTGTGCGATGAGGGCCCGGTGCCCGACGTCGGCGTCGGGGTCGCCGAGGGTCACGCGCACGGCGCCGCGGCGGGTGAGCTGAGGGGTGAGGCCGGCCTCGACCAGGCGATCGCCCACGTGCTGGATGACGTGGTCGGTGCGTCCCGACGGGCTCGGCGTGGACAGCAGCTGCAGCATCACGTCGACGAGGTGGTCGACGTCGACGTCGGGGCCGCTCATGACCCGGCCTCGCCGACGGGCGGGCCCGGGTAGTCGCCGTGGCCCGGGTTCTCGGGGTAGTCCGGGTGACCCGGGCCGCCCTCGGGGAACCTCGGCAGCGCGGACGTCGCCGGGAACAGAAGGTCCACGAAGCGCTCGGCGGTCGGATGCGGCTCGTGGTTGGCCAGCCCAGGGCGCTCGTTGGCCTCGATGATGACGTAGTCCGATCCCCGCACGTCGGGGACGATCAGGTCGATCCCCGTGACCGGGATGCCGATCGCGTCGGCCGCGCCGATGGCAACGGCAGCCAGCTCGGGGTGCAGCTCGTGGGTGACGTCGTGGATCGTTCCACCGGTGTGCAGGTTGGCCGTCCGTCGGACCTGGATCGTGCTGCCGGCGGGCGGGACGTCGGACATCGACCAACCGGCCGCGGTGACGCACTCCTCGGTGCCGGCGTCCAGCGGGATGGTGGACTCCCCACCCGTCGCGGCCGCCCGGCGGCGGCTCTGCGCCTCGATCAGGCGCCGCACCGAGTGCCGACCGTCTCCGACGACGGCGGCCGGGCGGCGGACCGCGGCGGCCACGACCTCGCCGCCGATCACGACCACGCGGACGTCCTCACCGACGACGCGCTGCTCGAGCAGGACGCGCGGGCAGTGCTCCTGCGCCAGTGCGATCGCGTCCTCCATCTGCTCGGGCGTGCGCACGCCGACCGTGATCCCCTTGCCCTGCTCGCCCTGCGCCGGCTTCACCACCAGCTCCTCCTCGGACCGCAGGAACGCCAGGTTGTCCTCGTCGGTGCCGGCGAGACGGCCGCGCGGGACACGCAGTCCGGCGTCGCGCAGCACACGGCGGGTGACCTGCTTGTCGTCGCAGCGTGAGAGCGCGACGGCTGAGGTCAGCTCCGACAGCGATTCCCACATCAGGATCGAGCGGCTGCCCAGCGTCATGCGCATCTCGCCGACCACCGGGTCGACCACCTCGACACCGATCCCTCGTCGCAGCGCCTCGTCCGCGAGCAGCCGTGCGTACGGGTTGAGCTCGTCGAGGCGGTCCAGGGTCGTGGGGACGAACAGCTTCTCGTTGACCGGGTTCTTGCGCTTGATGCAGAAGACCGGCACCCGGTGGAACCCGAGCTTCTCGTAGAGACGGATCGCCGGCGTGTTGTCGTGGATGACCGACAGGTCGAGCCACGTGCGGCCGGCGTCCCGGTAGCCCTCGACGAGCTGTCGCACCAGGGCCTCACCGACCCCCGGGATCGTGCAGTGCGGGTCGACGGCCAGGCACCAGAGGCTCGACCCACCCTCCGGGTCGTCGATCGCGGCGACGTGGTCGACACCGGTGACGGTCCCCACGATCTGACCCGTGGCCTCGGTCTCGGCGACGAGGTAGGTGAACACGTCACCTCGCTGGTTGGTCCAGACCACCGAGGCAGGGGCCGGGACCATCCCGAGGCTCCGGTAGATGCGGTTCATCTCGTCGGCCTCGCCCGGCTGTGCGAGCGGGCGGATCCGCACGCCCGACACGACCCCGTCGGCCGGGCGGTAGGCGTCCATCTGGAGTCGGTAGGTGTGGGACGGGTCGAGGAAGAGCTCCTGGGGTGCCGCGCCGATCACCACGTGCGGGTCCCGTGCGTAGAGGCAGATGTCCCGGCGTCCGACGCTCTCGTCCGCCAGCGTCGTGGCGAGGCGGGCCGGGTCGTCGTAGGTCTGTCCGAAGACCAGTCGACCCCAGCCGCAGTCGAGCGCCACCTCGTCGCGGCGCAGTGCCGCCAGCCGCTCGGGCAGCGCGCCCCACCCGCGGTTGGCCAGTCGCTCCAGCGCAGCCTGCTCCTCGTCCGACGCGACGAGGACGTCGTCGTTCACGACCCGACCCCATGGGTCTGCAGCCAGTGCTCGAGGAGCGCCAGCTGCCACAGCTTGTTGCCCTTCAGTGGTGTGAGCGCCTCGTTGGGAGCGGCGAGGAGAAGGTCCACGTACTCCGGGCGGAACAGGCCCCGCTCGACGGCCGCCGGGCTGTGCAGGACCTCCCGGCACAGGTCGAGCAGCGGGCCCTCGACGTGGGTGAGGGCGGGCACCGGGAAGTAGCCCTTCGGTCGGTCGATGACCTCGGCCGGCAGGATCTTGCGACCCGCCTCCTTCAGGACGCCCTTGCCGCCCTGGTCCAGCTTGAGGTGCGCCGGCACCAGCGCGGCGAGCTCGACGAGCTCGTGGTCGAGGAAGGGGACACGCGCCTCGAGCCCCCACGCCATCGTCATGTTGTCGACCCGCTTGACCGGGTCGTCGACGAGCATCACCTGGGTGTCGAGGCGCAGCGCCCGGTCGATCGGATCGGCGGCGCCGGGCCGGACGAAGTGGGAGGTGACGAACTCGAGGCTCTCGTCGGGTTCGGGCAGCAGGGCCGGGTCGACGACCTCGGCCATCTGCGCGTGGGAGCGGTCGAAGAAGGCGGCCCGGTAGGCGTCCACCCCGGAGCCCTCGGCGCCGACCATCGGCGGGTACCAGGAGTAACCGGCGAAGACCTCGTCGGCCCCCTGACCCGACTGCACCACCTTGAGGTGTCGTGACACCTCCCGCGACAGCAGGTGGAAGGCGACGACGTCGTGGCTGACCATCGGCTCGGACATGGCGGCGACCGCGTCCGCGAGGGCCGGCACGATGTCGGTCGTCGGGATGCGGATCTGGTGGTGGTCGGTGTCGAACGTCGTGGCGACGAGATCGGAGTAGCGGAACTCGTCGCCGTCGATGCCGCCGTGGGACTCGAAGCCGATGCTGAACGTCTGGAGGCCGTGCTGGCCCCCCTCGGCGAGGAGCGCAGTGACCAGGCTCGAGTCCAGGCCTCCCGACAGGAGCACCCCGACCGGGACGTCCGCCACCTGTCGGCGCTCGACGGCGGTCCGCAGGGCGTCGAGCACGTCGTCGCGCCACTCCTCGTCTGTCCGTGCCGGCCGCGTCTCGTTCGACATCGCCGAGGCGAACGTCAGGTCCCAGTAGGTGCGCTCGCGACGGGTGCCGTCGGGCTCGACCACGCAGATCGTCGCCGGGGCCAGTCGTCGGACGTCGGCCAGGATCGTGCGCGGCGCCGGAACGACGGAGTGGAACGTCAGGTAGTGGTGCAGTGCGACGGGGTCGAGCGCCGAGGACACCTGCCCGGTGGCGAGCAGCGCCGGAAGGGTGGACGCGAACCGCAGGCGGCCGTCGCTCTCGTGCAGGTAGAGGGGCTTGATGCCGAGCCGGTCCCGGGCCAGGACGGCCCGACCTGTGTCGCGCTCGACGATGCAGAAGGCGAACATGCCGTGCAGGCGGTCGACGAGGCCTTCTCCCCACGCGTGCCAGCCCTTGGCCAGGACCTCGGTGTCACCGGAGGAGAAGAACCGGTAGCCGGCGCCCTCGAGCTCGGAGCGCAGCTCCCGGTAGTTGTAGATGCAGCCGTTGAACACGACGGCGAGACCGAGCTCGCTGTCGACCATCGGCTGCGCGGCCCGGTCCGACAGGTCGATGATCCTCAGGCGACGGTGGCCGAGCACGGCGTGCGTCGGTCCGCACCGCATCGACCACAGCCCCTCGCCGTCGGGTCCTCTCGCCGCCATCGAGGCCACCATCGTGGCGACCGCTCCGGGGTCGGGTGGTCGGTCGCGGGTGAGTTCGCCGGCGATGCCGCACATGGGAAGAGCCCTTCTCCGGCGTCGGGGCGCGACGCCGATCCGCTGCCAGGGGCCCGGATCACGTACCCGCCCGGTGCGCGAGCGAGACGACCTGTGGCGGATGCCATCGCCGAGCGCTCGCGGCGACGTCGGCCGTCGGGTCGGTCAGGAGGCCGTCTGCTGGGTCAGCGTGAGCGGGATCGGGGCCCAGTCGACGAGCTGCACGGTCATCTGGACCACCATGAGGTCGCCGCCGTCCTCGGCCGACGTCGGGGCGGACCCGTCGCCCACGTCGACGGTGAAGGCCTCGCTCGCCGTCGCCCCCTCGAGCGCTCCCTGCTGCCACAACGTGGTGAGGAACTCGGTGACCGAGGCGGTCACCTCCGACCACGCCTGCGGTCCGTTCGGCTCGAAGACGTAGGGCTGGAGGGCGGCTGACACGCTGCTGCGGATCATGTCGAGGGTGCGCTCGCACGACATGAACTGCGTGGCGCCGTCGGCCGTGGTCATCGTGCGGTCCCCGTAGACGACGGTGCCGACTCCCGGTACGGACATGACCGGGTTGATGCCACCGTCGCGCAGCACTCCGGCGTCGTCGTTGTCGGCGGTGACCAACGCGGTCGCGCCGCCCGCGAGCGGTTGGCCGACGCCCCCGGGTGGGGACCAGACCCCGTCCTCGGTGTCCTTCGCCGCGCTCATGCCGGCGATGGCGGCGGCGCTCGACACCGACTGCCCGTCGACGACGAGCGGCGAGGACAGGATGCCCATGGACGAGGCGGCGGGCGACTGCTGGAGCGGGGCCGTCGCCGCGGTGAGCGCCACGACCCAGTCGGCGTCACCCGGCTGGACGACCGACGAGGGCGGGTCGAGGTACGCCACGGCCTGCTGCGCCTGCGCCACCGTGCCCATCGTCTGGCCGACCTGGGTCCACGACGCTTGGTCGAGGGCGCCCATCGACGGCACGACCAGCATGTTCCAGCCGTGCTGGTCGGCGACCGGCCCGGACAACGCGGCCTGCAGAGTCGGCGCGTTCTCGTCCGCGACCAGCTGGACCCGGGCGGTCTGGCCGCCCTGGGCGAAGAACTGGGCGACGGCGCCCGACAGCGCGACGCTCGGACCCTGCACGAGCTGCTCGAAGTCGTCGACGGAGCCGATCTCCAGCGCCTGTCCCGGCTGGCCCGTCGGCGTTGTCCCGGCGCCGACGATCATGGTGACGGCGGTGGACACGGACGGGATGACGTCCGAGCCCGGCAGCTCGTCGACGTACACGCCGGGCCGCTCGATGGACGGCGGCGGGCTCGCAGGAGGCTGCGGATCGTCCTGCTGCGCCGCCGCGGGCAGCGCGCCGACGAGCAGCGCGGCGGTGGCCGCCGCCAGCGGCAGCAGGAGGCGCGCCCTCATGCCCGCCCCGCAGCGAGCTTCGCCAGCTCGAGGTGGTCCGCGTCGTCGAGACCGATGCCGACCGTCGAGACCTCGACGAACCGACCGTCGACCACCATGGCCACCTGGCCGCTGGCCGGCACCTGGAAGGCCTCGGAGGCACCGGGCACGTCCGCGTCGGTCACCTCTGCGCCGTGCTCGGCGAGTGCAGCCTCCTGGGCGGCGGCGAATTCTTCCGCGCCGTCGCCCGACCCGATCGCGACCTGCACGCCGCCCTGGCGGTGGACGTCCTCGAAGTGGCAGACGTCCGGACGGCGATCGACTCCGTCGGACGCCGTCGCGACCGTCCCGTCGTCGACGCTCCAACCGGTCACCCGGTCGATCTCGGAGGGCTCGAGCAGTCGGCACGGATCCGTGCCGGCGGCGGCGACGTCGTCGCCCAGCTGGGACGGAGCGGCGTCGTCGTCCGACGAGCAGGAGGCGACCACTGACGACGCGAGCGCCGCGACGGCGATCGGCAGGAGCGTTCGACGAAATCGACCCACCCCCACCCATCGGCACGGCGAGCACCCGAGTGAAGAACGTTCAGCCCGGACAGCGATCGAGCCGGCGGGCCGCCCTCGTTCTCAGGACTCGAGCGCGGCGGCGAGCCGTTCGAGCGTGCCGCTCATGGTCTGCGCGTTGCGGGCGGCGCGGTCGTCGATGCCCGACATCTTGGCGCTGAACTCCAGCGCGGACTCGGGCCGCAGGTCCTCGCTCCACTCGGTCACGCGGCAGCCCTGGTCGGTCGGCTCGATCGTGTAGCCCCACGTCGAGAAGTGGAAGTCGAACATCGAGCACTCGAAGACGAACGAGCGGCCCGGATCCGCTTCGACGATCGTCACCTGGCTGGTCCACTCGTGCTCGCCGTTGCGGTTGTGGCCGTCGAACGTGGCGCCGACCACCGGTCCGTCGACGCCGTCGTGCCACTCGCACGCCACGCACTCCTCCGACCACTCGCCCATCCGGGTGATGTCGGAGATCGCGGCGTACACGTCCTCCGGCGACGCTGCGATGTCCCTGCTGATCTCGATCCGCTCGGCCATGGATCGAATCTAACGGGACGTCATCGCCCGCACCGGCTCGGTTCCTCAGAGCGCGGTGACGTCGACGTCGCGGCGGACCTGTGTCAGCTGGTAGCCGGTCCAGAGCATGACCGCCGCGGTGATCAGGAGGAGCACGGCGATGATCACGCTGATCACGTTCAGGGTGGCGCTCGGCCACGCCATGATCAGGATGCCGAGCACGATCGTGACTCCGGACTGCACCAGCAGGCTGGTGCGGCCGAGGTCCTTGGGCACCTGGAACGACACCACGAGTCCCAGCAGGCCGGTGACCAGCAGGTCCAGGCCGAGCAGCCAGACGACGACCGTGACGGTCGCGCTCGGCCAGAACACGAGCACGAGGCCGACGGCCAGGTTGATCACGCCGCGGAGCAGCAGCACCGCCCAGTACCGCTCGGTCCGGTGCGTGCGGATCGACTCGACGAGCTGTCCGACGCCGAGGACGACGAGCAGGATCCCCGCCACCCTCGCGACCACGGTCCAGGTCCGGTCGGGCCAGAACAGCAGCACGAGACCGGCGACCAGGCACACGGCGCCGATCGTGTACGCCACGAGCCGGGAGCCCTTGAGCACGTCGAGTGCGGTCTGCTGGTCGGACATGGGGATCCTCCTCGGACGACCGAATCCTGGTCGACCCGGAGCGTCCCGGCGTGGACCGGCCGGTCGACCGACCGGCGCATGGATGCCCGGTTGACGAACCCGGATCGAGAATTGCACACTGTGTGCAGTTATCGACGAGGTCGATCCGAGGCGGAGGCGAGATGGGGGAGCGTGCGTACCTGCGGCCCGATGCCCGGCGCCGCCAGCTCCTCGACGCGGCGTCGCGGCTGTTCGACCGGGCCGGGTTCACCGCCATCACGGTCTCTGCGGTCGCCAACGAGGCCGGAGCGAGCCGGCGCCTTGTCTACGACCACTTCGCGGATCTCTCCGAGTTGATCGCCGCGTTCTTCGAGGCTCGAGTCGCCGGGTACGCAGAGAAGATCGACTCCGCCGGTGCGGCGACGGCAGCGGGGCGGGACGGGCCGCTCGTCGGCGCGGCGACCGAGCTCATGGCGGTCCCACCCGAGGACCTCCGCGCCATCGCGCTCGTGCTCGCCGACGGCTCGACGCCGGAGCTGGCCGGAGCTCGGGCTGCGCTGCGGGAGCACCTCCGGGCGCGTTGGCTGCCCACGCTGACCGAACTGGGCCTCGCACCCGACGTGGCGACGGCCCTCATGTGGACGCTCGCCACCTCCTTCGTGAGCCTCGCCGACCAGGCGCATCACGGCGGTCTCACGCCGGAGTCGGCCGAGTCCGTCGCCGCCGCGATGGCCGCGTCCCTCCCCGACGTCGTCGAGCGCCTCGCCCGGACGTCGACCACCGACAACCCCGACCCTGAACCGGAGACCCCGTGACCCGCACCCGCACCTTCGTCTCGTCCGTCCTGCTCGTCGGCGCCGTCGTCGCACCGCTCGCGCTCTCGGCATGCAGCTCGACCGACGACACCGAGGCGTCGGACGACGACGTGGCGACGACCTCGTCCTCCCAGGCGGAGCCTGCCGCCGCCACGACGCCGGACATGGACGCGCTGCGGGGCGTCCGCTACTGCGAGGTGCTGCTGCTGCGGCGCGGTGACGACGGGTTCACCGCCGAGGTCTGGAACTCGATGGGGATGAGCGACTGCCCCGAGGACCAGTGGACGACGCTCGACGCCACGGCGATCGCGGCCGAGCGCGGCGCGGTGCTCGCGCTGCTCAACGGACCCCGGTACTGGACGTTGGACTCGATCGACACCGACCTGCGCGACGGCGCGCCCGAGACGTCCTTCGGCGGGATCGGGATGTTCCAGGCCGCGGCCATCTCGTTCGGCGACCAGCTCCCGACGCAGACCCCCTACACGGAGCGACCGATCACTCGGGACACCGTGTTCGGCTTCGACGCCGGCACGCAGGTGTACGAGCTGGTCGCCGCCGACGGCACCACCTACGTGATGCAGGCCCGGTCCCAGATCGTCGACACGACTCTCGAGGAGGACGACCTGGCGACGCTGGGCGACCGACTCGAGCTGCCGGCCGGCTGGACCTTCCGGGTGCGGACGCTGGAGGAGCCGCTCGACATCTCGAGCACGGACGGCGTCGCCGTCGTCGTCCAGGACGAGCTGCAGAACACCTACCAGCGCCTGGAGTCGTGAGGCCCCGAGTCCCGTGGCCCCGATTCGTGAGGCCCGGGGCGATGTCCGGCAGCCGATCCGCGCCGTCCTGTCGTGTTCAGCGGAGCTGGTCGGGGAACAGCGCCTGGACGAAGCGCAGGAAGATGTCCATGGTCGGAGTGGTGAAGTTGGTGGAGCGGTTCCCGATCACCACGAAGGTCGCGTCGGCCTGCGGGTAGCGGAAGGCCGCCGAGCTGAACCCGATGATCGCTCCGTTGTGGCCGACGATGTCGTTCAGCGTCGTGACGCCCAGCCCGTACCCGTAGTCGATGGACTGGCCGGTGAAGCGCTGGCCCTGCAGCCGCTCGCGCTGCAGGCGGCGGCTCAGCAGCCGACCGGCGGCCAGCTCGTCGGCCCAACGTCGGAGGTCGTCCAGGCGCGACGTCATGTTGCCCGCGGTCCAGGCCAGCTCGGGGTTCATGTCGCCGACCGCGAGTGAGCCGCCGTCGGGACCGGGCCGGTATCCGGTGGGGTGCGGATCGGGGATCCCGACCTCCTGCTTCGTCGGGAACCTCGTCCCACCGAGGCCCAGCTTCGCCACGATGCCGTCGTTGATCAGGCGGTCGATGCTGCGGCCCGACGCCTGCTCGGCGATGAGCCCCAGCAGCACGTAGTTGGAGTCGCAGTAGACCACCCGCTCGCCCGGCTCGAAGTCGGCCTCGCCGTGGGCCCGGATCAGCTGCACCGTGTCCTGAGGGGTCCAGGGGATGAGCGGATCGGCGTCCCAGCGTCCGATGAGGTCCTCGTCGGACGTGAAGTCCCACACGCCGGAGCGCATGGCCAACAGGTCCCGAACGGTGATGCGGTCACCGTTCGGGATGCCCGGGACGAAGCGCTCGAGCACGTCGTCGAGCCGGAGCCGGCCCCGGTCGACGAGCTGCAGCACGGCGGTCCCGGTGAACGTCTTCGAGATGCTGGCGATGCGCACGTGGCCGTCGGCCCGGAACGGCCGGCCCGTCGCCAGGTCCGCGACGCCGTGCGTCCGGATCCACCGTCGACCACGGATCCAGGCTCCGGCCGCGACGCCGGGCATCCCCGACGCCTGCCATCCGTCGAGCAGCAGCTCGTCGAGACGCTCGACCGTGGCCCGGTCGAGCACCACCGGGGGAGTGCCCCCTCCGCCGCCCGGCCCGCCCCAACCCGGCAGCGGTCGCGGCACACACGCGGTCGCCGTCGCCGCGACCCCCACGGCACCTGCGGTCAGGATGGCGCGACGACTGACCTTCTCGGACGACGACTCCATGCGGATCCTCCCAGCTCGGGCCGGGGCGACGGCGTCGCTCCGACCTCGTCACCCGGGGCCTCCGCCCGGGTCGGGTCCCTCCAGACCCACGCCGTCATGGTAGGTGCGGACGCTCGCCCGGCCTGCGCCGAGCTGCGATGTCATCCGATCGGACGATCCTCGTGCGGGCCGAACGGGTCCAGCGCGTTCCACCCGCCGTGGTGCTCGGGGTCGGGCAGGTGATCCGCGGAACCCAGGTGACCGACCGGGACCCAGCTGCGGCCGTCCCAGCGGTCGTGCCGCGCGGCGACGTCACCGGTCGAGCTGTGCTCGGCGACCACGACCGAGTGGTCGCCGACGCGGACCAGTCGTCCGGCACCGTCCGGCGCCTCGAGGACGAGGGGGTCGCCGTGAGCCGACGCCTCGACACGCTGCCAGACCTCCTCGTAGCGGGTGGCGCCGAAGGAGCCCGTCTCGATGAGGATCCCGGAGCCGGGGTCGTCGTCCTGCCATCGGACGTCGCCCTCGTCGCCGGCGTGCGGGTCCGGCGAGCCCGGCCGATGGCTGTCGACGCTGTGGATCCACCGCAGTCGCCCGGGCTCGGACTCCGTGGTCCCGGAGAACGCCCAGGGCGAACGGGGAGCGTTCGCCGGTGCGACGGTCCCGGCCCGTGGGAGGCGGAGGTCGGCGAAGTGCGACCGGGTCTGGACCCACACCACGTCCTCCCACTCGTCGGGCGGCGCCCCGTCGAGCGAGATCGACGTCCGCACCCACGTCCCGACGAGCTCGTCGGGGACCGTCACGCGTCGCCCACCGGGACGAGGTCGCCGAGCCGGTCGACCAGACGGTCGTGGAAGTCCTGGATCGGGCGCTCGTGGTCGGAGGCCAACGGCCCGACCGAGAACCGGCTGCTGCGCATCGCGGCCTGCACGCGCTCGCAGGCCTGCACGTCCTCGTCGATGAACGAGCGGACCGCCTCCAGCAGCTCGGGCCCGTCCGCGTCGGCCTCGGATCGCACGCGGAGGTCGATCCAGGACTCCGTGGCCGACACGGGGTGGATCGCGTACGTGGCGAACACCTGGTCGGTCGCGGCGATGAGCAGGTTCGGGAACACCATGTGGGCGCCGATGCCGTTGCGGTCGCGGTCGTCGATGTGGTCGATCACGGTGACGCCTCGACGCCCGTCGTCGTCCGATGCCGCCGACCGTGCTCGCAACGGCTCGTAGCTCGCCCACACGCCGTCCCGCTGCTGGTGGCTGAAGCGGGCGTGGTCGTAGGCGCCCAGGGACTGCTCGTGGAGGTACCAGAGGTGGTACACGTCGATGTGGTTCTCGACGAACAGCTTCCAGTTGCAGGCGACGTCGATCCGCAGGCTCGCGACCTGGTCGAGCAGGCCCGGGCGGTACGAGCCGATGAGGTCGGGGAGGGCGCCGAGGTGGTCGCGGAGGGGCGGCGCGTCGGGCTCGGGGTGGACGAAGACCATGCCCTCCCACTCGTCGACCGATCCGGGGTGGAGCCCGAGGTCCGCCGTCGAGATCCCGTCGAACTGCGACCGTCGCTGCGGGACCCGCACCAACGTGCCGTCGAGGTCCCACTCCCAACCGTGGTACGGGCAGCGGACGGTGCTCGCCGTCGGCTCGTCCGTGGCGGGGTCGCAGAGGACCATGCCCCGATGGCGGCAGATGTTGTGGAACGCCCGCAGGCCGCCGTCGTCGCGGACCACCAGCATGGGATGGTTCCCCACCACGACCGCCCGACGGTCCGTCGGACCGGCCAGCTCCGAGGAGGTCGCCACGAGCGTCCACGACCTGTCGAAGATCGCCGTCCGCTCCGCGTCGAACCACTCGGGCGACAGGTAGGCGTCGGGGGGCAGTCGGAACCGGGGTCGTCGAGGCGTGTCGCAGGCGTCCGAGGTCATGGGGTCGCTCCTGGGAGGTCGTCGGCGCCGGGCCGGCGCAGTCGGCCGGCGCGCACCGTGGCGTGCACGGCGGGGGCGAGGGAGATCACGTCGAGACCGGTGGCCGGTCGTTCGACGACGACCAGGTCGGCGTCCGCGCCCGGCTCGACGCGATGCGGGGGCAGCCCGAGGATCCGGCGCGGGTTGTCGGTGATCGCGTCGAGCAGGATCCGGGAGTGGGTGCTCTCGGTGGCCCGCTCGCAGATGCCGGCCAGCCACGCGGCCTGCAGGACGTTGCCGTTGCCGAACGGGGCGAACGGGTTCGCCACGTTGTTGTTGGCGACCGCCACGGTGACTCCGGCCGCCGCCGCCTCGGCGACCGGGGCCACGCTGCGGGTCGCCGGTCGTCCGCGCCCGGCCAGGTGGAGGTCGGTGACGGGGAGCACGACGAGGGCGATGCCCGCCGTCGCCATGGCGTCGAGGGCGGCGTGGCGCCGGCCGGGGTCCATGGCGGCCAGGGTCGTCATGTGGCCGACGACGACCCGGCCGGGGATGCCGTGCGCCAGCGTCCGCTCGACCACCAGGTCGATGAGCGACGCGTCGGGGTCGTCGCCCAGGTCGAGGTGGAGGTCGATGGGCACGTCGTGGCGCTCGGCCAGAGCGAACACCGCGTCGAGGTGGGCGGCGGGATCGTCGTCCGCGTAGGGGCACCCGCCGACGGCGTCCAACCCCTCCTTCATGGCGGCGGCCAGCAGGGAGCGGGCGGCCTCGGTCGACAGCCCGCGCTGCGGGAACCCGACCAGCTGGAGTGCGCAGGCGGACGTCTCGGCGGCGAGGGACTGGTGCATGGTGACCAGGTCGAGGCCCACGGTCGGGTCCACCTCGACGTGGACGCGCGCCGCCACGACGCCGTGCCCGACGAGCAGGTCCAACGCCCGCTCCGCGTCGCGCCGCACCGACGCCAGCGACCCGGTCGCCCGGCGCGCCGCGATCAGCTCGATCGCCTCCTCGAGGTCGGCGGGTCCGTCCAGCCCGTCGCCGACGTCGACGAACGCCTTGTCGAGGTGCACGTGGGCGTCGACGAACCCCGGCAGGACCAGCCGACCGCCGACGTCGAGGCCGCCCTCGTCGCTCTCACCACGAGCTCCGCTCGAGACGATCTCGTCGATCCGGCCGTCGACGACGACGATGTCGACGAGGTCCGTCCGTCCGAGCAGACGGCCGTTCACGATCCGCTCGACCGGGTCGCACGCTCGCTGGGCGGTGAGGCCGCCGGTGCCGGCCGTCACGAGACGCCCTGCATCCGCCGTGCCGCCACCTCGTGTCGGCGCAGGACCTCGGGCAGATCGGGCTGGCGCAGCTCGCCGTCGCCGACGACCACCTCTCCGCCGACGAGCACGTGGCGCGGCGCCGACGGACCGCATCGCAGCCAGGCGGAGACGGGGTCCGTGACCGCGCCGGACCACGCGATGCCGGTCAGCGGCCAGACGGCCAGGTCCGCGTTGGCGCCCGGCGACAGCTCGCCGATCTCGCCGGTGCGGCCGAGGCACGCCGCGCCGTCACGCGTGGCCATCTCGAGGACGTCTCTGGCGCCGAACGCCGCCGGACCGTTGCGGTACCGGTTCGCCACGAGCGCGCTCCTGGCCTCCATCCACATGGACATCGCGTCGGAGTTGGCCGGGCCGTCCACGCCGATCCCCACGGGAGAGCCGGCCGCGCGGAGCTCCGGCACCGGTGCGATCCCGACGCCCATCAGCAGGCCGGCGGTCGCGCAGTGCGCCACGCCGACGCCGGCGCTCCCGAGTCGGGCGATCTCGTCGTCGTCGGGGAAGAAGCTGTGGGCGACCCAGGTGCGATCGCTCGACCAGCCGGCGCGCTCGAACCACTCCACCGGCCGGCAGCCGTGGAGGTCGAGGCAGTAGCCGTCGTCGACCCTGTCGCCGCTGAGGTGCGTGTGCAGGCGCACGTCGAGGGCGGCGGCGAGGTCCGCGGTGCGCTCCATGAGCCCGGTCGTGGCACCGAACACCGAGTGGGGCCCGAGGGCGACCCGGAGCATGGAGGCGGGGGAGCGGTCGTGGTGGGCGGCCACGAGCCGCTCGCAGTCCGCCAGCACGTCGTCGGGGTCCTCGACCATGTCGTCGGGCATGGGGCTGCCCACGGCCCGGCCCCGGTCCACCGACCCCCGGACCGGGTGGAAGCGGAGCATCCCCGCCGCTGCGGCCTCGACCTGCACGTCGAGCAGGCTCGGGCCACCGGGCGGCTGCAGGTACAGGTGGTCGCTCGTCGACGTGCAGCCGCCGAGAGCCAGCTCGGCCAGTGCGACCCGGGTCGACGTGTACACCGCCTCCTCGTCGATCGTCGCCCACAGCGGGTAGAGCGCGTCCAACCACCCCAGGAAGTCGGTCGACGTCATCGGCCCGTAGGCCCGGGTGAGGTTCTGCCAGAAGTGGGAGTGGGTGTTGACGAGTCCCGGCGTCACCAGGCAGCCCTCGGCGTCGATGCGGTGTCGGGCCGGCGGCTCCGGGCCGGTCCCGACCTGGGCGACGAGGCCGTCGCGGATCGTCACCCAGCCGCCCGGCAGCTCCCGTCGCTCGTCGTCGACGGTGGCGACCAGGACGGCGCCGGCGACGATCGTGTCGGCGGGAGCGGTCTCGGGACCCGGCTCGGACTCGGCGGGCATCACGACGCCTGCTCCTCGGCGCCGACGTTCCGGCGGTTCTGCTGGAGGGCCCACTCTCCGGCCGTGATCGGGGGGTGGTGCGGCGCCTCACCGGGGGCGAGGCAGGTCGGGAGGCACTCGACGACCGTGTCGTAGTCGGGCGTGTGGAAGTAGGGGATGGAGAGTCGGTCCTCGGCGGCCCGGTCCGGGGGCGGGTTCACGACCCGGTGCCGGGTCGACACCCACCGGTCGTTCGTCCATCGGGCCATCAGGTCCCCGATGTTGATCACGAACGCTCCCGGCACATGGGGGACGTCCAGCCAGCCGCCGCCGCTCTCGACCTGGAGGCCGCCGGGCTCGTCGCCGACGTGGAGCACGGTCAGCGTGCCGAAGTCGCTGTGCGGCCCACGCCGGAGCTGGCCGGGGACCGGAGGCCGGTCCTGGGCGGGGTAGTGGTTGACGTAGAGGTCGCTCACGTGCCGGCGGCACAGGGCGGTGAAGTGGTCGGCCGGCATGTCCAGCGCCAGGGCGAAGATCGTGAGCAGCCGGTCGGCGAGCTCGGTCACCGAGTCGTAGTAGCGACGCATCGCCGGGCGGAGCTCCGGACACGCGTCGGGCCAGATGTTGGGCACGAAGGACTGCTCCCGCCCGGGCCGGTAGCCCGCGTCGGTGGCCTCGTCCCAGCTCTCGAAGCGACCGATCCGGAACAGCTCGCAGAGGTCGGGTGGCGTGTCCACGCCGTCCAGCCGGCCGAGGGCGGACACCCCCATCGCCTGGTAGCCCCGGAACCACCAGTCGTGGTCCGGCTCGCTCCGTCGCTTCTCCTCGAGAGGCAGCGCGAAGAACGCGCTCGCGGCGTCGATCAACGGGTCCACGGTGTCGGACCCGATGCCGTGGCCGGTCACGACCAGGAAGCCGATCTCCTCGTTGGCGCGACCGACGGCGTCGATCACCGGTCCGGGCGCCGAGCCGTCGACGAACGGCCCGATGTCGATGACGTCGATCTCGTCGGTGAGAGGTGTGAGGGGTGCGCTGGACATCTGGTCCTCCGGAGGGCCGGGTCCGGTCGGCGCAGCGCCGACCGGACCCGGCACGCTCACAGCTTGATGGTGGTGTCGATGTACTCGTTGGTGACGAAGTCCTCGGGAGCGAGGTCGGCGGGGATCTGCTGGTCCCGTGCGGCGTAGATCGGACGCAGGACCTCGATCGTGTCCTTCACCCGGTCCATGTCGAAGTCGCCGAACACGTCGTTGGTGCCGTTGCCGACGATCTTCATGTCGAGCAGCGCCTGGGTGGCCGCCTCGTTGCCCTCCGGCGAGAAGGTCGGTCCCTCCTTGATCTCGTCAGCGATCCTGATGATCGTGTCGTTGATCGGCTTCGGGTCCTTCACGTAGTCGATCTGGGCCTGCTGGATGATCGGCACGAGCGCCTTGAGGCACTCGCTGTTGTCCTCCAGCTCGTCGGCACGCACGGCGTAGCCCTGGGGGTAGATCTGGTAGCCGGAGTCGTTGACCAGCAGCGACTTCACGGGCCGGTCCCATCCCTCGTAGTCGTGCTCCCAGCGGTACTCGTTGGTGCCGTACTCCTGCGTGATGATCTTGCCGTCGCCGGCGATGAAGCGGGACGGGGTGCCGTCGAAGCTCGGGTCGAGCTGCGACTCGTCGATGTAGCCCTTCGAGACCAGGTAGTCCATGAAGGGCAGGCCCTCGATGTAGATCACGGTCGCCTTGGTGTCGGCCACGTCGTCCCAGCTCGAGATGTCGTAGGTCGCCGGGTCGAACATGATCGTCTGCGGGTTGAGGTCGAGCGGCGCGACCACGGCCTTGGTCGGGTACTTCTCGTAGGCGGCCACGGCGTCGTCGGTGGCGACGAGTCCGAGCATGATCGACTCGTCGGTGTACATCTGCTGTGGGATCGGGGCGAAGCCGATGTACGAGCCACCGAAGCGGATCTCGGCGTTCACGCCGGTGTCGCCGAGGGGACCGGTGTAGGCCCCCTTGGACGTGTCGATCTCACCGTCGGGTCCGATGAGCTGGTACGCGGCGGCCCGCTCGGGCGTGGCGAACCAGTCCGTCTGGATGACGACGTTGTCCGGGCAGATGCCCTTGAGCGAACCGGAACCGGCCGAGGCGGCGTCGGCCTCCGCCGCGGTGGTGGTCGGGTCCGCGCTCGAGTCGTCGTCGCCGCAGGCGGCCAGGAGCAGGGCTCCGGCCAGCGGCGCGCACAGGAGCGCGAGGGCGCGTCGGGTGAACATGAGGGCTCCTTGCAGGTGTTCGGGGGTGGTGTCGGGGGTGGGTTGGTCGCGGCGGACGCCGCTGGCTCGTCAGGCGGTGCGCTTCGTGCGTCGCTGCATGACGCGCTGGCCGATCAGGTCGAACATCCAGAACAGGAGGAGTCCGGCCAGTGACGAGAAGATGAGGGCGGTCAGCAGCTTCTCGGTCGCGAGTCGCTGCCGGTAGGCGTCGATCAAGCGGCCGATGCCGGGTTCGCCCTGACGGAAGAAGAAGTCGGCGATGATCGACCCGATCACGGAGAGCCCGGCGGAGATCTTGAAGCCGGTGATCATCGCCGGCAGCGCCCCGGGGAGGTCGAGGCGCCACAGCCGCTGACGACGGTTCGCCGAGTAGAGGGCGAACAGGTCGCGGTGGTCGTGGTCGACCGACTGCAGGCCGAACAGCGTGTTGGTGATGATCGGGAAGATCGCCACCAGGACGCAGACGAAGAGCCGGCTGTTGAAGTCGAAGCCGAACCAGAACCCGATGAGCGGGACGACGGCGAGGATCGGGATGGTCTGCAGGATCACTGCGTAGGGGTAGAGCGCGTGCTCGGCCCACCGCGACTGGTGCATGACGACCGCGGCCGACACGCCGAGGGCGATCGAGATGAGGAGGCCGATGAGCGCCACGGTCATCGTCGAGGCCAGGGCGTCGAGGACCTCCTTCACCACGTCGCTCTGCAGGAGGCCGTCGGTCAGGACGACGCCGGGCGACGGGAGCAGGAAGGACCGGCCGCCCTCGAGCGATCGGCTGATCGCCGTCCACACGACGAGGATGACGACGAGGACCCCGACGGGAGCCGCGACGCGGCTCGGGATGCGGCCCCGTCGTCGGCGGTCGGGCGAGCGCAGGGGAACCGGTCGCAGTCGGGACGGCGTGCTCGCAGCGGCGGGTTCCGCCACGAGCTCCGTGACGGCGGTCGACGTGTCAACCACTTGCACCTCGCAGGGTCTCTGAGAGCTCGCCCGCCAGCTCGGCGAACGCCGGCTCGTAGCGGAGCTCAGGAGGACGGGGGAACGGGAACGGGACCTCGACGCTGGTCGCCACACGACCGGGCCGACCCGACATCACGATCACCCTGCTCGACATGAACAGCGCCTCGGCGACCGAGTGGGTCACGAACAGGCCGGTGAACGACTCCCGCATCCAGAGTGCGCTGAGGTCCTCGTTCAGGCGTTGGCGGGTGATCTCGTCGAGGGCGCCGAACGGCTCGTCGAACAGGAAGAGCCGGGGTGTCAGGGTGAGGGCACGGGCGATCGCCACGCGCATCTTCATCCCGCCCGAGAGCTGCGCCGGACGGTGGGCGGCGAAGTCCGTCAGACCGACGACGCCGAGCGCGTCCATCGCCCGGCGGCGCGCCTCGTCCCGGTCGAGCCCTGCGAGCTGGGCGGGGAGCAGCACGTTGGCCAGCGCGGTGCGCCAGGGGAGGAGCGTGGGCTCCTGGAAGACGTAGCCCAACGGCACGTCCTCGGTCAGCACATCGCCGTCGGACGGCGCCTCGAAGCCGGCGAGGAGGCGCAGCACGGTCGACTTGCCGCAACCGGAGGGCCCGAGGAGCGACACGAACTCGCCCTGGGCGAGGTCGATCGACACGTCCGACAGTGCCGTCGTCCCGTTCGGGAACGTCAGCGAGACGTGGTCGAGCCGGGCCGTGAGCTGGGGTCGCGCCGTCGCCGTCTCGACGTGGTCGCCGTTCGCCAGGAGCATTCTTGTATACAAAACGCTCGGCGACCGACGTGGGTTTCGGCTGTGTGAACAGCGCGGGTCCAGTCGGCGCGACGTGCGGGTCGGCCGACGGGTCAGCCGGCGGCGTCGGGCACGAGTCGGTCGTAGAGGACCTCGTCGCGGACGATGTGCGACCGCATCAGCGTGGCCGCCAGCACGTCGTCGCCCTCCAGCACGGCCGCGAGGATCGCGGCGTGGTCCGACCAGGACTCGGGCGAGCGCTCCTCGATGTCGACCTCGAACAGCCAGTCCACCCGCCGGCGGATCGTGCGGAGCATGTCGACGAGTTCGCGGTTGCCGGACGCGACGGCGATCACTTCGTGGAAGCGGTCGATCTGCTCGGGCACGCGATCGAGGCGGCCCTCGTCCACCTCCGTCTGGGCGTCCGCGACGAGCTGGGACAGCTCGTCGGCGCGATCGCCGCCGCGCCGCTCGGCGGCCAGCCGCGCCGCCATCACCTCGAGCTCGCAGCGGATCGCCATCAGCTCGTGCACCCGGTCCTGCGACGTGGCCAGGACGACCGCCCCGCGACGTGGCCGCAGCTCGACGAAGCGCTGCTGCTCCAGTAGGTGCAACGCCTCCCGGACCGGGACGCGGGACACGCCGAAGTCCTCCGCGACCTGCTCCTCCCGGATCCGGTCGCCCTCGGAGTACGTGCCGTCGATGATGTCGCTCCGCAGCTTCGACGCGATCGTGAACCGGAGCGGTCGTCCACCTCTGGGCACGGGCAGACACTACCGACGTGGCTCCGGGGCCGACGCGACCGGCGGCCCTCGCCCGCTTCGTTCCCGTGTGGTGACCCGATCGCGTCACCACACGGGGACAGAGCCCGCAACGGCGTGACGGGGTGCATCGTGCGGGCGGTCCCTGCCGTTACAGCTGTCCCTCGATCGACGACGTGGTTCCACGATCACCCCGGGGGCAGTGCTGACGCCGCCGAAGGGCGGGTAGTTGCCGGACAACCCGCAGCGACAGCGCTGCGCAGAGCAGAAGGTGATCCCATGACCATCGGTGCAGCACTCCTCGTCATCGTCGTCGGTGTCCTCATCGCCGCGTTCGCCAACGCCACGATCGGCGGCGTCGTCGCCGTCATCGGCGTCATCGGCCTCGTGATCGCCGTGATCACCGGATCCCGAGGGCGAGCCCGGGTCTGACGAGCCGCGTGGCCGGGTCGCCGCAACGGAGCGGCGACCCGGCGACCGCCGTCGAGCGTCCGGCGCCGGCTCGCCGCTTGTACCTTGGCTGGAGCGCCCGGTTCCCCGGGTCCCTCCACGATGACGTCCGACGACACGTTCGAGACGCTGCTCGCCTCGGTGCGGCGCGGCGACCAAGCGGCAGCGGCGACGCTGTACCGCCGCGTGCATCCGCGCCTGATCAGGTACCTGCGCTACGAGGAGCCTCAAGCCGCCGAGGACATCGCCGCGGACGTCTGGGTCAGCATCGCCTCGAAGCTCGCGACGTTCGAGGGTGACGAGGCCGGCTTCCGGGCGCTCGCCTTCACGATCGCCCGCCGTCGTGTCATCGACCACCGGCGGCGTGGCGTGCGTCGGCGCACGTCGGTGGCTCCGCCGGAGCAGTTCGTCGAGCGTGGCGACGCCGTCCCCGAGTCCGACCCGTCCGACTCGGTGGAAGGCCAGGAGGCCGTCGACAGGATCGTCAGCCTCCTACCTCCCCAACAGGCCGAGGTGGTCCTGCTGCGCGTCGTCGCCGACCTCGACGCCGAGACGGTGGCGACCATGGTGGGCCGTTCCGCCAACTGGGTGAGGGTGACCCAGCACCGTGCGCTGAGGAAGCTGGCCGAGCAGCTGCGCCGAACGACGGACGTAACGCCATGAGCGGCTGGGACGATCCGGACGACGTGCTCCGCGCGCCCGAGCTCTCCGATGACGTGGTCGAGGGTCTTCTCGACGGGACGCTCGCGCCCGACGATGCGCCGATCGGCTACGAGGACGTCGCCGCCCTGCTCCACGCCGCGTCCGGCCCGGGCAGCTCCGGCGAGCTGGCCGGGTCGGACGCGGCCGTCGCAGCGCTGATGTCGGCGGCGTCCGGGGCGACCGGCGACGTCGACGAGCTGGCGGGCCGCCGCCGTCGCGCCGTCAGCGGACCGGTCAAGGCCGTGGTCGCCGGGATCGTCGCTGCGACCGCCATCGGCGGTGCCGCAGCCGCGGCCACCGGTCACCTGTCGATCCCTGGCGTGTCGAGGAGCCCCGTGACCACCTCGATCCCTGCGTCCTCGTCGAGCGGCACCCAGGACCGCGTCGACGCGGAGCCGAGGGACCGGAGGCGGGAGCCTGATCCGGTCACGAGCTCGGACGCCCCGGCTCCGCCGGCCACGCCCGGATCCCTCCCGGGCGACGTCGGACCGGGTGCTGCGTCGGCGGTGCCGGGGGGCGACGACGCGGCACCCGGACGGTCGGGCGACGCGAACCCGGGCGGGCAGAGCACCACCGGTGCGACGGCCTCGGCCGACAAGGGTTCCAACGGGAACGGCTCGACCAACGGGAACGGCTCGACCAACAGGAACGGCTCGTCCAACGGGAGCGGCGCCAATGCGGGCGGCGGCACCCCGGCGACCACCCCACCCGCCGCGGGCGGGAACGGTCAGGGCGCCGTCAACGGCCAAGGGGTGGGCGCCTCGAACGGCGTCGGCACGGCGAACGCGCCGACCGACCCCGCGGATCGCTCCCGCCGACCCTGACGGCGGCCTCGCCCGCGGTCTCAGGGGATCGGGCCGAGCGGCCGGTGGATCAGCCGACGAGGCGCACGATCGGCTGGGAGGTCTGGTAGCCGAACTGCAGGTCCGCGATCCCCGACGGTGTCTGGATGAGCGCCGGTTCGAAGACCCAGGCGTCGATCGCTGCGAGCTTCGTGTTCCCGTTGTTCGGATACAGCCGGTACATGTAGATCGACCAGAAGCGGACGAGCTGCATGGCCGAGGACCCGCCGCTGCCGAAGTTCTTCACCACCGGGATCATCCCGAACCGGGGGTCGGTCACCATCCCGTTGTCGAACATCGGCCAGAAGGTCGCCGAGTCCGTCAGGCTCGCCAGCTTGGCGTCGACGGTGGCGGCATCGAGCCCGCACGTGGTGGTCAGGTACGCCTTGGCCTGGGCCAACGTGAACTCGGTGCCGACTCCAGTCGTCGTGTCGATCGGCTTCGTCGGGTCGATGAAGAACTCGGTCTGGGCCGCGTGCCCCTGGCTGTAGCTGCCGCCGTAGTCGAACCGGTAGCTCTTCATGAAGCACGCGAGCTTGGCGTCGCCCGTCGCCCAGGTGGAGCTGGTCGACGGCGTGTACTTGTTCGCTCCCGGGAAGAAGAGGTTCTGGAACGCCGGCTTCATCCAGTAGTAGGCGTGGCGGCCGTTGACCTTGTCCCCGAGAACCGTGATGGCCGGCTGCGACGTCGGCGCGGACCAGTGGTTGCAGCCCTCCGGGTCCGTCTGCGTGAGGTTCTCGTCCGTGAGGTCGGGGCGCTTGAGACGGCCGCAGAACAGATGCGTGCCGTCGTCGGTCGGGATGGAGGAGTTGTCGATGACGCCGTCGGTCAGGGGCGGCACGACGTTGCCGGTGTACGGGATGAGGTGGTTGGCCTCGTAGGTCGACGTCACGTTCGTGGTCGCGCACGGCGACCGGAGGTCGACGTCGCACACCCGCGGACTCCCGGTGCCGTAGATCGACAGGGCGTGGTCGATGCCCATCGAGTAGTTGATCCGCAGCGAGTCGGGCTGCTGGTTGGAGGTGGGCTTGAACAGGCTGACGCGCCGGGCGTCGAAGGACCCGAAGTTGCCGCTCGTCCTCGATGCGCATGCCGCGTTGTTGCCGCCGTTCTCGATGCAGAGGTTCCCGCTCCCGGACGCGGCGGCGACGGTGGCCGGGATGATGCGGTCGTCGCGCTTCAGCTTCGCCTCGGCCACGGCGTCCGCCCGGACGTCGACCGAGTCCACGCCGATCACCCCGGCGAAGAAGGTCGACACCGCCTTGTCGGGCACCCTGACCCGGACCCTGGAGAACGCCTCGTCGATCGAGATGCACTGGTTCGAGCTCACCTGGTCCGCCAGCGTCGCCAGGTGCTCCGGGTCGGTGCAGCCCACCCACGCGCTGGCCGGGATGCCGAAGTTCTGGGCGACGTAGGCCTTGGCGGTGGCCACGACCTTCACCGGGTCGGGCAGGTCCTGTGCCGCGGCGAGCGCTGCGGAGTCGGCCGTCGCCTGTGACTGGCGCTTCTGCTGCCGGGCGTTCGCGAGGTCGATCGCGATGGCGGCGACGGCCAGCATCGCGACCAGGATCAGTGCCGCGATGACCAGGAACGCGCCTCGTTCGTCCCGAGGGGCGGATGTCGCCCGGCGTCGCAGCGATCGGACGGCGGTCAGCACCATGACCAGCTCTGTCCGCTCGGCAGCGTGTCCTGGTAGGCGGTCAGCGGGTGGTCGCCGTCGATCTGCTCGATGCGCATCGACAGCTTCGATTTCGCCGCCTTCCCCTGGAGCAGCGGCGAGAACACCCCCGTCAGCGAGCGGACGGGGTACATGGCGCAGACCTTGACCTGGTCGCCGGGCTGGTAGGCCGTGGGCAGGACGATCTTCACCTTCGTGTCGGCCGTGGCGAGCCCGATGCGGGCCCGGGTCACGCAGGCCGCCCGCTCGGACGAGGTGCCGGTGGTGCACCCGTCGGTGGCCCAGTCCGCCACGACGATCTGGCGAGCTCCTTCCCGGACGCCCTGGCGCACCGAGTTGTAGTCGTTGAAGGCCATCCCGAAGTCGATGATGCCCATCACGAGGAGGATGAAGATCGGCACGACGAGTGCGAACTCGACCAGCGCTGCGCCACGCTCGGGTCCGCCTGCTCCTCGTCGCCGCGCTCGTTGCGATCTCGGCCTCACGGCACCTCCTCGACTGGGATCGACGGAGGGATCGATCGGCGGTCCGCGTCCGTTACCGCCGTTCGCCCGAATGGTCCGAACGACCCATGCGCTCCGCGACCGAGGCTGACCGACGGCTCCGCCGGTCGGACCGCCCAGCGGTCAGCCTCGGCGCTCCACGGACCGCACGTGCTCGAGGACCACACGGGCCGTGTCCGACGGCGACCGGTCGGTCACGTCCAGATCGAGGACGGACGGGTGGTGGACCTCGATCAGCGGCGCGCTGGCGACGAAGCTCCGCACGGCATCCGCGTCGCGCCACTTGTTGCGCTCGGCACGGCCGGGGTCGACCACGCGGCGCAGGTGCTCCTCGCCGTCGCAGTGCAGTCGCACCGGGACGTAGGCGCTGCCGCGCTGCTCGGCGAGCTCGGCCACCCGCCCGATCGAGAGCCGGTCGGCCTCGTCGCCCTCGAGCGCCACGTTGGTGAACACGAACGACCAGTCCGGCGGCGACAGCTCGAGGATCGAGGCGCGGAGGACCGACCGGACGTCCTCGACCCGGTCCCACACCTCCTGCGGCAGCGGGTCCGGTCCGCCCTCGGGCAGGACCGACAGGACGACGTTGGCGGTGAGGTGGTTGTCGACCAGGACGAGGCGCCGGCCGGACTCGTCAGCGAGTCGCACGAGCTCGCGGCCGACCGTGTACTTGCCGACGCCGGGGTAGCCGATGAGGTGGACGATCGCCGACGGGCCCGGGTCCGTGGCGTCGGTCGAGGACATCTTCAGACCGTATCGACAGCCCGGGGGAGCGGGCCTCCGCGTTCCGCCGACGGCGCACGTTGATCCCGGGATGGCGGACGACGATGCTGGCCCGATCGCGACGAGGGGAGGCCCCGTGGGCCGTTGGACGGAGAACGACATCGAGGAGCAGGCGGGCCGGACCGTCCTCGTCACCGGGGCCAACAGCGGCCTGGGCTTCGAGACCGCCAGGGCGCTCGCCGCCCACGGCGCCCGGGTCCTCATGACGGCACGGGACGAGTCCAAGGGCCTGGCCGCAGCGGCCCGGGTCCGCGACGAGTCGCCCGGTGCGGACGTCGAGCTCGTGCTGCTGGACCTGGCCGACCTGGACGACGTGCGCCGCGCGGTCGACCAGCTCGACGGGCCGCTCGACGTCCTGATCAACAACGCCGGCGTGATGATGCCGCCCCGGTCGCTGTCGCCCCAGGGCCAGGAGCTCCAGTTCGCGACGAACCACCTCGGTCACTTCGCCCTGACCGGGCTGCTGCTCGATCGGCTGCGGGCGAGCGCAGACGCCGGTCGTGATGCCCGTGTCGTGACCGTGAGCTCGATGCTGCACCGCAACGGTCGCATCCACTACGACGACATCACGGGGGAGCGGGGCTACAGCCCGACGGGCTTCTACGGACAGTCCAAGTTCGCCAACGTGCTGTTCGGACTCGAGCTGGACCGACGACTCCGCTCTGCGGGCTCGGGCGTCCGCAGCGTCCTCGCCCATCCGGGATACGCGGCCACGCACCTGCAGTCGAGCGGGCCGACCGGGATCATGAAGCAGCTGATGGCGATCGGCAACCGGGTGATGGCGCAGAGCGCCGCGGCCGGCGCCCGCAGCGAGCTGTACGCCGCGACCGCACCCGGCGTGTCGGGCGGGGAGTACATCGGACCCGACGGGATCGGCGAGCAGCGGGGTCACCCGAAGGTCGTCCAGCCGGTGGGACGGGCGACCGATCGAGCGGACGCCCGCCGGCTGTGGGACCTGTCGGAGGAGCTGACCGGCGTGCACTACGACCTCCCCGACCGGTAGGCCGCCCGGAAGCGAACTCCGTCACATCGCATTGCATCATGCAAGGAACAGGCATAGATTGCGTGACGAAACGGAGTGGGGATCCTCTCCGGCGACGACAGGAGCGAGCGATGACCGAGGCAGTGATCGTCGATGCGGTGAGGAGCCCTCTGGGCAAGGGGAAGCCGACGGGGGCGTTGGCCGGCGTCCACGCCGTGGACCTGTTGGCCCACCCTCTGGCCGCGCTGGTCGAGCGCACGGGCGTGGACCCCTCGGCGATCGACGACGTGATCGTCGGTGCCGTCAGCCAGGTGGGGGAGCAGGGGCTCAACGTGGCGCGGCGTGGCGTGCTGGCCGCCGGCTACCCCGAGCGGGTGCCGGCCACGACCGTCGATCGCCAGTGCGGGTCGTCCCAGCAGTCGATCAGCTTCGCGGCGCAGGGCGTCCAGGCCGGCGCCTACGACCTGGTCGTCGCCGGTGGCGTGGAGTCGATGAGCCGTGTGCCGATGGGCTCGTCCGCCGGCGGAGCGAGCGACCTGGACGGCGAGCGCCTGCGGGCCCGCTACCCCGAGGGCCTGGTGCCCCAGGGCGTCGCCGCCGAGCTGATCGCGGCCCGCTGGGACCTGGGTCGTTCCGAGCTCGACGAGTTCGGCCTGCGCTCGCAGGAGCTGGCGGCGGCGGCCCGCGCCGCCGGTCGGTTCGACGACGAGATCGCCCCCATCAAGGCGCCCGACGGCAGCGGTGGCCTCCACGTCGTCTCGTCCGACGAGGGCATCCGAGAGACCTCCCTCGACCGGCTCGCCGGGTTGCGGCCGGCCTTCGAGCACGAGCACTGGACCGAGCGGTTCCCGCAGATCCGGTGGTCCGTCACGGCCGGGACCTCCTCGCAGCTGACCGACGGCGCGGCGGCGCTGCTGATCGCCAGCCGCGAGCGGGCCGACGAGCTCGGCCTGCCGGTCCGTGCCCGCATCCACACGACGGTGGTCGAGGGCGACGATCCCCTCTACATGCTCACGGGTGTGATCCCGGCGACGCAGAAGCTGCTGGCCCGCACCGGCCTGTCGATCGACGACATCGACCTCTTCGAGGTCAACGAGGCCTTCGCCCCGGTCGTGCTGGCCTGGGCGAAGGAGACCGGCGCCGACCTCGACAGGGTGAACGTCAACGGCGGGGCGATCGCCCTCGGCCACCCGCTCGGCGCCTCGGGCGCCCGGCTGGCGTCCACGCTGGTGAACGCCATGGAGCAGCGGGGCGCTCGCCTCGGCCTCCAGGTCATGTGCGAGGCCGGAGGCCTCGCCAACGCCACGCTCTACGAGCTGGCGGACTGACGGCGCAGGTCGGCTCGGGCGCCCTCCCTCCCGCCGAGCCGACCTGGTCGGTCGCCGGGGACCCGAGGGTCCCTCAACAGCCGGCGCCGAACTCGTCGTCGAACTCCTCCTGGCTGATCCGCTCGAAACGGAAGCCGCCGCCGCTGCCGTCGGGAACGTCGCTGTAGATCCCGTCCTCCTGGATGTCCTCGAGCACGTCGGCGGCCGAACGGCCGGTGACCGGATCCTTCTCGAGCAGCTCTCGACCGCGCTCGGTGGACGCCAGAGCAGCGTCACGGGCGGCGTCGCCCGAGCACACGTGCCCGCCGACCCCGGGACCGCCGATGGAGCAGCCTGCGGTGGTGAGACCTCCGAGTGCGATGACGGCGATGGCGACCAGCTTGCGCATTCCAGTACCTCCAGGCGGACCCGACCGGGCCCTCGAGGAGAGTGGACAGCGCAGCGATCAGCTCGCCCTCACGTCCGACTCAGCTCAGCCCATCGCCTCGACGAGGACGGCCATGGTCCTGGCCTCCTCGTCGGGGTTCCCACCCATGGGCACCGCCGTGAAGTCGGTGGCGCCGGACCGCTCGATGCGTCCGAGGGCGTCGCGGACGAACTCCTCGTTGCCGACCAGCGACAGGTCGCCGAGCCCGTGGATCCCCTCGATGTCCATCATCGCCCGGTAGCTCGGCAGCTCCGCGTAGTCGGCCAGGATGGCGCCGAGGAAGTCGCGGGCCGGACCCGGGTCGTCGGTGACCCACACGGGGATGGAGCACACGATGGCCGGGGCGGGGCGGTCCGCCGCAGCGGCGGCCTCGTTGATCACCGGGGCGATGTGGGTCTCGATCGTCCTCGGGCCGACGCACCACAGGATCGTCCCGTCGGTGCGACGACCGGCCACCTTCAGCATCTGGTCGCCGAGCGCGGCGATCATCACCTTGGGCACACCGTCGGAAGGCTTGGTCCCCTCGCCGTCGAAGGACCACGCCTCGCCCTGGTGGGAGGCGCTGCCGGTGGCGAGAAGGTCGTCGAGGATCGCGAGGTAGTCGATCATGTGGCGCACCGGCTTGTGCCACGGCAGGCGGAGGCTCCGCTCCACGTGCGGCTGGTGGTTGACGCCGATGCCGACGACCAGGCGGTCGCCCACGAGCGCCTGGGTGGTGAGGGCCTGTGCCGCCAGCATGTGGGGATGGCGCTCCCACGTGGAGATCACCGCGGTGCCGAGCTCCATCGGCGACCCGGTGGCCCCGTGGGCGCCGAGCAGGGTCAGGGCGTCGATGAGGCCGACCTGGGCCACCCAGTAGCTCGCGAACCCGGCCTCCTCCGCCTCGGTCAGCCCGTTGAGGACCCCCGCGACCCCCTGGGTGAGCATCCGTCCTGAACCGTTGATCCCGTAGCGCACACGAGGAGGCTACGACGGGTCGACCAGCGCGAGCAGGACGTCGCGCGGCGTGCCGAGGAGGGTGCTCCCCATGCCGGTGAGCATCAGCTCGCACCAACCGTGCTGGAGCGCCCACACGGCCGAGGCGAGCGCGACGGGAGATTCGGCGTGCAGCACCCCGGCGTCCAGGCACCCGGCACAGCCGTCGAGGCACAGCTGGAAGTAGCCCAGGCCGGCGCGCACGAGCCGGTCGAGCGAGTCGGGGTCGTCGGGACGCACGCCGTTGCGGAACAGGAGCCGGTAGTGCCCCGGCCGTTCGAGGGCCAGGCGGCAGTACTCCTCGTGGCCGACGAGCAGTCGCTCGAGCGGGTCCTCGACGCCGTCGACGGCCCGGCGGACCTGATCGGTGCACTCGCCGAACCGGATGATCGCCAGCTCGGTGAGCAGAGCGCTCCGGTCGGCGAAGTGGAGGTAGAAGGCGTTCGGTGCGACGCCGACGGCGGCGGTGACGCCCCGGACGGTCAGCCCCTCGGGGTCGCCGAGCTCGTCGAGCAGCGCATCTGCCGCCGCGATCAGGTCGGCCCGCAGCGCCGCGCCGTCGCCGCGCCGGTTGCGGGAGCGTGTGCCTCTGGTGGTTGCCATCGAGGTGCCTCCGGTGTTGAATGGACAGCGTACATGTACGGCGTCCAGCAACGCCGGGACAGGGGGACCAGATGTCCGTCAGCACGACCACCGAGCCGGTCGGCGACCCGAGTGGGGGCGAGCCGGTCGCGAACGAGTACCTCGAGGGCGTCTTCGCCCCGGTCCCGACCGAGGAGACGCTCACCGAGCTCACCGTGACCGGCGACCTGCCGCGGGAGCTGGACGGGCGCTACCTGCGCAACGGCCCGAACCCGATCGACGCGGACCCGGCGACGTACCACTGGTTCCTGGGCAGCGGGATGGTCCACGGGCTGCGGCTCCGCGACGGTCGGGCCGAGTGGTACCGGAACCGCTTCGTCCGAGACGGCCAGACCGCCGCCCAGCTGGGAGATGTGGATCCGGGCGGTCCGGTGCACGACGGCATGGACGGCCCGGTCAACACCAACGTCATCGGCCTCGGCGGCCGCACGTTCGCCCTGGTGGAGGCCGGCTCGTACCCGATCGAGCTCAGCGATGAGCTGGAGACGATCGCCCGCAACGACTTCGACGGGACTCTGTCGGGTTCGTACACCGCCCACCCCAAGGTGCACGCACCGACCGGCGAGCTGCACGCCGTGACCTACTGGTGGCCCGAGGAGTCGGTGCACCACGTCGTGATCGGGACCGACGGGCGCGTGCGGCGTGACGTCGAGGTCCCGATCGGCGGGCGTCCGATGGTTCACGACCACGCCCTCTCCGCATCCCGGGTCGCCCTGTTCGACTTCCCGGTCCAGTTCGACGTCGAGCTGGCCGCGGCCGGTCGGCGGTTCCCGTACCGCTGGATGGACGACCGGGAGGCACGCGTCGGGCTGCTGCCGATCGAGGGTGGCCCCGACGACGTCGTCTGGTGCTCCGTCGACCCGTGCTACGTGTACCACCCGGCGAACGCGGTCGACCTCGACGACGGCACCTTCCAGGTCGACGTGGTGCGCCACCCGTCCACGTTCCGCACCGACCCCCACGGCCCGGCCGACGGCGCCCACGTGATGGTGCGCTGGATCGTCGACCCCGCGTCCGCCACGGTGCGCGAGCAGCAGCTGGACGACCGCATCGTCGAGTTCCCGCGCTTCGACGAGCGCCGCGCCGGGATCCCGTACCGCTACGCCTATGCGTCCAGCCTCGGCCTCACCGACGAGGCGGATGCCGACGGGTCCGTCGTCCGCTACGACCTCGACGAGGGCACCAGCACGTCGTGGAACCCCGGGCCGGACCTGCTCGCCGGCGAGTTCGTGGTGGTCCCGCGGGAGTCGTCGCGTGCCGAGGACGACGCCTGGCTCGTCGGACTGGTCCACGACCGGAGCGAGGGCCGCGCCGAGCTCGCGGTGCTGGCCGCCGACGACCTCTCCGCCGGGCCGGTGGCGACGGTCGAGGTGCCGGTGCGCATCCCGCTGGGCTTCCACGGCAACTGGGTCCCCACGACCTGACGCCTCACGGTCGTCGACCCCGATCGGCCGGCACGCCGCTCGTCGGCGCCGGGTCGCGAGCGGTCAACCGAACCGGATGCCGGCGAGCTGCGTGCTGTGCGCCACGAGCCGGCCGGTGGAGTCCCAGATGACGCACGACTCGTCGACGCGCTCGCCCTCGATCATGCCGGCCCGGTGCAGGATCCGGACGGGTCCGGGGGAGGGCAGCGCCCGGACGTACACCGTCAGCTCCAGCGTCGGCACCCAGCCCGACGGGGCGATCTCGAACGTCGCCGGCGGGAACGAGTCCGCGGCGAACACCAGGGACACCGGGTCGAACGCAGCTCCGTCGGGGAGGGCGAGCCAGCCGCGCAGCTCGCCGTTCCCGCTCGGCGAGCCGACGGCGAAGCCGGTGCAGTCGGGGTCGAGACGCAGGTCGACCTGCTCGAGCAGCTCGACCGGGATGCCGGTCGGTGTCGGCCCGTGCAGTCGCACGGCCTCCTCCGGTGCGGGCGGGCTGCCGTAGGCCGGAACGCCGCGGTCCCAGTCGGGGGTCGTGGCTCCGTCGATGCGGCCGACGGTGACGAGCGCCTCGACGCACGCCGCTCCGTCCTGGGACAGGCGGGCCCGCACCTGGCTCGCCGACCGTCCGGTCCGCAGCACCTCGGTCTCGATCTGGACCGGACCGTGCCCGGGGGAGCGGAGGTAGTGGGCTCCCGCCGCGAGCACGTGGTCGTGCGGCACGACCGCTGTCGCGGCCCGGCAGAGGATGGACAGGAGGTAGCCGCCGTTCGGTCGGCCCCCGATGCCCCAGCCGGGGTCGACGGTGGCGCCGAAGGTCGGCGAGTCGAGCGGCTCCAGAGCCGTCGCCTGCTCGAAGGTGAGTCGGGTCGGAACGTCCGCGTGTGGCATGGCCCGACGATAGGGCATTGCATTGCATCATGCAACTAAGTACGGTCGTGCCCATGCCCGCACCCGACCCCCTCACGTCTGCCGCCCCCGCCACGGCTGCCGCCCCCGCGACAGCTGCCGACCGCTCCACCACCGACACCTCTACCGCCGCCGAGCCGTTGTCCAGTGCTGCGACCGACGGGGCTCCCGACGAGTCCCGGAGGCGGACGACCTTCGTCGTCACCGCACTCGGCTCGTTCATGGCGGCGCTCGACCTCTCGATCGTGAACGTGGCCTTCCCGGACATCGAGGCGTCGTACCCCGCGGCGAGCCAGGCGTCCCTGTCGTGGGTCATCACCTCCTACACGATCATCTTCGGGGCGCTGCTGGTCACCGGCGGCCGCACGGGCGACCGCGTGGGCCGCCGGCGGACGTTCCTGTCGGGACTGGGAGTCTTCCTGGTCGGCTCGCTGCTCTGCGGCCTCGCTCCCGACGTCGGGTTCCTCGTCGCGGCGCGGGCGCTGCAGGGTGCCGGTGCCGCGTTCCTGGTCCCTGCGTCGCTCGCCCTCCTCATCGGCGCCTATCCGCCCGAGCGGCGCACGCAGACCGTCGCGCTGTGGGGCGGGGTCGGTGCACTGGCCGTGGCCACGGGCCCGTCGCTCGGAGCCGCGATCGTGTCGCTCGGTGGCTGGCGCTGGGCGTTCTTCGTGAACATCCCCGTCGGCGTCGTCGTGGCCGCCCTCGGGATGCGGGTGCTCGTGGAGTCCCGCGCCGACGAGCCGGCCGGTCGCCCGGACGTCGGCGGCGTCGTGCTGATCACCGTGGCCGTCGGCGCCCTGGTGCTGGGGATCTCGCAGGGGACCGACTGGGGGTGGAGCGACGCCCGGACGATCGCGACCTTCGTGATGGCGGCGATCGCCGCGGTCTGGTTCGTGCAGCGATCACGTCGTCGACCCGATCCCGTCGTCGACCTGACGCTGTTCCGGGACCGGTCGCTGGTGCTGGCGAACGCCGCGACCTTCGTCTACGCCGCCGGCTTCTTCGCCATGCTCCTGGGCAACATCCTGTTCCTGACCGGCGTCTGGCACTGGTCGATCATGGTGGCCGGGCTCGCCGTGACACCCGGGCCGATCGTGGTGGCCGTCGTGGCGGGGCCGGCCGGTCGCCTGGCGGCCCGGGTCGGCTTCCGGCCCCTGCTCGTCACGGGCTCGGCGTGCTTCGCCGCCGGGCTGGCCTGGTACCTGGCGTTCGTGGGGGCCACGCCGGACTACCTCCGGGACTGGCTGCCGGGCACCCTGGTCGTCGGGCTCGGCATCGGCCTGACGTTCCCGGTGCTCAGCGCCGCTGCGGTGTCCACGCTGCCACCCCAGCGCTACGCGGTCGGCAGCGCGGTGAACCAGACGGCCCGCCAGGTCGGGGGAGCGATCGGCATCGCCGTCCTGGTCGTGCTGCTCGGCGAGCCGACCACGGTCGCCGAGCAGCTCACCTC
>JAEYSR010000086.1 GCA_023434535.1 Actinomycetes bacterium
GCGTCGGTCGAACCGCCGATCCCCACCGGCACGATCGGCACGCGGTTGCGACAGGCCACGAACGACGGCCCGTCGAACAGGTCCTCGACCAGCGGACCCTCCTTCCGGCGTCCTTCGGGGAACATGACGACGGGGTCGCCCATCGCCACCGCCTCCTCGCAGCGACGCAGCGCGTCGCGGTCCACGCTCTCGCGGTCGACGGGGAAGGAGCCGTTGAACTCGATGAAGCGACCGAGCCAACGCCACTTCCAGATCGAGTCCTTGGTCATGAACCGGAGCGTCCGGGGGATGACCGCGGCCACGATGGCGAAGTCCACGTAGGAGCGGTGCACCGGCGCGATCACGTAGCCCACGCCGGCCGGGAGACGGTCGAGGCCCTCGACCTTCAGGCCCCACAGCGGGCGCAGCAGCAGGCGGCCCAGCACGACCCAGAACCGGTAGGACACGCGTCCCGCCCCGGTGATCGGCCGGAGCGGTCCCCGATCGATGACTGCGCGGCTCATCGGCCGCCTCCCGCACCGTCCCCTGCGGTCAGATCCGGCTCGCGCCGCACCACGGACCGGCTCATCCGACGGTGTTCCGATCCGCCAGCCGTGCCTCCACCATCTCGGCGATCAGCTCGACCACCTCGTCGATCTCCAGACCCGTCGTGTCGACGGTGACGGCGTCGTCCGCCTCCACCAGCGGGCTGTCGGAGCGGCCCTGGTCCGCCGCGTCGCGTCGCGCGATGTCAGCGGCCACGGCGTCGTACTCCAGGTCGGTCATCTCCTTGGCCCGTCGAGCGGCCCGGACGGCGGGATCGGCCGTCAGGTACACCTTCAGGATCGCGTCGGGGAAGACGATCGTCCCGATGTCCCGGCCCTCGATGACGCCGCCGCGGTGCTCGACCGCCCACACCCGCTGGCGTGTCCGCATCTCCTCGCGGACCGCCGGGTTGGCCGCGACGGTGCTGACGGCCCGGGACACCTCGGGACCTCGGATCTCCACGGAGGCGTCGACGTCGTCGACCATCACCACGCCGTCGCCGACCGACAGCGTCAGCGACGACGCCAGGGCCGCCACCTGGTCGGCGTCCACCGGATCGAGGCCCTGGCGGATGGCCGCGAACGCCACGGCCCGGTACATGGCTCCCGTGTCCAGGTATTCGAGCTCGAGGCGGTCGGCGAGGCGCTGTGCCACGGTCGACTTGCCGGACCCGGCAGGGCCGTCGATGGCGATCACGGGGAGGTCGCTGGGTTCCACAGCGGCGATCCTAGAGATCCGAGGAGGCCCGGACGCGCTCCAGGTCGTCCCAGAACCCCGGATAGGTCTTGGCGGTGCACCCCGGATCGAGGATCTCCACCCCCTCCGAGCGCAGCCCGATGAGGGCGAAGCTCATGGCCATCCGGTGGTCCTCGTAGGTCCTCACCCGGCCTGGACCGACCGCGCCCGGCCGGATCGTGAACCCGTCGGGGTCCTCGACGGCGTCCACCCCGAGACGCTTGAGCTCGTCGACCACTGCGGCGATCCGGTCGGTCTCCTTGCCCCGGATGAACCCGATGCCGCGCACGGTGGTGGGACCGTCGGCGAACACCGCCACCGCAGCGAGCGTCTGCGCCGTGTCGGAGATGTCGGACATGTCCACGTCGATGCCGTGCAGCGTTCCCGACGACCGAACGACCACTCCGTCCTCGGACCACTCGACGTCGGCGCCCATCCGCTCGAGCACGTCGATGAACCCGATGTCGCCCTGAGTGCTCCTTCTGCCGAGCCCGTCGATCGTGACGGACCCACCGGCGATGACCGCCGCCGCCGCCCAGTACGACGCGGCCGATGCATCGGGCTCCACCTCGAAGCGGTCCACGGCCCGGTAGCCACCCGGCGTCACCCGCAGCCGACTCCAACCGGCGTCGTGGTCGACCGTGGCGCCGAACGCCTCCATGACCTCGAGCGTGAGCTGCACGTACGGGACCGACACCAGCTCGGTCGTCACCTCCACGTCGAGGCCGTCGTCGAAGCACGGAGCCGACAGCAGGAGGGCTGACAGGAACTGGCTGCTCACGTCGCCGCTGACGCTCACCGTGCCGCCCAGGACGTCGCGGTGCGACGCCGTGATGCGGACGGGGAGGTGGCCGACCTCGCCCAGCGGCTCCACACCTGCACCCAGGCCCTGGAGCGCGTCGAGCAGGGCGCCCATCGGCCGGCGGCGCAGCGGCGCCCCGCCATCGAGGACCACGTCGCCACGAGCCAGCGCGGCGACCGGGGCGATGAACCTCGAGGTCGTTCCCGACAGCCGTGCATCCAGGATCGCGCCCTCCGCCGGAGGTCGACCGCCGCACCCCTCAACCCTCAGCACCGGGACGCCGCCGCCGTCCTCCGACTCGTTCGACCGCCGTCCGACCCGGACGCCGAGGTCGGTGAGGCAGCCGATCATCGCTGCGGTGTCGTCGGCCTCGAGGGCACCGACGACGTCGGTCGTCCCGCGCGCCAGGGCCGCGCACACCAGCGCGCGGTTCGTCACGCTCTTGGAACCCGGCGGCCGGATCACTGCGTCCAGCGGCCCGCCGGCGGGTCGGATGACGAGCGAGTCGGTCACGACGGCCCTCCGCTCACGCCAGCTCGTGGGTCGAGGCGATCCGGCCCCGCCCGCGCAGGGCGCCGACGAGGTCGCCGGCCTGATCCGACGCCACGACCAGCGACAGGAGACCGCGCCGCTCCCCCGCCGCGTGGACCACCTCGATGTCGTAGACGTTCACGCCCAGCTCGGTCGCCAGCGTGGTGACGGCGGCCAGCTCGCCCGGCTGGTCGGGGATGGACACCCGGACCTCGGACAGCTCCTCGGGCGGCGGCGCGCCGGTCGGAAGGTTGCGCCGGGCGACCTGCGCCGTGACCAGGCGCTTCCGCAGCTCGTCGTCGTCGCCGCGGTCGACGACCTCGCGCATCTCACCGAGCCGACCGATCAGGTCGTCGAGCACGTCGAGGATCGCCACCCTGTTGTCCTCGCAGATGTCCAACCAGATCGCGGCGTCGCCGGCGGCGATGCGGGTCATGTCGCGGAAGCCGCCCGCAGCCAGCCGGAGCAGAGCGGACTCGTGCTCGGCCCGCTGCGCCGCCAACCCCATCAGCGTCACCGCCGTCAGGTGTGGGACGTGGGACACGGTCGCCACCAGACGGTCGTGGTCCTCGGGGGCGAGGGTCACCACGTCGGCGCCGAGGGAGCGGACCACGCTGTGGACCAGCGCCTGCGCAGCGGGGTCGGTGGTCTCCGTCGGGGTCAGCACCCACGTCGCGCCCTCGAAGAGGTCGGCGCGGGAGCCGGCGACCCCCTGGGCCTCCGATCCGGCCATGGGATGTCCGCCGACGAACCGCGAGTGCGGCAGCGCCGCGGCCACCGGGGACTTCACGCTGCCCACGTCGGTGACCACGCCGCCGTCGGCGAGCGCCGCGCGTGCAGCATCGGGAACCGCCCCGACGGGCACGGCCACGAAGGTGATCTCCGCGTCGGGATCGTGGCCGACGGCGTCGAGCGCGCCCGCGTCGAGCGCCGCCACCGCACGGGCCGGTTCACGGTCGGTCCCCGTCACGTGCCATCCCCGGTCCCGCAGCGCCTTGCCGATCGATGCGCCGATCAGACCCGTGCCGACGAGCCCGGCGCGCCTCGGGCTCACCTGGGGAGGTCGTCACGCAGGTCGCGTGCGTCCTGGAGGTAGATGTGATGCAGCTCGGACCGCGATCGCTCCGAGTTGAAGTGGACCATCACCCTGATGCACAGCGGCTTGCCGCCGTCGATGTCGAGCTCGCGCGCGCAGATCAGCGGCACGTCGCCCATCCCGAGCCGTCGTGCGGCCAGCGCCGGGAAGGCGCTGTGCACGTCGTCGGTGGCGGTGAACAGGATCGAGATCAGGTCGTCGCGGTCGATGCCGTTGGCATCGAGCATCTCCGTGAGCAGCTCCTGGACACGCTCCAGGAGGTGCTCCTTCTCATCGACGTCGATCGTGGTCGCCCCGCGGAGGGCGAGCACGGAGGTGGAGGGCACGTCGGCGAGGTTACCCGTGGCCCTCGTCGGATCCGGAACCGGTTGCCCCGTCCGGGGTCGCGTCGGAGACGTCGCCGTCGACCGGGTCCTTGCGGGGGGACAGACCGCGGCCGGGACGCGCCTTGGTCCCGGGATCGGAGCCCGTGGCGCGCTCGAGCGCCCGCACCTCGTCGAGGGTCAGCGGACGCCACGCCCCCGGCGCGAGGTGCTGGTCCCGCAGAGGCCCGATGCGGGTCCGGACCAGGCGGGTCACGGGATGTCCGATCGCGTCGCACATCCGCCGGACCTGGCGGTTGCGACCCTCGTGGATCGTCAGGCGCAGGACCCCCGGCTGCAGCTCCGAGACCTTGGCCGGCGCCGTCATGCCGTCGTCCAGCTCGACGCCCTCCCGGAGGCGGCGCAACGCTCCCCGCCCGGGCCGCCCCTCGACCTCGGCCACGTACTCCTTCTCCACCCCGAAGCTCGGATGGGTGAGCCGGTGGGTGAGCACGCCGTCGTTCGTGAGGACGAGGAGTCCCTCGGTGTCCATGTCGAGGCGGCCGACCGGGTGGACGCGCGGATCGGCCGGCACCAGATCCAGCACGGTGGGACGACCGTGGGTGTCCGACGCGGTCGTCACCACGCCGGTCGGCTTGTTCAGCAGGTAGTGCACCAGGTCGGGCCGGACCCCGATCGGTGTGCCGTCGACCGCGATCTCCTGCTCGTCGACCCGGACCCGAGCCCCGAGGACGGCCACGCGTCCGTCGATGGTCACTCGGCCCTCGTCGATGAGGTCCTCGCAGATGCGGCGGCTGCCGAAGCCGACCCTGGCGAGCACCTTCTGGAGCCGCTCCCCCTCGTCGGAGGGCACCGACGACTCCGACGGGTCCCCGCTCACCCCTCGACGCTGCGGTCGATCCCGTCGACGAGGTCGTCGACCGAGATCACGTCCTGGTCGGTCACGTCGATGACGTCCTCGTCGGCCGACGCCACGGGCTCGCCATCAGAGGGTCCGGCGTCGGACGAGGTCGAGTCGTCCGACGATCCGGCGCCGTCAGCGGCTGCGCCGGCGCCCGGACCCGCCGTCTCCGACTCGGAATCGACCCGCAGACCCTGCTCGAGCAGCTCCACGACGTCCGCGTCGGGGATGAAGTCGCCGAGCGACGGCAGCTCCGCGACGTCGTTCAGGCCGAGCTTCTCCAGGAAGAGCGAGGTCGTCCCGAACATCGACGACTGGCCCGGTCCCGGGTCCTTGCCGACCTCGGCGATGTAGCCACGCTGCTGAAGGGTCCGCATGACGCCGTCGACGTTCACGCCCCGGATCGCCGAGACCTGACCACGGGAGATGGGCTGCTTGTACGCCACGATCGCCAGGGTCTCGAGCGCAGCGGCGGACAGGCGGGCCGACTGGCCGCTGAGCACGAACCGCTCGACGTAGTGCGACAGGTCCTCGTGGCTCTGGAACCGCCACCCGCCGGCGACGCGCACCAGCTGGAAGCCCCGACCGTCCTCCTCGTAGGAGGCGGCGAGCCCGGCGAGGAGGTCCTCGACCTGCTGGGGCGAGCGCTCGACCAGCTGGCCCAGCAGCGCGGCCTCGATGGGCTGGTCCGCCACCATCAGCACGGCCTCGAGCGCACGGCGGGCCTCGTCGCCCAGCGGTGCGAGCTCCGATGTGTCCGCCGCGGCCTCGGCAGCCTCGTCCACGGGCCCAGCCTCAACGACCGCCTCATCGACGGCCTCAGCAGCGGACTCGTCCACGGGCTCAGCTGCCTGGAGATCCTGCGCGTCCTCGTCCGCGGCCTCGGGGCCGCCTTCGGTGTGCTCCGCCATCTCAGCCATCGTAGGCATCGACCAGGTCGAGGTCGTCCGCACCCACGTCGGCTCCGGCGACCCACACCAC
>JAEYSR010000121.1 GCA_023434535.1 Actinomycetes bacterium
GACACCGCGCAGCTGGTGGACGCGCTGCGGGCCGACGTGGCACCGGTGGCGACCGGCTACCTGCTCGGGTTCGTCGTGATCGCCATGTTCTGGACCGGCCACTGCCGGTACTTCCTGATCATCGTGCGTCACGGCACGTCGCTGCCGGCGGTGAACCTCACGCACCTGATGGCCCTGGCGTCGCTGCCCTTCGCGAGCCTCCTCTTCTCCGACTTCTTCATCCCCGTGACCGCGGTCCTCTACTCGGTGATCGCCGGTCTGACGGCGGTCGGGCTGTCGGCGGTGTTCCTGTACGCCGACCGCCACGACCTCCTCACCGACGAGCTGTCGGCCCCGGAGCGGACCTGGGCCCGTCGGGCGGCCTGGTTGATGCCGTCGGTCTTCCTGGTGTCGGTCCCGGTGGCCGCGTTCTCGCCGGCGGCCGCCGCCGTGGTCTGGGTCGTCGCCGGCCTCAGCAATCGCCGCCTGCTGCGCGCCCACACCACGTCCTGACGGGGCCGCGGCGGAGTCAGCTCTTCAGGCGGGGATCGCGGCCGTTCCAGGCGACGAGGCGATCGATGGGGTCGGCGTCGTCGGCGACGTCCACCGCGTCCGCGAAGGGGACGGCGACGTCGTCGAGCCCCAGGGCGGCGGAGATCTCCTCGAACATCGCCCGACGGTTCTCCGCCGGCAGGACCGAGGGTGCCTCCAGCGCCGCGGTGACGACCGAGTCGTCCCAGCGGGGTTGCTGGCCGGTGGCCGTGGCCAGGTCCCAGGTGTGCACCGTCAGCTCCGAGAGGTAGGACGTCAGCACGTCCGCTCCGCTGCCTCGGATCCAGGGCAGGGTCACCGGTCGGTCGAGGGCGGAGTCGTCGCGCCAGGCATCGGTGGCGCGCCCGGCCGCCCTCGCCCACGCGGCGGGCCACTCGACGTCGGGCGAGTCGGTCTCGACCACGGAGAACACGTCGCCGTCCTCGCCGACGGTGGCGATGCGGTCGAGCACGCCGACGAGGTGGCCCAGCATCGCTCTCACGTCCATGTCGTGGCACGGCGTCGGTGCGGAGAGCTGGTCGTCACCGACCCCGGCGACGACGGTCCCGCCGGTGGCGATGGCGAGGTCGAGCAGGCCCCGGGGATCGATGGGGTGGAGTGCGGCCGTATCGGTCGTGGTGGTCATCGGGTCATGGTGGGACCCGATGAGGTCAGGTCCTGACCTGGTTGCAGGGGATCGTGAGATCATCGGAGCGAGGTCCTCACGACCCGCTCGCCGATCGAACGGGTGTTCGATACCCTCCAGGCGTGGGCTTCAACAACCCCGACGTCCCGTGGTCCGAGATCGAGCGCCGTCTGTCGGACCGCGGCAGCGGGTCGGCGCCATCGGACCGCTCCGGGCGCCAGGGCCCCGAGCGCCGGGACTCGGATCGACAGGGCTCTGCGGATCACGGCTCTGCGGATCACGGCTCTGCGGATCAGGGCTCTGCGGATCAGGGCTCTGCGGCACAGGGCTCTGCGGTCCAGGACCAGGACCGGCAGGGCTCGGCCAGCGAGTGGTGGTCCCAGGACCCGATGGCCCGCCGACACCGGGAGCCCGAGCATCCCGGCGACGGGGGCGACAGCCCGGCGTGGTCGCGCCACCGGGAGGAGTACCGCCCGCCCGAGCACCTGGTCGCCGATCGGGAGCGCCGGAACGGTGGCAGCGGTGGCGCCGGCGGCGTCCCCTACGCCGAGCTGCACTGCCACTCGGCGTTCTCCTTCCTGGACGGCGCCTCCCAGCCCGAGGAGCTGGCCGAGGAGGCTGCCCGGCTGGGGCTGGAGGCGCTGGCCATCACCGACCACCACGGCTTCTACGGGGTCGTCCGCTTCTCCCAGGCCGCCCGGACCCTGGGCCTGCCCACGGTGTTCGGCGCCGAGCTCACCCTCAACGCTCCCGAGGCCCGGCCCGGCCCGGCGGACCCGACCGGTCGGCACCTGCTGATCCTGGCCCGGGACACGGTCGGCTACGCCCGACTGGCCTCGCTGCTGTCGCAGGCGCAGATGGCGGGGGAGAAGGGCCGGCCGCAGGTGTCGTTCGCGGACCTCGCCGAGGCGGCCTCGGGTCGGGCCCGGGGCCACTGGGCGGTGCTGACCGGCTGTCGCAAGGGCACGGTGCCCGCGGCGCTGGTGGACGACGGCCCGGCCGCGGCCGAGCGTGAGCTGCGCAGCCTGGTCGCGGCGTTCGGTGCGGAGCACACGTTCGTGGAGCTGTGGGACCACGGCCAACCGCTCGACTCGGCCCGCAACGACGCCCTGGCCGAGCTGGCGATCCGCGCTGGCGTGCAGCCGATCGCCACCAACAACGTCCACCACGCCACCCCGGCCGACCGGGACCTGGCCGCGGCGCTGGCCGCGGTGCGGGCCCGGCGCAGCCTGGACGAGCTCGACGGGTGGCTGCCCGCCGGCGGACAGGCCCACCTGCGCAGCGGCGCCGAGCAGGCCCGCCGCTTCGCTCGCTACCCGGGGGTGGTGGCCGCGGCAGCGGACCTGGGTCGGGCCTGTGCGTTCGACCTGCGCCTCGTCGCGCCGCAGCTGCCGCCGTTCCCGTGCCCACCCGACCCCGACGACCCCTCGGGTGCACCCATGACCGAGGCCCGCTTCCTGCGCCACCTCGCCGAGGAGGGCGCCACCCGCCGCTACGGCCCCCGTCACGCCGAGGACGTGCCGGGTGCGTGGGCCCAGATCGACAGGGAGCTGGACCTCATCGAGGCGCTCGGCTTCCCCGGCTACTTCCTGATCGTGTGGGACATCGTCGAGTTCTGCCGTCGGGAGGACATCCTCTGCCAGGGTCGGGGCTCGGCGGCCAACTCCGCCGTCTGCTTCTCCCTGGGGGTGACCAAGGCCGACGCCGTCCGCCTGGGTCTGCTGTTCGAGCGCTTCCTGTCGCCCGAGCGCGACGGACCGCCCGACATCGACCTGGACATCGAGTCCGGCCGCCGGGAGGAGGTCATCCAGTACGTGTACCGCCGCTACGGCCGGTCCCACACCGCCCAGGTGGCCAACGTCATCACCTACCGGTCGCGCTCCGCCGTGCGCGACGCCGCCAAGGCGCTCGGCCACGCCGCCGGCCAGCAGGACGCCTGGTCCAAGGAGCTCGACCGCTGGGGTGGCGTGCCTGCTCCGGGAGATGCGTCGGCCCGGGACGTGAAGGTCCCCGAACCGGTCCTGGCGTTGGCGCGGCGGTTCCAGGACCTGCCCCGTCACCTCGGCATCCACTCGGGCGGCATGGTGATCTGCGACCGACCGGTGGTGGAGGTGTGTCCGACCGAGTGGGCCCGCATGGAGGACCGCTCGGTGCTGCAGTGGGACAAGGACGACTGCGCCGCGGCGGGCCTGGTCAAGTTCGACCTGCTCGGCCTGGGCATGCTCAGCGCGCTGCACGGGTGCCTGGACCTGCTGCGGACCCACCAGGGGATCGAGGTCGACCTGGCCGCGCTCCCGCAGGAGGACGCCGTCTACGACATGTTGTGCCGGGCCGACTCGGTGGGCGTGTTCCAGGTGGAGTCACGGGCGCAGATGGCCACCTTGCCCCGGCTGCGGCCGCGCTGCTTCTACGACCTGGTGGTGGAGGTCGCCCTCATCCGACCCGGTCCCATCCAGGGCGGCTCGGTGCACCCCTACATCCGACGTCGCAAGGGCGAGGAGCCGGTCACCTACCTCCACCCGCTGCTGGAGCCCGCGCTGACCAAGACGCTCGGCGTGCCGCTGTTCCAGGAGCAGCTCATGCAGATGGCGATCGACGTGGCAGGCTTCAGCCCGTCGGAGGCCGACCAGCTGCGCCAGGCCATGGCGTCCAAGCGGTCGCAGCGGCGGATGGCCGAGCTGCGCCAGCGCTTCTTCGACGGCCTCGCGGTCAACGGCATCGTCGGCGACACCGCCACCGCGGTCTGGGAGAAGCTGGCGGCCTTCGCCAACTACGGCTTCCCCGAGTCCCACTCGGTCAGCTTCGCCTACCTCGTGTACTCGTCGTCGTGGCTCAAGCTCCACCACCCGGCCGCGTTCTGCGCCGCCCTGCTCAACGCCCAGCCCATGGGCTTCTACTCGCCGCAGTCGCTCACCCAGGACGCGGTGCGCCACGGCGTGGAGGTCCGCACCCCCGACCTGAACGCCTCAGCTGCCGGCGCCACCCTCGAGCTCCCCACGGCGTTCTTGGGTCATCCGGCGGGGGATGAGCCCCACCACCGACCCGAGAACGCGAGCGCCGGGTTCTCGGGTCATCCGGCGGGGGGTGAGCCCCACCACCGACCCGAGAACGCGGCGGTGCGCGACGACGCCGATCCGACCACGTGGGGGTTCGGCGGGCCGGCGGTCCGGTTGGGCATCGGCTCGGTCCGGGGGATCGGCGACGACCTGGCCACCGAGATCGCGGAGGGCCGGCCGTACGCCGACATCGGGGACCTGGCCCGGCGGGTCCGGCTCAGCACCACCCAGATGGAGGCCCTGGCCACGGCCGGCGCCTTCGGCTGCTTCCGCGACGCGGAGGGTCGTCCGCTCGAGCGACGTCAGGCCATCTGGTCGGCGGGCGCGGCCGCCCACACCGGCGCCGACCGGCTCCCCGGTGTGGTCGTCGGCATGGAGGCCCCCCGCCTGCCGGGCATGGACGAGTGGGAGGAGTCGGTCGCGGACCTGTGGTCCACCGGGGTCGCTCCCGACGGCCACCCGACCCGCTTCCTGCGCGAGGAGCTCGACGGCCGTGGGGTGCTGCCCGCGGCGGCGCTGCGCGACGAGCTCGACGGCACCACCGTGAAGGTGGCGGGCGTGGTCACGCACCGGCAGCGACCCGCCACCGCATCGGGGGTCACGTTCCTGAACCTGGAGGACGAGACCGGGCTCATCAACGTGGTGTGCTCGATCGGCTGCTGGACGCGGTTCCGCACGGTCCTCCGCTCCGCGGCCGCGTTGGTGGTGAGGGGGAAGTTGGAGCGCAGCCCCGACGGCGTGGTGAACGTGGTGGCGCACCACGTCGCGCCCCTGCCGGTCGCGGTCGGCACGCCGTCGCGCGACTTCCACTGACGGCCACGCCGGCACGCCGCCCACCTGCGACACGGCCGTCGTCGGAGCCGTCGTCGAAGGGTGTCGTCGCAGCGTTCGAATGCGTAGTGGACACGCACCGCAACGACGAGGCCCGCCGCTACCGTTGGCGACGGGGAAGAAGGTCCGCCACCACCTCGCGTCCACAGGAGACCCGCCATGCCCATCCACGGTTCGCTGTTCACGGAGTACGCGGAGACCACCGGCCAGGACCCGTTCACTCTTCAGAACAAGAAGATGCTGAAGATCCAGATGCAGTACGGGCCGGTCAACGCCAAGCTCGGGTCGATGGTCGCCTACCAGGGCGACGTCCGGTTCCAGAACACCGGTTCCGGCGGCCTCAACAAGATGCTCAAGTCCAAGCTGACCGGCGAGGGCGTGAACATGATGGTCGCCGAGGGCACCGGCGAGCTGTTCGTCGCCGACATGGCGTCGGAGATCCAGCTGTTCTACCTGGAGAACGACATGGTGTCGGTGAACGGCAACAACGTGCTGGCGTTCTCGTCCTCGATCGAGTGGGACATCCACCGCGTGAACGCCGGACGAGCCGGGATGATGGCCGGCGGCATGTTCAACGTGAGCCTCAAGGGCACCGGCTACGTCGCGGTGACCACCAAGGGCGACCCGGTGTGCCTGGACGTCGGCGGCGCCCCCACCTACGCCGACGCCGAAGCCGTCGTGCTGTGGACCTCGGGCGTCTCGATGGACGTCCGGGTGGACACCGGTGGGCTCAAGTCCATGCTGCGCGGCGGCACCGGTGAGCTCATCCAGATGGCGTTCGGCGGCCAGGGCTACGTGATGGTCCAGCCGGCGGAGTCCGTCGTCGAGGGTGGCGCGCAGCAGAACCAGCAGCAGTCCTCCGGCGGCGGCATGCTGGGCAACCTGCTCGGCGGCTGAGCCGCCCTGCCTCGTCGCCGTCGTGGGCCCGTCCCTCCCGGTGGGGTCTGCCGTCGCGGGTGGGTGACGGTTGACCGCCCGACGTTCTTCAACGCGCGGCCGAACCTGCCGATGGTGTCAACGTGGCTGGGCTCGCGAACGTTGGACTCTCCGTGCGGCTGAGAAGGATCCGACGCTCCCGCGCGGTCCCGGTGATCGCGGCGCTCCTCGTCGTCGTCCTCGCCGCGCCCGCCGTCGCCGGTGCCCAGGATCCGTCCGATCCGACCGGCGTCGCCGCCGGCTCCTCGACGAGTCGGCCCTCCGAGCAGTCCGCCGACGTGCTGAGTGCGGACCGCGACCAGGTGCTCGGGCAGGTCGCGGCGCTCGACTCGCGCATCCGGGCGGCGGAGAGCGCCGCCGCCGAGGCCCAGGCCCGCGTCGACGCCGCGAACGCGCAGGCCGCCGCCGCTCAGGCCACCGCGGACGAGGCGGCACGCTCGGCCGACGAGGCCGCCGCCCAGGTCCGTTCCTACGCCGTCGAGGCGTTCGTCCGTCCGCCGGCCCAGGACGCCCTGTCCACGATGGCCATCAAGGAGTCGGCCGACGCGTCCTACGCCACCGACGTCCTGCAGATCGTCGCAGAGCGCCGTGGCCGCGTCGTCGACGCCATGGTGGCCGCCAGGACCATCGCCGAGAAGGATCGTGAGGCGGCTGCGCAGGCCGCCGACGCCGCCCAGTCCGAGGTCGACCGGGCCGAGGACCAGGCGGCGTCGCTGCGGTCGGCCCGTGCGGAGCAGTCGCGCTTGGCTGCCAGCCTGGACGACCGCCTCGACCAGAAGCTGGCCGAGGCCGCAGCGCTCAAGGAGGTCGACGCCGCCGCGGCCAAGGAGCTCACGGCTCAGGAGGTCTCGCTGCGATCCAGCGGGCCCGCCAGCTCGTCACCTCCGACCGGCACGCCGGTGGCGGCGGTGTCGCCGTCGCCCGGCACCACGACTCCGACTCCGAAGCCGACCACGACGCAGAAGCCCGCGGCGACCACGACGACCACGCGGCCTCCGACGACGCCGGCGCCGGGCCTCGTCACCTGGGCCGACGTCACCAAGGCCGGCGGCATCTGGGTCCACAAGTCGATCGCCGGACAGGTGTCGGCACTCGTGGCCGCAGCCAAGGCCGCAGGGATCAACCTCAGCGGCGGCGGCTACCGGGATCCGGCCGAGCAGATCGCGCTCCGGAAGGCCCACTGCGGCACCTCGGAGTACGCGATCTACCAGATGCCCGCGTCGCAGTGCACCCCGCCCACGGCGCAGCCGGGCAAGTCGATGCACGAGCGGGGCCTGGCCCTCGACCTCCAGTCGAACGGCCGCCTGATCACCTCCCGGTCGGACCCGGCGTTCCAGTGGTTGGCCGCCAACGCCGCCCGCTACGGCTTCTACAACCTGCCGTCGGAGCCCTGGCACTGGTCGGTCAACGGCAGCTGACGTCGCTCCCCGCCGACGCCCCGCCGTCGAGGCAGACTCGGACCCCATGTCGACGCCCCCGGTGGATCTGGTCATCTTCGACTGTGACGGGGTGCTGGTGGACAGCGAGCGCCTCGCTGTGCGGGTCGAGGTCCGTCTGCTGGCCGAGTTGGGTTGGACGCTCTCCGAGTCCGACGTGCTCGATCGGTTCGTCGGGCGGAGCGACTCCTACATGCTCGGCGAGATCGAGGCGGAGATCGGACGACCCGCGCCCGAGTGGCAGGACCGGTACGAGGACAGCCTCAACCGCGCCTTCCGCGACGATCTGGTCGCCGTCGACGGCATCGGTGAGGCGCTCGACCACCTCACCGTCCCCTCGTGCGTCGCGTCGAGCGGCACGCACCAGAAGATGCAGCTCACGCTGGGGCTCACCGGACTGCTCGATCGGTTCGCCGGGCGGATCTTCTCGGCGACCGAGGTCGCGCACGGCAAGCCGGCACCGGATCTGTTCCTGCACGCGGCTCAGCGGTGCGGCGTCCCGCCGGCTCGTTGCCTCGTCGTGGAGGACAGCCGTTCGGGAGTGGAGGCAGCTCGGGCGGCCGGTATGCGATCGCTCGGCTACGCCGGCGGGCTCACGCCACCGTCATGGCTCGAAGGACCCGGCACCATCGTCTTCTCCGACATGCGGGACCTGCCCGGGCTCATCGAGGACGCGGGCACGTCGCCGGTGGCCGCACGCTGACGTCGCGCCCGCTCTGTTCCCGGAAACCGACAGAGAACCGTCGAGATCGAGGAACGGAGCGGGCGGGTGTCGCCGGGCTCAGGTCACTGACGCAGGCGGGCCAGGAGCCGCAGCATCTCCAGGTACAGCCAGATGAGCGTGACGAGCAGGCCGAACGCGGCGTACCAGTCCATGTAGCGGGGGAGTCCCTGCTCGGAGCCCCGCTCGATGAAGTCGAAGTCCAGGATCAGGTTGAGCGCCGCCACGGTCACGACGACCAGGCTGATGACGATCCCGAGCGGTGAGCCGCTCGTCCAGAAGCCCTCGCCCACGCCGAACAGGCTGGCGATGAGCATGATGCCGTAGACGACGGCGATGCCGAAGGTGGCGGCGATCACGCCCTTCACGAACTTGGGCGTGGCCCGGAGGATCCGCAGGCCGTAGAGCACCAGCATCATCAGGAACACGCCGAGCGTGGCGACGATGGCCTGGGCGACGATGCCCGGGAACTGCGCCCCGTAGAACGCCGAGATGGCACCGAGCAGGTAGCCCTCGCACAACGAGTAGGCGATGCCGGTGAACTTGGCCAGCTTCGGCTTGAAGACCGTGAAGATCGCCAGGCCGAGGCCGGCGATCATCGCCACGAACAGCAGCCACGGCCGCTCCATGGTGGCGTCGTAGATCTGGTTGCCGTTCTGGTCGAACTGGCCGGGGGCCTCGGTGACCAGCACCGACGTCCAACCGAAGGCTGCCGCGCCGAAGAGGAAGACGAAGAACACGAGGGTGGCCGAGGCGACGCCGCCCATCGTCATGACCTTGCCGTCGGTGGCGGTCGGGATGCCGGCGCCGCGCCCGAAGCCGACCCCACGACTCAGGGCGGCATCGGCGCCGCCCGACGTCGCGGTGGTCATCCCGCCGGGGACGCCAGGGGGAGCCGGAGGGGCGGTGGCGCCGCCGCCCTGCATGCCCTGGGCCCGCTGCCACTCCTGCGACGGGGTCAGGCTGGATCCGTTCGAGCCGTCCATGCCGAAGGCCTTGTCGGTCAGGATCGGGTTGCGTGACATGGCATCCTCTCGATGCGTCCGGTGAACGCCGGGTCCTCGTCCGACCGTCACGGTCGGTGCGAACAAGGTACCCGTCCGGTCGCGCTCGCACGGGGCGCCCGACCGTGGGACGATCCGCAGCGCCGACGACGTCCGGGGGGACCGAGTCGATCAGGTCAGGGGGACCGACATGACGACCTTCGAGGTGCCGGAGAGCGTGCGCGGGGTGCGCAGCGAGGTGGAGGCGTTCATGCGCGAGCGCGTGGAGCCCGCCGAACCGGAGCTGCACCGGGGGATGGACGACGGCGACGTCGACGGAGTGCGCGACCTGATCCGGTCCCTGCAGGCCGAGGCGAAGGCCGCCGGCCTCTGGGCACTCGGTCACCCCACGGAGCTCGGGGGTGGCGGGCTGCCGTTCATGGACTACGTGTACGTGAACGAGGTGCAGGGCCGCAGCGAGTACGGCCAGATCGCCCTCGGGACCTACACGTTGCAGGACTCGATCATGCTGGACCGCTACGCGTCGCCCGAGTGGCGCGAGGCGTACCTCGACCGCCTGGTCCAGGCCGAGGTGTCGCCGAGCTTCGCGATGACCGAGCCCGAGGTCGCCAGCTCGGACCCGACCCAGCTGCGGACGCGTGGGGTCCTCGACGGCGACGAGTGGGTGATCGACGGCCACAAGTGGTTCACGACCGGTGCCAACCGCGCCGCCTACACCACCGTGATGTGCCGCACCGAGGACGACGACGTCTCGCCGTACCTCGCCTACTCGATGATCATCGTGCCGACCGACGCGCCGGGCTACGAGATCGTGCGGGAGACGCCGGTGCTCGGCATCCACGGTGGGCACTGCGAAGTGCGCCTGAACAGCGTGCGGGTCCCGGCCTCGAACCTGCTCGGGCCGCGCGGCCACGGGTTCGTCATCGCGCAGGAGCGCCTGGGCCCCGGCCGCATCTTCCACTGCATGCGGTGGCTCGGGCAGGCGCAGCGGGCGTTCGAGCTCATGTGCGAGCGCCTGAACTCCCGCACCGCCTTCGGCGAGCTGCTCGCCGCCAAGCAGCTCATGCAGTCCCACGTGTTCGAGTCCTACGCGGAGATCCAGTCGTGTCGGCTGCTCACGCTGCACGCCGCAGCGGCCATCGATCGCGGGGAGCAGGCCCGGGTGGAGATCGGGGCGATCAAGGTCGTCGGCGCACGGATGCTGCACAACGTGATCGACCGGGCGATCCAGGTCCACGGCGCCGCAGGCCTCACCGACGACACGCCGCTCAGCTTCATGTACCGGGCCGCCCGCTTCGGCCGCATCTACGACGGTCCCGACGAGGTCCACATCCACACGGTGGCCCGCCGGATCCTGAAGGCCTCCCAGCCGGGCGAGGACGGCACGATGGGTCGGTGGCAGTTCGCCCGCTGAGCGGACCGAGGGGTAGCCAGGGGGCATGAGCGACGCGATCGTCCGGGACGGCAGCACCGACTTCGAGCGCGACACCGCGGTCGAGGCCCTCGGCGACGGCCGGTTCCGGGCCCGCATCTCGCCGACGTGGTGGATCGTGATGGGACCCAACGGCGGCTACGTCGCGGCGATCGTGCTGCGCGCCGCCGTGGCCGCGGTGGCCGATCCCGCTCGCCGACCGATCTCGGCCACCTTCCACTACCTGCGTCCTCCGGCGGAGGGTGAGGTGGAGCTCGACGTGACGGTCGAGCGGTCCGGCCGCACGGTCAGCAACGTGTCGGTCCGCATGACCCAGGACGGCCGGCTGCTGGTCCTCGCCCTCGTGGCCCTCGGCGTGCCTCGAGAGGGTGCGCTGTCGTTCGACGAGACCGGCTCCGACCTCGCATCCGGGCTGCCGCTCCGACCCGACGGCTCGCCGGTGCCCCGCTGGTCCGAGATCGCCCCGAACCCGATCGACCCCGAGCGCGACATCCCGATGCGGTCCCACTACGACATGCGGTGGGGTTTCGGATCCCTGCCGTTCGCCGGCGGGCCCGACGCCACGGCCGACTCCGCGGGTTGGCTCCGCCTGGACCGGTCGCCGCCGGTGGACGAGGCCGTGCTCGTGGCCATGGCCGACGCCTGGATGCCGCCGGTGTTCAGCCGGACGACGGAGCAGCTGGCGGTGCCGACGGTGGACCTGACCGTCCACTTCCGCGGCCGTCCCGCCGACGGGCTGTCGGCGCTCGCCGCCGACTCCGAGGAGGCGGCCTGGTGCTTCGTCCGCTTCGCGAGCCCGGTGGCGCGCGACGGCTACCTGGTCGAGCACGGCTCGGTCTGGGACTCGACGGGTCGCCTGGTGGCCGACGTCCGTCAGCTCGCCGTCGTCATGTGACCCGACGGATCGGCTCGCCGGTTCCTGACCCACCCCGCCGGTTGCCGCCCCGCCCGCCGACTTCTGACGCCACAGGACAGCGTCTGTGACGCACGGATGTCACGAGAAACCGGATGGGGGTCTCCCGCCGGCCCGTGGACCTATCCTTGCTCTCCCATATGGACGACCGACCTCGAAGTCTCAAGGCCATGCTCGCCGAGGCGAAGGACACCTCGGAGATCATGGTCGACCTGGCGTACGCCGCGGTCTACTTCAACGACCCCGGCATGGCCGACGAGCTCGGCGAGCTCGAGGAGCAGCTGAACGACCTCACGCAGGAGATGCGTGCCATCTGCATCCTCGCCGTGCGGCGCCCGGCCGAGGCCGAGGGGATGGCGTCGGTGCTGCAGGTGATCTCCGCGATCGAGGGGATCGGCAACGCGGCGGTGGACATCACCCGCATCGTCACCCACCGCCTGGGGATCCCCAACGAGCTGATCGCGGACCTGTCGAACGCCGACGAGGTCTCGCACCGCGTGTGGATCCGTGAGGGCTCGCACATGGCCCACCGTCCGCTGAAGGACCTCGAGATCCCGGTCCAGTGCGGCATGCGGGTCGTCGCCATCCGCCGCGGTCGGTCGTGGATGATCGAGGAGGTCGAGGGCGACGTCGTCATCATGCCGGGCGACGTGCTGTTCCTGCGAGGGTCACCGGCGGGCATCACCCGTCTCCACGAGCTCGCCGCGGCGCCGACGTGGGAGCCGCCCGAGGTGCCCGAGCCGGACGCGCTGACCGACCTCGACCGCGCCGTCGACGTGCTCGTCGAGATGAAGGACGTGTCGGAGGCCGCGGTCGGTCTGGCGTACTCGGCCCTGGCCCTGCGCGACGCCGGGCTCGCCGCCGAGGTCAACCACCTGGCCGAGCGCCTGGACGAGATGAAGGACCACCTGCAGCTGTGGGTGCTGCGGGCCGCCAAGCACGACGTCGACCCGTCGCCTCTACGAGGGCTGCTGCAGCTGGCCGCCGCCGCCGAGGAGATCGGCGACCAGGCCGCCCAGATGGTCTGGCTGATCACCGACGGCGTGGAGGTCCACCCGATCGTGAACATCGCCCTCGGCGAGGCCGACGTGGTGGCCACCCGCGTGCCGGTCGCCGCGGGCTCGGTCGTGGACGGCCAGTCGCTCGCCGAGCTGCAGCTCGACATCGAGCCCGGCTTCTGGATCCTGGCGATCCGGCGCGACAACCGGTACCTCTACCAGCCCCGCGGGTGGGTCCGGCTCGTCGCCGGTGACGACGTCATCGCCACCGGTCCCCATGAGGGACGGGAACGCCTCGCCGAGCTGTGCGGCTGGCGCATGGTCGAGGACGAGGACGACCCGACGGGTCAGATCGACCTGCAGCCGCTGCGGGCCACCGTCCGCAGCTGAGCACGTCCGCCCATCGACAGGCGCAGCGGGGGCCGTCACCCTCGCGGTGATGTCGTCGCGCCGTGTGCCGCTGTTCGGTGGTCTCCTGATCGCCGGTCTTCTCTGGACCGCAGCGACGCTCGTCGCGGTCGGAGTGGCGGTCGGCCCGGCCCAGCGCGCTGCCTGTCCGGCTGGGTCCGGCCAGCCGGCGGCCGTCGGCGTCCGGCTCGACGTCGTCCCCTTCGGACCCACCTGCACCTTCCCGGTCGCGGACCGCGTCGGTGCCGCGACGGGCACGTTCCGGGTCGAGGGCCCGGATCCCGTCTGGGGTCGGGCGCTCTTCGCCGGTTCCGTGACGGCGCTGGTCGGCGCGGCCGGTCTGATGCTGGCGCGGCGGGGCCCGACCGAGAGCCCGTCGATCGCGTGAAGGAGCGATCGCATCTCGTTCACGGCACACTGTCCCGATGGGGCGAGGGGAAGGCGTCCGGCGCGCTGTCGTTCTGGCGGACGTGACATCCGAAGCCGGACCGCTCGACGCGGGCCGGGTCGAGCGTTGGCGGCGCGGGCTGGGCACACCCGGGCCATGGGCCGCTCCTGCGCTCCTGATCGGATCGATCCTCGTGGTCATCGCCACCGTGGTCGGCCCAGCGGCGGTGGTCGGTATCTCGGGTGGGCTCTGCGAGCTGCCGACGGGGGACTCGAACTTCGGCGACATGTCGCTGTCCGTCGTCCCGTACGGCCCGGTCTGCGAGGGCGCCGATCCTGTGACGGGACTGTCCGTGCGAGTCGGGCCCTCCGCGGGATGGACCCTCCTGCTGGTGGTGGGTCTCGCGGGCGTTCTGGTGTCCACCGCCGTGCTCGTGCTTCGGCGCCGACCGGAACAGGTCCATCGCGGCGGTCGGCGGTCGGTGATCGTCCAAGTGGGTTCCTGGGTCCCGGCGGGCTTGATCGGTGGGGCGTTGGGCACGGCGCTGCTGCTCGTCGCAGGCACAGCCGTGTTGGCAGTCCTTGCGGCAGTCGCCGGTGCTCAGACGTGGTGGAGCTGGCTCGGGGATGTCCCCGGTCTCGCCCTCAGTGGCGCTCTGATCGGCGGGTTCTGCGGGCTGGTGCTGTCGTTCCCCGCAGCCGGGTGCTGCATCTACGGAGAGCGCAGGGGCTGGCGCTCGAGTCCCGCCGCCTACGGCGTCATCGCCGCAGCGCTGGCTGCGCCCGGGTCGTTGCTGGTGACCGTCCCGGCGTTCGGCCTCATGTCGGCGACGGGTGCTCTGGTGCTGCCGCTCGGGTTGGCGCTGGGCGTGGCCGTCGTGGCCCTGCCGCTGGGCGTGGTCGCGCATCGCTGGGCCGGTCGGACGGGCGAGGCGCTCGAACACGGCCGGGTCTGAACGGTTCGATGCCACGCGACGCCGGCCTCGTCCGCTGCGGCGGTGGTTTCCGCCGCCAGACGACGGGAACCACCGCCAGAACGCCTGCGGGCCGTGGCGACTCGGCGGTGAACCCGCGCCGGTAGCGTGGAGCGGGTGACCGATCCGCTCCGCCTGCTCACCGTGCACGCACACCCCGACGACGAGTCGTCCAAGGGCGCGCCGACCATCGCCAAGTACCGGACCGAGGGCATTCCGTCCACGCTCGTGTGCTGCACCGGCGGTGAGGCGGGCGACATCCTCAACCCCGCCATGGACCGTCCCGAGGTGCGCGACGACCTCGCTGCGGTGCGTCGCGACGAGCTCGCCCGTGCCACCGAGGCGATCGGCTACGAGACCGTCGAGATGCTCGGCTACCACGACTCAGGCATGCCCGACACGCCCGACAACGAGCGGCCCGACAACTTCTGGAACGCTCCGATCGACGAGTCGACGGGCCGTCTGGTCGCGATCATCCGCCGCGACCGTCCCCAGGTCATCGTCACGTACCCGGAGGACCAGTCGCACTACGCCCATCCCGACCACCTGCGGGTGCACGACATCAGCGTCCTGGCGTTCGAGAGGGCGGCGGACCCCGACTGGTACCCCGAGGCCGGCGATCCGTTCCAGCCGTTGAAGCTGTACTACTCGGCGTGGTCGAGCGCCCGGATGATGGGGATGCACGAGAAGTTCCTGGAGCTCGGACTCGAGTCTCCGTTCGACGAGTCGTGGCGCGAGCGCTGGGCGGATGCGTCGCAGGACGACCAGATCACCACCAAGGTGCCCGTGCGGGACTTCTACGAGGTGCGGGAGAAGGCGCTGCTGGCGCACGCCACCCAGATCGATCCCGACTCGCCGTTCTGGTTCGGCCTTCCGTCGGAGGTGTCGCGGGACGTCCACCCGTTCGACGACTACATCCTCGCCCGGTCGCTCGTGGACAGCGAGATCCCGGAGTCGGACCTCTTCGCCGGGGTGCCGGGCCGGTGAGCACGCTCGCCGAGCGACTCGGCTACTCGGCCGACGACCGGCTGCTGATCATCAACTGCGACGACCTCGGCATGTGCCACTCGGCGAACGAGGGCGTCTACGACTCGGTGCGCAACGGCCTGGCCACCTCCGCGACGCTGATGGTCCCGTGCCCGTGGGCTCGTGAGGCCGCGTCGCACTACCGGGGTGAGGACGTGGGCGTGCACCTGACGCTCAACGCCGAGTGGGAGCTGTACCGCTGGGGGCCCATCACGGTCGCCCCGTCGCTCCTCGACGGCGACGGCGGGTTCCCCCGCACGGTCGTGGACGTGTGGGACCACGCGGACCTCGACGAGACCCGCCGGGAGCTGAGGGCGCAGGTCGAGCGGGCCATCCTCTGGGGCTTCGACGTCACGCACCTGGACTCCCACATGGGCACGCTCCAGATGCGTCCCGAGTTCTTCGACGTCTACCTCGACCTGGCCATCGACTTCGGGCTGCCGCTGCGGCTGTCGGGGTGGTCCACGCAGGAGCTCACGGGGTTCCCTCACCGCCAGCTCGCCGAGGAGGAGGGCGTGGTGGCTCCTGACCACCTCATCTTCTCCACCGGCATGGGCGCTCGTCAGGCGTTCGAGCGCCTCATCGGCGACCTTCGTCCCGGGGTGACCGAGATCTTCGCCCACCCGGCGACGGATCACTCCGAGCTGCGGTCGCTCGCACCCGACTGGGCGACCCGCGTCGACGACCACTACCTGCTCACCGGCGACACCGAGATGCGGGCCATGGTCGAGCGCTCCGGGGTGAAGCTCATCGGGTGGCGCGAGCTGCGCGACCTCCAGCGCGCCGGCTGAGCGCTCCTCTCCCGACCCAACACGTCGTGACCCGAGAACGGGGCGGGTCCGTGTCACCATCTGGGGATGAGGAAGTGGTGGTGGACCGCGGTCGCGGTCGTGATCGCCGCGTCGGCGTGCACCGCCGACGAGGGTCCGTCGACGGGCTCGACCTTCGGCGACGCCCGTGACGTCGAGATCGACGGGGTGCCGTTCCTGGACGGTGCCACCCTCGGCCCCGGCGACGAGCTCCGGGACGGCATCACCGTCGTCGAGGGGTCGCGCGTGCTCGGCGGGACGATGCCGGTGCAGTACTTCGCGGAGCCCGAGGGTGTGGACCTGGACCACGGTTGGAGGGCGTTGGCCGTCGTGACCGGGGACGCCCGCCAGGTGCTGGACGACTACGCGTCGCAGGCGGCCTGGCTCGATCTGGCGGTTCCGCCGGTCTTCTGCGTCGAGACTCCAGCGTGGCCCGAGATGCCGTCGCCCACGGTGTGCGCGGCGGAGTCGAGGTCGGCAGACGGTCTCCGGTCGTTCCGCCTCGACTTCGTGCGCTCGCCGGGTCATGCCGGCTTCGAGCCGGTCTCCCACGCATGGATCTCCCGCCAGGACATGTCGGTGCCGCCCATCGCGACCGACTTCGTCCCGCCGTTCGGGACGCCCGTCGAGGATCCGGGGCGTGGCTCGGACCTCGACTGGATCCCGCTGGCCGAGGTCGGCGAGGCGTACGAGCCTCCGACCGGCTCGACCACGCCGACGTCGTTCGTCGTCCAGGAGGGAACCCGCCTGATCGGACCACCCGGATCCGTCGCCGTCCTGGCGGTCGTGGGCGATGTCGACCAGGTCGTCGACCGCTTCCGGACCGCCGTCGGACCTGCGTACGAGAACCACACGAGCTCCGTCCAGGATGGCGTGCAGGTCGACCGCTGGTACTGGACGAACGGCGACACCGCGACCGTCGAGGTCTACCGGAGCGACGACCGACCGACGTTCATGGTGGTCTCGCACACCGCCGGCGACTGACTGCTCCCGGAGACGATCGGATTAGGCCGACCCAACCGGCAGGTCGTCGCCGCAGGCGGCCCACAGGCCGACGCCGTCCGCTCGGGCATCCGTGACGGCCCGCCGGAAGTCGTCGGTGTGGGCGACGTTCGGCGGGTAGGTCAGCAGACCGGCGTAGCCGTCGGTGACCAGCGCGAGGTTCACGAACAACCCGTCGGACGCCCGGTACACGTAGGCGAGGAGGCGCTCGTAGCGGTCGCGCTCCTCGACGTCGAGCACCAGCCGGACCGGAGTCCCCTCGGGCAGCAGCTCTGCGGTCCGATGGGACGCCTCCTTGCCGAAGCACTCGACCGGAGATCCCTTCTTGACGCTCTCCGGCGTGTCGATGCCGATGAGCCGGACCCGCTCCTCCTGCCCGCCGACGTCGGCCACGACGGTGTCGCCGTCGACCACCCGCACGACCGTGGCGTTGGCCTCCACGGCATCGCCGTCGGCTCCAGGTGGCTCCGCCGAGCCACTGCACCCGGTCGCCCATGCGGCGGCCACCAGGACCGCCACCGACGCCAGCGCGGTGCGTCGGCCGGGCGCCCGGCGAAGGGGAGCGGTGGAGCGACCCCGTCCTGGACCACGCGTGGCCTGGCCGGGGTCGCCCACGTCAGATCCGTTCGATGATCGTGCCGGTGCCGAGACCGCCGCCGCAGCACATGGACACGAGCGCCCGACGACCGCCGGTGCGCTCGAGCTCGTACAGGGCCTTGGTGAGCAGGAACGCCCCGGTCCCCCCGAGGGGATGGCCGAGGGCGATCGCTCCGCCGTTGGGGTTGGTGCGATCCAGGTCGGCGCCGACCTCCTTGGCCCACGCGAGCACGACCGACGCGAACGCCTCGTTGATCTCGAACAGGTCGATGTCGTCGATCGACAGACCGGTGCGCTCCAGGAGTCGCTTGGTGGCGTCCATGGGGCCGGTCAGCATGAGGACCGGATCGACTCCCACCAGGCAGGTGTCGACGATCCGAGCGCGAGGGGTCAGCCCGAGCTCGGCCGCGCGATCTGCGGTCATCACGAGCACGGCGGCGGCGCCGTCGGAGATCTGCGACGCCGAACCGGCGGTGTGGACGCCGTCCTCCCGGGCGACCGGCTTGAGCGTGGCCAGCTTCTCCAGCGTGGTCTCGCGCAGGCCCTCGTCCCGGTCGACCACATGGGTGGTGTCGGTTGGGTTGCCCTCGTCGTCCAGATCGGGCGCCGTGACGGGCACGAACTGCCCGGCGAAGCGGTCCTCCGCCCACGCCTGCGCGGCGAGCTGCTGGCTGCGGAGGCCGAAGCGGTCGCAGTCGTCGCGCGAGATGTCCCACTTGTCCGCGATGCGCTCCGCTCCCTCGAACTGGGAGGTGAACTCGTAGCGCCCGAAGTAGGTCTTGGGGATCGGGACGCCGAGGCCCAGCTTCTTGGACGAGTTGGAGCCGATCGGGATGCGGCTCATGGACTCCACGCCGCAACCGATGGCGGCGTCGGTCACGCCGCTCGCCACCAGCGAGGTCGCGAGGTTGGTGGCCT
>JAEYSR010000250.1 GCA_023434535.1 Actinomycetes bacterium
GTGAGGATGGCCATGTCCTGCAGCATCGCCTTGCGACGCTCGCCGAAGCCCGGAGCCTTGACGGCCACCGAGTTGAAGGTGCCACGGATCTTGTTGACGACCAGGGTGGCCAGGGCCTCGCCCTCGACGTCCTCGGCGATGATCAGCAGCGGCTTGCCCGACTGCATGACCTTCTCGAGCACGGGGACCAGGTCCTGGACGGAGCCGATCTTGCCGTTCACGAAGAGGATGTACGGGTTCTCGAGCACCGCTTCCTGACGCTCGGCGTCGGTCACGAAGTACGGCGACAGGTAGCCCTTGTCGAACTGCATGCCCTCGGTGAAGTCGAGCTCGATGCCGAAGGTGTTCGACTCCTCGACGGTGACGACGCCGTCCTTGCCGACCTTGTCGATCGCATCGGCGATGACCTCGCCGATCTTGGGGTCGGCCGCGGAGATGGCGGCGACCTGGGCGATCTCGGCCTTCTCGTCGATCTCCTTGGCCTGCTCCGCGATGGAGGAGACGGCGGAGGCGACGGCGGCCTCGATGCCACGCTTCACGCCGACCGGGTTGGCGCCAGCGGCGACGTTGCGGAGGCCCTCGCGGACCAGCGCCTGGGCCAGCACGGTGGCGGTGGTGGTGCCGTCACCCGCGATGTCGTTGGTCTTGGTCGCCACCTCCTTCACCAGCTGGGCGCCCATGTTCTCGAAGGGGTCCTCGAGCTCGATCTCACGGGCGATGGACACGCCGTCGTTCGTGATGGTCGGAGCACCGAACTTCTTGTCGAGCACCACGTTGCGACCCTTGGGGCCGATCGTGACCTTGACGGCGTCGGCCAGCTTGTTGACGCCGGCCTCCAGGGAGCGACGAGCTTCGTCGTCGAACTTCAGGATCTTGGACATGTGTTGCGTTCTCTCGTTCTGTCGATCAGTCGTGCGGTCGGTCGTGCGGTCTCAGCGCGTCACTTGACGATCGCGAGGATGTCCCGACCGGCGAGGATCAAGAGGTCCTCACCGTCCTGGGAGATCTCGGTGCCGCCGTACTTCGAGTACACGACGGTGTCGCCCACGTTGATGTCGAGGGGGATCAGCTCGCCGGAGTCGGAGCGGCGGCCGGGGCCGACGGCCAGGACCTCGCCCTGCTGGGGCTTCTCCTTGGCGGTGTCGGGGATGACCAGCCCGCTGGCGGTCTTCTCCTCGGCCTCGGCGGGACGGACGACGATGCGATCCTCGAGGGGCTGAAGGCTCATTGGTGCTTTCCTCCGTTGGCAATTAGCACTCTGATGTGGCGAGTGCCAACGGTAGCAGTCGACGGCCGAGAGTGCTAACGCCTCCGTCGAGAAATCCCGCCCGAGCCCGGCGAGCTCCTCAGGTGGGGGCGTAGCCCCGCACGAATCGGGCCACGACCTCGTCCACGAAGGCGTCGTCGAGGCCGTCGCCGTCGACGAGAGCCACCGCGAGGAGGGGGCCGATCAGCAGCAGACCGGTGCGCTTGGGGTCCTCCAGCACGACGGGATCCAGCACCCCCTCGGCGACGCACCGCCGGAACACCTGCTCCGCCACGTCCTCCTGCGTGTGGCGCATCTCGTCGTTCAGGTCGGCGAGCACGTCGGACTGGGTCTTGAGGAGGATGAGCGCGGGCAGGAGCCGCTGCCACTCCGGGTCGGCCAGCGCCCGGGCCATCTGGCGGGTCAGGTCCCGCAGGGCCTCGAGAGCGGTCGCACATGCCGCTGGCTCGAGCACCGGCATGCACTCGGCGAACACGTCCGCGACCAGGTCGTCCCGGGTGTTCCAGTGCCGGTAGACGGTGGACTTGGCCACCCCCGAGCGTGCGACCACCGCGTCCACGGTCAGCCCGTCGGGACCCAGCTCGACCAACAGGTCACGCGCCGCAGCCATGACGGCGGCGTGGGATCGGGCGACGCGCGGGTCCATGCGACACCCGACGCTAGCGGCCGGTCCGGGTTCGGACCCCTCCGGCCGTGACAAGGGTCTCCCGACGTGGGGGTTGACGATCGGATCCACAACGATACGATACCGTTTCGTATCGGAACCTGCCGGTCAGGTGGCTCCGAGCACCCCTGCCGCTCGACCCCCGGAGCACCCATGACCACGTCCATCGACCCACACCCGGAGCTGCTGCTCCCCGAGGACGCGGTGACCGACCCCGGCCGACGCCGCTGGATCCTCATCGCCATGTGCACCGCACTCGTCGCCGTCGTGGCGTCGGTGTCGGGCCTGAACGTCGCCCAGCAGGGCCTCGCCCTCGACCTCGGAGCCAGCCAGAGCCAGCTGCTCTGGATCATCAACGGCTACACCATCGCCCTCGCCGCGCTGCTGCTGCCCATCGGCGCCATCGGCGACCGCTGGGGGCGCAAGTGGGTGCTCATGGGCGGCCTCGTCCTCTTCTCGGCGGCCAGCGTCGCCTCGTCGCAGGCCACCTCGGTCGGGATGCTGATGGGCTTCCGCATCGCCGCCGGCGTCGGCGCCGCGATGATCATGCCCGTCACCCTCTCGGTCATCACCTCGTCGTTCCCTCCCGAGGAGCGCGACAACGCCGTGGGCGTCTGGGCGGGCTTCGCCGGCGCCGGCGGCATCCTCGGGCTCATCGTGTCGTCGCTGATCGTCGACAACGCCACGTGGCCGTGGGTGTTCGCCATGCCGGCCGCGCTGGCGGTCGTCGCCCTGGCGATCACGTCGTTCGCCGTGCCCCACTCCCGTGAGCACCAGGCCGGTCGGTTCGACGTCGCCGGCTCGATCCTCTCCGCGCTGACCGTCGGCGCGCTCGTCCTGGGCATCCACGAGGGCCCCGAGGTCGGCTGGACCTCGCCGACCGCGCTGGGAGGCATCCTCGTCGGGCTCGTCGCGGCCGCGGCGTTCGTGTGGTGGGAGCTCCGCCAGGACCACCCGCTGCTGCAGATCCGGGTGTTCCGCAACCGCACCCTGACGGCTGGGTCCGTGAACCTGCTCGTCGTGTTCGGCGTGATGGGCGGCTTGTTCCTGGTGCTGATCCAGTTCATGCAGGCGGTGCTCGGGTTCTCGGCGATCCGGGCGTCCCTCAGCCTGCTGCCGATGGCGCTCATCATGATGCCGCTGTCGGCCGCCGCCCCCCGGATCGCCAGCCGGGTCGGACTGCGGGTCATGCTCGTCACCGGCACCCTCCTGGTGGCGGCGGGCATCGGCCTCATGGCGCTCATGGCCGACGCCGACGGCGGCTACGGCTCGATCATCCCCGGCCTGCTGCTGCTGTCGGTCGGCATCGGCCTGGTCATGACGCCCGGCACGGCGGCCATCACCGGATCGCTCCCGGTCGAGGAGCAGGGCGTGGCCTCGGCCCTCAACGACACGACCCGGGAGGTCGGCACCACGATCGGGGTCGCCCTCATCGGCTCCGTGCTGAGCGCCGGCTACTCCTCCGCCGTCGCCGACACCGCCGACCGGCTGCCCGGCCCCGCTGCCGACGCGGTCCGGGAGGGCATCGGCGGAGCCGTCGCCGTGACCCAGCAGATGGGCGCCGCGGGCGAGGGCGTCCTGCACTCGGCCCGTGTCGCGTTCGTCGACGGGTGGTCCGGTTCGATGTGGCTCAGCGCCGGCCTCGCTCTGGCCGCCGCGGTGTTCGCCCTGGTGTGGACCCCCGGTCGCGACGAGGAGATGGCGCTGCGGGCCGAGGCGCTCGAGGCCGCCGGCCTCGACGACGACGGCGCACTCGAGCCGGTCGTCGTCGTCGAACCCGCCTGACCCTCCCCCCGCTCGCCCGCTTCGTTCCTCGATCTCGACGGAAAGCCGTCGAGATCGACGAACAGAGCGGCGGGGACGGTGAAGGACGGCGTCAGGGGGCCGGGACCGGGGCCAGCCAGCGACCGTGGAAGTCGGCGTGGGCGACCAGGCGGTCGCCGCCGTCGGGCCAGCGTCGCACCCACACCGCCACCCGCGTCCGGTCCCACTCGTCGGGCTCGAACCGCACCCATACCAGCGGCGCGGATGCCGAGGCCCGCTCCCCCGCCGCCTCGATCACCCGGGTCACCGCCGGCCGCACGTCGGTCGGGATGTACTGCCAGACGATCGAGTGCTGGACGATCGTCGCCACACCGTCGCCCGCGGGCGTGCCGAGAACCTCGGAAAGCACCGCGTCGGTGGGGCGGCCCGCCGTGGCTGTCAGCGTCGCCGGCACGGTCCGAGCCAGGTCGATGGCCGCGGCGAGGCGCTCGAAGCGCTCCACCTGGTCGGGCCACACGAACGACAGCAGCGTGAGCCGGCCGTCGTCGGTCGTCGGGTCGATCGGGTGCGGGTCGATGCCGATGCGCTCGACGAGGCGCACCGTCCTCAGTGGTCCGCCGTCGGCTGCCGCCTCCAAGGGCGAGCGGACCCGCGGAGCCAGCCGGACCGGCCCGTCGGGATCACCCAGGACGACGCCGCCGTCGACCGGCGCGCCGTCGGGCCCCGTGGTCAGGTCGAGCCGGAACCGGTCCAGGCGCAGGTTGAGACCGCCCGAGCAGCCGAGCTCGACGAGCCGGGCCGGCACCGCGGCGGCTGCACCGACCGTTTCGAGCGCGACGGCGTGCGCGTAGCCCAGCGCGGCGGCACGACCGACCTCGTTGGTCTGCACCTCCCGGTCCAGACCGGCGACCAGCTCGTCCCGATGGTCGGCCACCAGACCCGACCACGCCGACCGCAGAGCGGCGTCGCCGTCCGCACCGGCCGGCGGGGCGGCTCCGCCGCAGCTCGGCAGGTGCTGCGCCCAGGAGGGAGCGTCGCCGGCGAGCGCGAGGCGGTGGGCGGCGCCGACGAGCCGCAGCGGCCCGGCCTGGCCGAACCGCAGCCCGGCCCGCTCCCGGACGACCGCCCACGACGGACCCTCGGCCGCGACGTCGGCCGCGACCAGGTCCAGGACCCGTCCCCACAGCGGGGATCCGAGGGACTCGCAGGCACGGGCCTGCTGCTCGAACCGGCCCGCCCACTCCTCGGACCCGGCGACGTCGTCGGCGGCCACGGACGACGCTCAGCGGTGGCTGGCGAGCCGGAGGTTGGGATCCGCGCCGGTGTTGAGCGGCGACGGTCCGTCGTCGCGCAGCCGGTACCAGCCGGCCGACGCGATCATCGCGGCGTTGTCGGTGCACATCGCCCGACTCGGCAGGAACGCGTGGAGGCCGTCGTCGGTGCAGGCCGTCAGGAACTGCTCCCGCAGCAGGGAGTTGGCCGCCACGCCGCCGCCGATGGCGAGCGCCCTGGCACCCGTCTCCTGGGCGGCCCGGCGGGCCTTCGCCACGAGCACGTCGACGACCGCGGCCTGGAAGCTGGCGGCGACGTCGACGGTCGAGACGTCGGGGTGGGAGCGCACGTGGTTGACGACCGCCGTCTTGAGGCCGCTGAACGAGAAGTCGAGTCCGTCGTCGAGCATCGACCGCGGGAACCGGATGGCCTCGGGGTCACCCGACATGGCCTCCCGGTCGATCGCAGGGCCGCCGGGGTAGCCGAGGCCCAGGAAGCGGGCGACCTTGTCGAACGCCTCGCCGGCCGCGTCATCGAGCGTCTGGCCGAGGATGCGGTACCGACCGTGGTCCTCCATCAGCACCAGCATCGTGTGACCGCCCGAGACCAGCAGCACGACCATCGGCAGCTCGATGTGCGGGTCCTCGAGCAGGGCGGCGTACAGATGGGCCTCGAGGTGGTTGACCGACACGAAGGGCACGCCCCACGTCAGCGCCAGCGCCTTGGCCGCCGACACGCCGACGAGGAGCGCTCCGATCAGCCCCGGTCCGGTCGTCGCCGCCACGGCGTCGATGCGCTGACCGTCGACGCCCGCCTCCACCATGGCCCGGGCGATCACCGGGATGATCAGCTCGTTGTGGGCCCGACTGGCGATCTCGGGGACGACGCCGCCGTACTTGGCGTGCAGGTCCACCTGGGAGCTGACCACCGACGACAGCACGTCGGTCCCGCCCCGCACGCACGCGGCCGCCGTCTCGTCGCAGGACGTCTCGATGCCCAGGATGAGCGCGTCGGAGCCCGCCGCGGCGCCGCCGACGAGCCGATCGGTCGTCGGTTCACCCGGCACGGTCCACCACCAGCTCGTGCAGCGCGACCGGCAGCGACTCCGTCACCGCGTCCAGCCGGGCCAGTCCGTCGTCGGTCCCGATCCCGTGGGCCCACATGATGAGGGCGTCCTCCTTGATGTCGCTGTAGTAGTTGGGGCGCACGCCACCGGGGGCGAACCCGAAGCCCCGGTAGAGGTCCTGGGCGGCGCGGTTGGTCACACGCACCTCGAGCGTGAGGTCCTCGACTCCCAGCGCGATCGCGTCGCGGAACTGGACCAGCAGCATCCTGGTGGCGATGTGACGCCGACGTTGGTCGGGGTCCACCGCCAGGTTGGTGATGTGGCCCTCGAACCCGGTGAGCATCAGTCCGGCGAAGCCGACCACGCGGTACCCGTCGAGCGCGACGACGTACCGACGGGAGGTCGGCATCCGCAGCTCCCCCTGGAACAGCGAGAGCGACCAGGGCCGATGGTTGGTCCGCTCCTCGATGTCGACGACACCACGGAGGTGCCGCCGCCGCATGGGCACGACGACGATGCCGTCGTCGACCGAGGTCACCTCATCGGCCATCGCGCACCGACCAGTTGATCTCCGCGTCGGGTCGACGGAGGTAGATCGGCTCGATCTCGTCGGGCCGTTCGAACTCCTCGCGGAGCGCCCGTGCGTGGGCGAGCTGGACGAGCGCCTCGGCGGACGGGTGGCACTGGTCGCGGCCGACGAGCTCGACCTTGGCCAGGCCCTCGAACGCCTCCTGGTAGCGGATCGCGCCATCGCCCACGAGCAGGATCTCGTCGGGGCTCGCCAGCAGCTGGCTGGCCAGGTCGTCGGGCGAGCCCAGCTGGTGGTCGCCGAGGCGCTGCACGCCGCCGGGGACCTGCCGGTACATCGCGTAGTAGAGCTCGCCCCGCCGGGCGTCGATCGCGGTGACGATGAGGCGGTTGCTGAAGCGGACCGGGAAGGCGAGGAGGTCCAGGCTCGACACCGCGATCATCGGGACCCGGAGCCCGAACGCGATCGCCTTTGCCGCCGAGACGCCCACCCGCAGCCCGGTGAAGAGCCCGGGCCCGACGTCGACGGCGACGAGGCCGATGTCGTCGAGCTCGATGTCGGCCTGCGAGCAGATGAACTCGATCGCCGGTGTCAGGTTCTCGGCGTGGCGCTTGCCCTTGGCCGAGTGTGCGGAGGCGAGCACTCCCTCGTGCCCTCCGATCGCGCAGCCCGCCTGGACGGTGGCCGTCTCGATGCCCAGGATCAGCACCCGGCGCTCCCATCTTCGCTGTCGTGTCTGTCGGCGCTGTCGGTGCTGTCGGTGCTGTCGGACGGACCGTCGTCGCCGCCGGTCGCCCGGCCGACCTCCCACGGAGCCACCGCGGCGCCGAGGGCCCGCACGCGGGCGGACCAGCGCGGACCGATCGGTCGCAGCTCCACCCTGCGGCAGTCGAACGATGGCGAGGTCCATTCCGGCCCGCGCCCGTCGGACGCATCCGCGTGGGCACCGTCGGGCTCCTCGAAGCGGAGGTGCACCTCGAGGTAGTCGTGCGGCAGCGCCGGCGCGATCGTGTCGCCCCACTCGATGACCGTGACCGAGCCGTCGTCGAGGAGCTCCGACAGTCCCAGGTCCATGGCCTCCACGACCTGCTCCAGCCGGTACACGTCGAGGTGGTACAGGTCGAGCCGCCCGGTGTAGCTGCGGACCAGGGCGAAGGTGGGGCTGGTGATCTGCTCGTCGATGCCGAGCCCACGGCCGAACCCCTGCGTGAAGGCCGTCTTGCCGGCCCCGAGGTCGCCGACCAGGACCAGGAGGTCCGACGGTCGGGCGAGCTCCGCCAACGCCGCAGCCAGGTCGCGTGTCTCCTCGGGCGACGTGGTGCGGGCCACGAGACCGGCGTCGCGCTCGCTCACTCCCCGCTCCCGTCGGTCGGGCCGGCGCCGGCGTCGCCGCCAGAGGTCGTGTCGGCCAGGACACGCTTGGCGCGGACCAGGTCGGCCCGCATGCGTGACATCGGCTCGCCGCCGCCCCGCAGGACCGCGGCCGGGTGGAAGGTCGGCACCAGCCGGACCGTGCCGCCGTCGGGCCGATCGCGGTAGTCGTACACCGACCCCCGCACCTTGGTGATCCCCTCCTTGGTGTCCAGCAGGAGCTTGGACGAGAAGTTGCCGAGGGTCACGATCACCTCCGGTTCGATCAGGTCGATCTGCGCCTCCAGCCACGGACGGCAGGCCTCGATCTCGTCGGGCTTCGGGTCGCGGTTGTCGGGCGGGCGGCACTTGACGACGTTGGCGATGTAGAAGCTGTCGCGGGTCAGGCCCATCTCCTCGCCGACCAGCCGGTCGAGCAGCTGACCCGAGCGACCGACGAACGGGACGCCGTCGCGGTCCTCCTGCGCACCCGGGGCCTCGCCGACGAACATGAGATCCGCGGACGGGTCGCCGGTGCCGAACACCACCTGCGTCCGGCTCTCCGCCAAGCGACACCGCGTGCAGCCGAGCGCCTGGTCGCGCAGGTCCTCGAACGCGTCGCCGGAGCGGGAGGAGGCGTCGATGTCGGTCGGGGGCACCCTCTGAGCCTAACGGGGCGGAACCGGGACCCCGGGAGCGGCGCCGGCGTGCTCCGCGACCGAGCGGATCGCCGAGTCGACCGCCTCGACGGCGTGGGCCCGCACCAGCTCCACGGCCGCGTCCACCTCGCCGGTCGCGACGGCGACGAACGCGTCGCCGTCGACGTGGCTGTGCGGCGGCGTGATGGCCCGGGCGAGTCCGTCGTGGGCCCCGCGGGCGACGTGGTGGCATCCGAGCTTGTCCAGCCGGGCGTTGGTGGCCACCACGCCGATCGTCGTGTTGGAGAAGGCGCCCGCCCCGTCACCCTCGTCCACGGGCGACAGCCCGCTCTCCCCCGGCGGCGGCAGGTCGGGCCACGGCTCGGCGTCGTGGGCGGCGCCGGCCACGTCGCCCCACGGGTTGACGGCGACCAGTGCCGCCACCACGAGGTCGCCGTCGCGGCGGACGGCACCCACGATCCCGCCGGGCGCCGACTGCTCGACACCGCGCCACTTCGACGTCGTGGCTCCGGTCCCGGCGCCGAGGAGACCGAGGTCGCGGGTGCCGGCCGTCCCGTCGGCGCGGACCGTGGACGCGTCCTCCGCCGCGGCGCGACCCTCGTCGACCCCGGGGCGGACCGACGGGTCGCCGACCAGGAGGTCGAACAGGCTCATCCCGACCACGATCGGGATCCGACCGGCCAGCGTGGGCAGCCCACGACCCGCCTCCTCGCACCACCTCGTCACCCCGACCGTGCTGGCGAGCCCGTAGGCCGAGCCGCCGCTCAGGACCACGGCGTCGATGCGCTCGACGGTGGCGGTCGGCTCGAGCAGCGAGAGCTCGTGGCTGGCCGGGGCACCGCCCCGCACCTCACCCGACGCGACCACCGCAGGATCGAACAGCACCACCGTGCAGCCGGTCAGAGCGGCCGCATCCGTCCAATGGCCGACGGAGATGCCGTCGAGCTCCCAGATCACCCGGCTCCCTCCGGGTCCCCGCGATGGCTCACGCGGGCGAGGTGCCGCCGGGGCAGCCGCGGACCGAAGCCGCACAGGATCTCGTACGAGATGGTGTCGAGCATCCCGGCCCACTCGTCGACGGTGATCTCGTCGTCGCCCTGCCGACCGATGAGCACGACCTCGTCACCCACGTGCACCGGCGGCCCGTCGGTCACCTCGACCACGAGCTGGTCCATGGTCACGACGCCGCGGATCGGTCGGCGGACGCCCCCGATCAGCACCTCGGCCGACAGGCCGCCCAGCCGTCTCGGCACGCCGTCGGCGTAGCCCAGCGGGACGACGGCGACCCGGGCCGGACGGTCGAACCGGTGGCGCAGGCCGTAGCTCACGCCCTCGCCCGCGTCGACGGAGGCCACGTGCGAGACCTCCGCGGAGACGACCATCGCCGGACGGAGCTCCACCGGCAGGTCGAGGTCGGGCGACGGGGTCACGCCGTAGGTCGCGATGCCGACGCGGACCAGGTCGAGGCGTGCGTCGGGATGGGCGAGCGCACCCGCCGAGTTGGCGGCGTGGCGGACGCCCGGATCGATCCCGGCGTCGTCCAGGGCCGTCAGCACCGCAGCGAAGCGGTCCAGCTGCACCGCCGTCTCGGGCCGATCCGGCTCGTCAGCGACGGCCAGGTGGGTGAACGTCCCCTCGAGGACCAGGCCGGCGTCCAGGATCCTCCGGGCCAGACCGACGACGTCCTCCGGACGGCACCCGACCCGGTGCATCCCGGTGTCGACCTTGAGGTGCACCGCCCACGGGGCGCCGTCCGCGGCGGCCGCGGCGGCGTCGATGCCCTCGGGTGTGTACACGGTCGGGGTCAGCCCGGCGGCGAGGGCGTCGGCCATCGCATCGGTCGGGGGCTGGGACAGCACCAGGATCGGCGCGTCGAAGCCGACGTCGCGCAGCTCCTGGCCCTCCTCGACCAGCGCCACGGCGAGTCGCCCTGCCCCCGACGCCAGCGCCACGGCGGCGACGTCCTCGGCGCCGTGGCCGTAGCCGTCGGCCTTCACCACCACGCACAGCTCGGCGGGGGCGACGTGGGCCCGGAGCGCGGCCACGTTGTGGGCGACGGCGTCCAGGTCGACGTGGACGGCGGCGTGGCGAGGCATGGCGCACGGATCCTACCCACCGGATCAACCCCGAACCGGGGTCACCCGGCGCGCCTGAACGACGCGTGACGACCCGAGAACGGGAGCCGGGCCGACGGCTCAGCCGAGCAGGGACTCCCACGCGTCGGGCAGGAGCTCCGCCACGTCGGAGGCCACCAGCCCGCGGTCGGGGCCCAGCAGGGCGGCGCGGCCGTGCAGGTGGGCGCCGGCGGCGGCCGCCTGGAGCGGCGGGGCGCCCGATGCGAGGCACGCGGCGATCGTGCCCGTGAGGACGTCCCCGGTCCCCGCGGTCGCGAGCCGGGCGTCGCCGGAGCGGACGAGCAGGACGTCGCCGGCCGGATCGGCCACGACCGTGGTCGGCCCCTTGAGCAGCACGACCGCACCCGTGTCGGCGGCCAGCGCACGAGCGGACTCGATCCGGTCCTCGCCCGGTGGCCCTCCCGTCAGCAGCTCGAACTCGCCGTCGTGCGGGGTGAGGACCGTCGGCCCGGGGCGGCGGGCCAGCGCGGCGACCGGGGCGTCGGAGACGGCCCACAGCCCGTCACCGTCGAGGACGACCGGGAGGTCCGGCGCAGCCAGAGCGGCACGGACCTGGGACCTCGCCGCGTCGGTCCGGCCGAGACCGGGCCCGATGGCCACAGCGGCGAACCGCGACCACTCGGCACCGACCAGCTCCGCCCACCCGTCCACCGACGCCTGCGTCACCACCGCCTCCACCGGGCCGGCCGCGGCGCCGTCGCCGGGAACCGTCAGCCGCACGTAGCCCGACCCGGCGCGGAGGGCGGCGGTGGAGCACAGCAACGCCGCCCCCGACATGCCCGGCGAGCCGGCGATCACCCAGACGGCGTGGCGCCACTTGTGGTCGTCGACGAGCCGGGCGGGGACCCAGGACAGCACGTCGGCGTCGGTGACGAGGTGCGTCGACGCCGGCCCGACGACGTCGGGGTCGGCGACGTCCAGACCGATGTCGGCCACCTCCACCTCACCGGCGAACGAGGGACCGTCGCCGAGGACCAGGCCCGGCTTGAGAGCGGCGAAGGTCACGGTGGCCACCGCGGCGGCGGGCCGACCGGACGTCGTGCCGGTCAGGCCCGAGACGCCCGACGGCACGTCGACGGCGAGCACCGGCGCTCCGTCGGTGTCGGGGAACGAGTAGCTGCCGCGGAACCCGGTCCCGAAGGCCGCGTCGATGACCAGGTCGGCCGGGCCGAGCACCTCGGGCGCGTCGGCGACGTCGTGCACCACCACCCGCACGCCCTTCCGACGCAGCAGCTCAGCGGCGACCCGGCCGTCGTTGCCGTTGTTGCCCGGACCGGCGACGACCACGACCCGGCGGCCGTAGGTGCCGCCCAGCAGCGACACCGCGGTGCGGGCCACCGCCGCGGCGGCCCGGCCGATCAGCACGTCCTCCGGCTCGGGTGCGGCGGCGTCGACCGCCGCCATCTGGGTCGGGGTCAGGACGGGGAGCACGCCTCCATCCTGCCCTGCGGGCCGCCCGCCGGCACCCGGTCAGGCGTGGGCCAGCACGATGGCGTGGGCCATCCCGCCGTCGTGGGTCAGCGAGACCGACCAGCTCGTCACCCCGAGGCCGTCGGCGACCTGGCGGGCGCGACCTGCGACGCGCAGCGACGGCGCCCCGGCGGCGTCGGTCACGACCTCGATGTCGGTGAACGCCATGGCCGACATCCCCTTGCCGAGCGCCTTCATGGTCGCCTCCTTGGCGGCGAACCGCGCCGCGAGGTGAGGGACCGGGTCCTTGTTGCGGGCGCAGCGAGCCTGCTCCGCGGGGGTGAACAGCCTCCGGGACAGCCCCGGCGTGCGCTCCAGTGCGGTGCGGAGCCGGTCGACCTCCACCAGGTCGGTCCCGACACCCACGACGTTGCCGCTCACGAGCGCCAGCGGTCCGCCAGGTCGAGGATCGGCACGGTCAGGAGGTCGGCGACCGACTGCTGGGCCAGGAGGTCGTCACGGAACACGTCCTCGGTCTCGGTGACCGCGTCCTTCAACGCCTGGTACCGCCGGCGATAGCCCTGCAGCACCGCCCGGGCCGTCGCAGCCGGCAGCGAGTCGGGGAGCACGACGTGGAGCAGCTGCAGACCCGTGGTGACCCCGTCCTTGGTCTCCGGCACGATCACCACCAGGCGGCCGTCGGCACGCCCGCGGGCCACCATCAGCTCCTGCTCGCGGGCGACCAGCGCCTTGGTGCCGCGCAGCCGGTGGTCGCGGTCGACCCGGGACGGCAGCCCGGTCGACACGCCCCGGCGGTCGACGACGACCAGCTGGGCCCGGTCCAGGTCCTCGCCGTGCTCGACGGCGTAGCGGGTCGACCCGACGACCTCGACGACGGCGGGGTCCAGCTCGCCCAGGGAGCGCAGCGTCGAGTAGGTGAGCCGGTCCCGGGCCGAGCCGGCCTCCAGGAGGGCGGCGACGAGGCCGACCTGCAGGAGCGACTCGTCGGAACGACTGATGCCGACGGTCACCGTCTTGGCCTGGTGCTTGATCGCGTCGACCGGGCGGGTCAGCTCCTCGATGGCCGAGGTCAGGCCGGCCACCAGGTCCTCCAGCACCACACCGGGCGTGCCGACCTTGCCGAACTCGACCTGGTACGCGTCGAGCGGGGAGATGCCGAGGGCGTAGCGGAACTGCCCGGCCACGCGGACGGCGGTGCCGGCCTCGAGGTGGCCGTCGTAGGCGCCGGAGCGCAGGCCGTCGAGGAACTCCGCTGCGTTCGGCGCCATCACCGGGCGGAGGCGGCGCAGCAGGCCGTCGCCGTCGCGTCGGAGGTGCAGCTCGCCGCCGAGGGCCGACACGGCCTCGTCGATCGCGGCGCGGACCACCCGCAGCGGGCGGGCCTGGGCGTCGATGCTGAGGGCCGCCTCGTAGCCGAACAGGTGCCCGACCATGGTCGCCAGGACGAAGCCGAGCCGCGGGTGGGTGTCGGGAACGGTCAGGACGGCCAGGGCGGCGGTGAAGGCCCGGTCCCCTTCCGAGGCGATGACGATCGGCGCGGCCTTGTGCGCCCGGAAGATCGCCACCTCCTTGGAGACGTCGTCCGCCGTCGAACCCACCAGCCCGGCGGCGCACACGAGGATCATCGGCTCCGAGGAGAGGTCGATGTGCTTCTTGTCCTCGGTCGCGTCGCAGGCGATCGACTTGTAGCAGAGCTCGGAGAGCTTGATCCGCAGCTCCCGGGCCGCAATCTGGTTGGGACCGTTGCCCACGATCGCCCAGTAGCGCCGTGACGGCGCGAAGGTCCGCGCCGCCGCGGCGATGTCGGGCCGGGTCGCCAGGGTCGCCTCGAGCGCGTCGGGGATCCGGCTGAGCGCCTTCAGCAGCTCCTGCTCCCCGGGGTCCTCGGCGCTGCGCGCCCCCGGGACGTGCGACGCGATGGCGTACCCGAGGAGGAGGCCCGCGGCCACCTGCGCGTAGAACGCCTTGGTGGACGCGACGCTCATCTCCACGTCCCGCCCGTCCGACGTGTAGAGCACCCCGTCGGACTTGTCGGTCAGGTCCGAGTTGCGCCGGTTCACGATCGACACGACCGACGCGCCGCGTCCGCGGATCAGGTCCACCGTGCGGTTGGTGTCGGTGGTGGTCCCCGACTGACTGATCGCGACGGCCAGCGTGTCGGACATGTCGGCGCGCAACCGGAACCCCGACAGCTCGGTCGCGGGCAGCGCCTCGACGCCCACCTCGGAGTCGGCCAGGAGCTCCCGGAGGTGCTCGGCGAGGCTCTGGCCCGCCACGGCGGCGGTGCCCTGGCCGATGACGAGCACCCGGTCGATGCGGCCGGACTCCAGACGCTGGCGCACGTCCGCCGGCAGCGTGTCGTCCGACAGCTCGACCCGGAAGCGCCCGTCGGTCTCGAGCAGCTTCCCCCGGAGGGTCTTGCGGAAGGAGCCCGGGGCGTCGGTGATCTCCTTGAGGAGGAAGTGCGGGAAGGCGCCGCGGTCGATGTCGCGGGTGGTGATCTGCGCGTCGGTCAGGTCGTCCGCCGTCACGGGGAGCTCCGTGCCGTCGTAGGACCAGCGGCCGATGCCGTCGACGGTCCCGGCCCGCTCGGCCACCAGCTCGATGATCTGTCCCCGGCTCGCCAGGGGGTTGTCGGGATCCGCGGGGGTCTCGCCGTCCATGCGGAGGTAGGTCGAGGTCTCCTCCACCAGCCCGTACGGCTCCGACGCCACGATGAAGGACTCGTCGGCCACACCCACGTAGAGCGCCTGGCCGGACCCTCGCAGGGCGAGCAGGAGCCGGTCGGGCGACTCCGAGACCGCGGCACCGATGGCGACCGAGCCCTCGAGGCGGACCACCGCCTCCCGGAAGGCCTCGCGGGGCCCGCGACCGTCGGCGAGGCTCCGGCTGACCAGCGCAGGGATGACCTTGGCGTCGGTGGTGATCTCGACCGGGATCGACAGGTCGTCGGCCGCGACGAGGTCCGCGTGGTTGTCGACGTCGCCGTTGAGCACCGCCGTCACGAACGGGCCCGATGCCCGGTCCAGCTCGTCGGAGCACTGCGGATGGGCGTTCGGCTCCGAGATGATGCCGATGGAGGCCCAACGGGTGTGGCCGAGCACCACGCCGTCGACCGACGACGACCGCAGCGCCCGCTGCAGCAGATCGTCGGTGCGGATCGACGCCCGCAGCGCGGCGGTGTTGTCGCCCAGCTCACCGATCTCCGCCGCCGCCTTGTGGACCACGACGAGCACGCCGTCGACCAACCGGACCGAGCCGTCGGTGAACGAGAGGCCGGAGCGGTCGGCGACGGCGGAGCGGACGACCGGGTCGTCCGCGTCGAGGCCGTGACCGGTGAGCTGGACCTCCAGGCCGGCCGAGTCGCGGCCTCGCACCTCGAGCCGGTCGAGGGCGGCGAGCGCCTGGTGGAGGCTCAGAGCGACGGCCAGACCGGCCGGCCCGCCGCCGTCGGCGTCGAACGTGGGCCCGACGAGCCCGTCGACCTCACGGACGGCGCGGAGTCGGTCCCGGCCGATGGCCCAGAGCGCATCCTTGCAACGCAGGAGCGATGCGTTCACCGCCTCGAGCTGGTGGGCGGGCGGCGCGGTGTGGGGGTCGTCGAGCTCCGCCTCGAGCACCGCGACCTCGGCGGTGAGCTCCTCGACCAGCGCAGCGACACGGTCGGCGCCGGCCCGGTCGGCCCGGAGGGTCAGCAGGCCCGGCACCCCGCGCAGCGCGGCGTCGACCGACTCCAACCTGAGGGCGGCGTCGGTCAGCGAGGACACCCTGTCCTGGGCACCCGGGCTGTCGGCGGCTCCTGGGCCGTCCTGGACTCCAGGGCCGAGGAGCGGCCGGGTGGCATCCAACGACTCCACGAGCTCGGCCACCGGCGTCGGCGGTCGATCGGACGGCCGCCGGACGACTGCGATGATCCCACACACGTTGCTCTCCACCTCCAGGCGGGGTTGGTCCAGTGTACGGGGACCAGCACCCGACGGAAGCGTCGACCGCTACCGTGACGGCGCTCGAACACCGGGCACCTCACCGAGATCACAGCTCGACGACAGCACAGGAACGCCCGTGACGTACTGCATCGCCATGCGACTCGAGGAGGGCCTCGTCTTCCTCGCCGACACCCGGACCAACGCCGGGGTCGACAACGTCAGCACGTACCGCAAGATGCACGTGTTCCAGCCCGCGGACGACCGGCTGTTCGTGCTCATGTCGGCCGGCAACCTGGCCACGACCCAGGAGGTGCTGGACCGGATCCAGGCCGACCTCGACAACCAGGCCCCGGTGTGCCTGTCGACGGTCGCCAACCTCGGCGAGGCGGCGCTCTACGTGGGCCGGCTCGGCGTCGAGGTCGCGAGCGGCCACCGCGAGGCCCTCGATCGGGTCGGAGCCGACGGCACCGCGACCTTCATCCTCGGCGGGCAGGTCCACGGGCACCGTCCCGACGTGCTGCTCGTCTACCCCGAGGGCAACTACATCCGGGCCAGCGACGACCGGCCGTTCCTGCAGATCGGCGAGACGAAGTACGGCAAGCACATGCTCGAGCTGGCGGTCGAGCAGCACCTGCACCTCGGCGACGCCATCAAGGTCGCCATCGCCTCCATGGTCTCCACCGCGCTCGCGAACCTGTCGGTGGGTCCGCCCTACGACGTCGCCGTGTACCGCAACGGCTCGCTCGCCCTCCAAGAGGCCCGGATCGAGGACGACAGCCGGATCCTCGGGCTGGTCCAGGAGCGGTGGCGGACGCACCTGCTGCAGGCGCTCGGCGAGCTCCCGGAGTTCGACCCCGACGACCTGGTCGCCGCGCTCACCCTCGACTGAGCAGTTACCCGCCCGACCACCCATCCGCTCTGTGACGCGTGTCCGTGGGAACCCACCGGCAGCGCCTCACACAACGGGGCTCGCCCTCCGTCGGCGGGAGCGTCAGGAGAGCGACTCGACCGCGGCGACCAGGCGGTCGACCGCGGCGGCCGCACGCTCCTCGGTGGGCGCCTCGGCCATGACGCGCACCACCGGCTCGGTCCCCGACGGACGGAGGAGGACCCGTCCCTCGCCGGCGAGCTCGGCCTCGACCGCAGCGATCTCGGCGGCCACCCGGTCCGCCACGTCGGGCATCGGGGATGCCACCGGCACGTTCCGCAGGACCTGGGGCAGCTTCACCATGGCGGCGTCGACCAGATCGCCGACCGCCGTGCCGCCGGTGCCGACGCCCTCGCGGACGACGAGATCGGCCAGGACGACGGCGCTCAGCAGGCCGTCGCCGGTGGTCCCGAGGTCCCCGAACACGAGGTGCCCGGACTGCTCACCCCCGAGGCTGTAGTCCCCGTCGGCCATGGCGGCCAGCACGTGGCGGTCGCCGACCGCCGTCTCGACGACGGTGATGCCCTCACGGCCCATCGCCTGACGGAAGCCCAGGTTGGACATGACGGTCACGACGACGGTGTCGTCGGTGAGCCGGCCCCGGTCGCGGAGGTCGGTCGCGCACAGTGCCAGGATCTGGTCGCCGTCGACCAGCCGGCCGCGCTCGTCGACGGCGAGGAGCCGGTCGGCGTCGCCGTCGAAGGCCAGGCCGAGGTGCGCCCGCTGCTCGACCACGGCGGCCTGCAGCGCCTGCGGGTACGTCGAGCCGCAGCCGTCGTTGATGTTGGTGCCGTCGGGGTCGGCGAACATGACCAGGACGTCCGCTCCCAGGTCGGCCAGCACGTCGGCGGCGATCGCCGACACCGCGCCGTTGGCGCAGTCGAGGACCACCCGCAGTCCGTCGAGGCGACGACCGTCGGTGACCCCCTCGATCGACGCCGCGTACTCCTCCGCCAGCGACACGTCCGCGAGGAGCGAGCCGACGGCGGCACCGACGGGCGCGTCCGGGACCGGTGTCCCGGCCGACGCCGCCAGGTCGAGGGCCTCCGCGATGACCGACTCGACGGCGCGCTGCTGGTCGTCGTCGAGCTTGCGGCCGCCGGGGGCGAAGAGCTTGATGCCGTTGTCGGGGTAGGCGTTGTGCGACGCCGAGATGACGACGCCGACCACCTGGTCGCGCTCCGACGCGAAGGCCACCGCAGGGGTGGGGACCACCCCTGCGAGCACGGCGTCGGCCCCCTCGGCGCACACCCCGGCGGACAGGGCGGCCTCGAGCATGGGCCCCGAGCGCCGGGTGTCGCGGCCGATGAGCACGCGGCGCGCGCCGAAGGCGCGGACCGCGGCACGACCGATGGCCATGGCGATCTCGGGGGTGAGGTCGCGCCCGGCGACCCCTCGGACCCCGTCCGTACCGAACCGGACGGTCACGTGGAGGAGATCAGCGCTTGGAGTACTGAGGCGCCTTGCGGGCCTTCTTGAGGCCGTACTTCTTGGACTCCTTCTCGCGGGCGTCGCGGGAGAGGAAGCCGGCCTTCTTGAGGGTGGGGCGCAGCTCGGGATCCAGCTCGATGAGCGAGCGGGCGATGCCGAGGCGGATCGCTCCGGCCTGACCGGTGACGCCGCCGCCGTGCAGGGTGGCGTCCACGTCGTAGGTCTCGTTGGTCTCGGTCACGCGCAGCGGCTCGGTGAGGATCATCCGATGCGTCGGGTTCGGGAAGTAGTCCTCGACCGGTCGCTTGTTGATGGTGATCACGCCGGTGCCCGGGCGGAGCCGGACACGGGCGACGGCCCGCTTGCGTCGACCGGTGGTCTGGGTGAGAGGGGTGCTCATGTCTGCTTCGTCTCTCTGTGTCTCGTGCCGGACGGTCAGACCCGGGCCCGGGCGTCGTCGAGCGCCAGGGGCTTGGGCTGCTGAGCCGAGTGCGGGTGGGTGGGGCCGGCGTACACCTTGAGCTTCTTCAGCATCTGGCGGCCGAGCCGGTTCTTGGGGAGCATGCCGCGGACGGTGCGACGGACGGCCCGCTCGGGCTTCTCGTCCAGCAGATCGGCGTACGTGGTCGAGCGGATCCCGCCCGGGTACCCGGTGTGCCGGTACACCTGCTTGGCAGCGGCCTTGTCCTTGGTGAGGACGACCTTGTCCGCGTTGACGATGATCACGTGGTCGCCGGTGTCCATGTGCGGCGTGAACATGGCCTTGTGCTTGCCCCGCAGGACGCGTGCCACCTCGGTGGCCATGCGGCCCAGGGTGAGACCCTCGGCGTCCACGACGTACCAGTCGCGCTCGATCTCGTCTGCTCGTGGCGAATAGGTACGCACAGCTGTCACTCTCTCGTTCTGCGGTCGACGTGCTGCTGGTCGGCGTCCGACGGACGTGCACTCGGCACGGGACGGTGCGACCGGCTGCGGGCCCGACCGGGTGGGGCGGGCCGGAGCTCCCCGGTCGTGAACGACCGTGACGCGTCCGACCACTCGGGCCGACGGGCAAGCGTACGGGCTGCCGGACGCGATGTGCAAGCGGCCGGCGCTGCCGCGGCCCTCTGTTCCCGCCCGGTGACGGGTTCCGGTGACCTGACGGGAACGGAGGGCGGGCGGTTGGGAGATCAGTACCCGACCTCCCAGAGGACCAGCCCGTGCGGCGGCGCCAGCTGGCCGGCACGAGAGCGGTCGCGGGACGCCAGGGCGGACGCCACGTCGTCGACCGATCGGCGCCCCCGGCCGACGTCGACGACCATCCCGGTGATCGACCGCACCATCTGGTGGCAGAAGGCGGTGGCCGAGATCGTGAACGTGAGGAGCCCTGGCCGGTCCGCGGCCTCGGTCCACTCGGCGGCGAGCACGCGACGCACGAGCGACACCTCGGAACCGCCGGGTGCGGGCTTGGGACGCCGGCAGAAGCAGGAGAAGTCGTGCTCGCCGACCACGACCGACGACGCGGCCGCCATGGCGTCGAGGTCCAACGGCTGGTCCACCCACCACGCCCGATCCGCGAGGAACGGGTCGGGCACCTCGGAGCACCACACCGTGTAGCGGTAGGTCCGCGACCGCGCGGAGAACCGGGCGTCGAAGTCCCCGTCGACGGCGGCGACACCGGTGACGGCCACCGCCGGACCGACCAGAGCGTTGAGGCCGTCGCGGAGCCGGCGGAGGCCGTCGCCGCTCCCCCGACGGTCGCGTCGGGCCAGCTCCCGCAGCGCCGGGGTGCCGACGTCGAGCGTGACCACCTGACCACGGGCGTGCACGCCCGTGTCGGTGCGACCCGCGCATGTCAGCTCGACCGGCTCGCCCAGCACCCTCTCCAGCGCCTCCCGCAGCGCGCCGCCGACGGTGGTGACGTCGCGGTTCTCGGCGAAGCCGTGGAAGGCGGAGCCGTCGTACGCGACGTCGAGCCGCACCCGGACCGTCGGGTCGCGGTCCTCGTCGCCGCCATCACGCGTTCTCATGTCATCCATGCGTCAGCAGGCCCGCATCCTGGCGTCAGAAGCGGGAGACGGGCCGAAAACGGCGAAACGGGGCGGCCGAGGCCGCCCCGTCCCCCACGTTCGTTCAGACGAGCTCGAGCTTGGCCATGGGGGCGTTGTCCCCGTGGCGGGTGCCGAGCTTCAGGATCCGCGTGTAGCCGCCCGGCCGGGTGGCGTAGCGGGGACCGATGTCGTCCATAAGGATCGCAGCGATCTCCTGGTCACCGATGTAGGCGAGGATCTGGCGGTGGTTGTGCAGACCGCCCTTCTTGGCCTTGGTGATCAGCTTCTCGGCGATCGGGCGCACGGCCTTGGCCTTGGCCTCGGTCGTCACGATGCCGGTCGGCGAGGCGACCAGGGAGGCGACCAGGTTCGCCATGATCTGACGCTGGTGCTTGGCGCCGCCGCCGAAGGCGCGGCCCTTCTTGGGAGTGGCAGGCATGTCTCGGTGCTCCGGTTCAGTCCCGACCGCGGAGCGACAGGCCCCGCTCGTCGAGCTTCTCGATGACTTCGTCCAGGGACTTCTGACCGAAGTTGGTGATGGCCAGCAGGTCGTCCTCCGACTTCTGCAGCAGCTCGCCCACGGTGTTGACCTGGGCCCGCTTGAGGCAGTTGCGGGGACGCTCGGACAGGTCGAGCTCCTCGATGGCGAGCTCGAGGTCGGGTGAGGTGGCCACGGCGGCGGCGGCCTCGGTGAGCGTGAGGCCCTCCGGCTCGTCCGACATCTGCTCGACCAGCTCGACCAACGACTTGAGGGTGGCACCGGCCGACGCCAGAGCGTCGCGGGGGGTCACCGACGAGTCGGTCTCGATGTCGAGGATCAGGCGGTCGTAGTTGGTCGACTGCTCCACGCGGGTGGGCTCCACGGCGAACGTGACGCGACGCACCGGCGAGAAGATGGCGTCGATCGGGATCACGCCGATCGTGGTGGAGCTGCGGCCCAGGGCGGAGAGGTAGCCCTTGCCCCGGTCGACGGTGAGGTCGACCGCCAGGCGGGCCTTGCCGTTGAGCGTGGCGATGTGGAGGTCGGGGTTCAGGATCTCCACGTCGGAGGTGGCCTGGATGTCACCGGCGGTCACCTCGGCCGGACCACGGACGTCGAGGCGCAGCGTGATCGGGTCGTCGGACTCCGACGTGAGCACCACGTCCTTGAGGTTCAGGATGATGTCGGTGACGTCCTCGGTCACGCCGGTGAGCGTGTCGAACTCGTGCAGGGCGTCGTCGAAGCGGACCTCGGTGATGGCCGCGCCGGGGATCGACGAGAGCAGGGTGCGGCGCAGGGAGTTGCCGAGCGTGTGGCCGAAGCCGGGCTCCAACGGGCTGATGGCGAACCGCTGGCGGTTGGCCTCTTCCTCGTCGATGGCCTCCACGGTGGGGCGTTGGATGACGAGCATCTGATGCGTACCTCGGTACTGGACGGGCGGGTCTGGGGCGGGCGGGGTGAGCGAGCGGATTACTTGGAGTAGAGCTCGACGATGAGCTGCTCGCGCACCGGGACGTCGATGTGCTCGCGGAGCGGCAGCTCCCGGACGGTGACCTCCTGGCCCCCTTCGGCGGTGTCCAGCCACGGAGCGGCGGGACGGCCCAGGGTCTCCAGGTTCCACTGGATGACGAGCATCTGACGGGACTTCTCACGCAGGCGGATGACGTCGCCCTTGCGGACCCGGTAGCTGGGGATGTTCACCCGGCGACCGTTGACCTCGATGTGGCCGTGGGTCACGAACTGGCGGGCCTGCGGACGGGTGGCGGCCAGGCCGGCCCGGTACACCACGTTGTCCAGGCGCTGCTCGCAGTAGCGCAGCAGGTTCTCGCCGGTCACGCCCTGGCGGCGGTTCGCCTCCTCGTAGAGGTTGCGGAACTGCTTCTCGGTCATGCCGTACGCGAAGCGGGCCTTCTGCTTCTCCTGCAGCTGCAGCAGGTACTCGCTGACGTTGCCGCGGCGACGGGTGCGTCCGTGCTCGCCGGGCGGGTACGGGCGCTTCTCCATGGCGATGTTCTCGCCGTTGGTGCCCCAGATGTTGGTGCCGAGGCGGCGCGAGACGCGCGCCCGGGGGCCGGTGTAGCGGGACATGATCAGAGCCTCCGACGCTTGGGGGGACGGCAGCCGTTGTGCGGCACGGGGGTGACGTCCTTGATGCCGGTCACCTCGATGCCCACGTTCTGGATGGACCGGATGGCGGTCTCGCGACCGGAGCCAGGGCCCTTCACCACGATGTCCACCTTGCGGACGCCGTGCTCCATGGCACGGCGGGCGGCCTGCTCGGCGGCCAGCTGCGCCGCGAACGGCGTCGACTTGCGGGAGCCCTTGAAGCCGGCGTTGCCGGCCGAGGCCCACGCGAGCACGTTGCCCTCGAGGTCGGTGATCGAGATGATCGTGTTGTTGAACGAGCTCTTGATGTGAGCGACGCCGTGCGTGACGTGCTTCTTCTCGCGACGCTTGGGGCGACGACCGCCCGCTGGTGGCTTTGCCATTACTTGCGGACCTTCTTCTTGCCGGCGACGGTCTTCTTGGGACCCTTGCGGGTTCGGGCGTTGGTGTGGGTGCGCTGGCCGCGGACGGGCAGGCCACGACGGTGACGCAGGCCCTGGTAGCAGCCGATCTCCATCTTGCGCTTGATGTTCTGGTTGACCTCGCGTCGGAGGTCTCCCTCGACCTTGTAGCCCTCCTCGATGACCGAGCGGAGCTGGGTCACCTCCGCGTCGGTGAGGTCCCGGACGCGGGTGGACTGGTCGATCCCGGCAGCGTCGCAGATCTGCTCGGAAGCAGTGCGGCCGATGCCGTAGATGTAGGTGAGGGAGATGACGAGGCGCTTCTCCCGCGGGATGTCGACGCCGGCGATGCGTGCCATGTGTGTCTGTCCTGCTCTTTCTCGGGTGGCGAGCTGCTCAGCCCTGGCGCTGCTTGTGGCGCGGGTTGTCGCAGATGACCATCACCCGACCGTTGCGGCGGATGACACGGCACTTCTCGCAGATCTTCTTGACGCTGGGCTTGACCTTCATG
>JAEYSR010000015.1 GCA_023434535.1 Actinomycetes bacterium
AGGTCACCCCACCCGGTGCCCGGCACGCCGGACTCGACCATCACGATGCGCAACCCGGCGACGTCGAGGTGCTCGACGGCACGGCACATGTGCAGGCCACGGGTGGCCGCGGCGACCTCGGGCTCGACCATCCGCTTCGAACCGGTGTCGTGGTTGCCGGGCAGCATCCGGACCGGGACGGACACGTCGCCGAACAGCTCGGCGGCCTGGTCCCAGAACCGGTCGAAGGACTCGTCGCACACGTCGCCCTTGACGACGACCGCCTCGGCTCCCCAGGAGAGCGCGTCGGTCAGGGCGTCGGCCGCCATGTCGAAGGGGGTGAGGGCGCCGGTGCCTCCGGGACGGTCGGCGTCGCGCTTCTCCTCCCGGCCGAGGTGCAGGTCGTTGAGCGTGGCGAAGCGGAACAGTTCCTCGCCGGTCGGCGTCGGCTGGGTCCGGAAGGCTCTGGGCCGCACGACGTCGGTGCCGTCCACCAGGACCCGGACGCGGTGTCGGGAGTCGGGGGCCAGCCCGGACAGCTCGGCCGCGCCGGGACCGCCCGGGTGCGTGACGGTCGAGAACGACCTGGATCCCCGATCGCCTTCGGCGACGACCTCGACCGTGCCGGCGGGCAGGGCCGACCACACCACCTGTGCGGAGCGGTCCTCGACGGCGAACACGTCGAGCCCCGCTCCCGCCGTGCGCGGCCGGGCCAGGTGCTCGACGGTGAGTCGTCGGTCGTCCTGGGTGCGGAGGGTCGTGACCGCCATGGTCCGTCAAGGATGCCCGGACCACGCCTCCGATCGGACGCGGCGAGCGCGATCGGTTCGCTACGACTCGGCGCCTGCGCTCTCGTCGTCCGTCTCCGCGCGCAGTCGGACCGCGGCGTGGACGTTGATCCACATCCGCTCGAGGTGCTGGGCCAGGACCCGGGCGCCGCTCGGCGTCGGGTGGTCGGCGGTGAACGCCGCGATGGAGGCAGCCAGCTCGGGATCGGTGACCGAGCGGACGCCCTCGAACATCCTCACCGCCGCGCTGGACGGCACCTTGGCGAGCACGTCGTCCCAGTTGCTCGAGATGAAGTCGAACGCCCGGTCGGCGAAGCGGGGGTGCGACAGCGCACGTCGCAGGACGTAGGCGGAGTCCTGGGACCGGACCTCGGACAGAGTCAGCTCCAGCAGGCGGTCGAAGCACTCGGGCACCGGTGAGTCGGCCAGCGCGTACAGGTACCGGACGGTGTCCTGCGGGTTCGTCGCCGTCCGCCAGCGCTCCTCGATCAGCTCGTGGTCGTCCGCGTCGCCGGTGGCCGCGACGATGTCGAGGGCGGCGGCCAGGAGGGTGGCATCCGCATCGGGGCGGGCCTTGGCCTCCTCAGGAGGGGCGCGGAACAGCTCGTGCGCGAGCGTGCGGACGCCGGCGTCGTGTCCGACCACGCCGAGCAGGCCGACGAGGATGCCGCGCAGGTCCTGCCAGCGTTCCGACGACGCCGACGGTCCGCCGTCGGGACCGCGCAGGATGTCGATCATCTCCTCGACACGTCCGAGCGGGGTGTCGGCGACGTCGCCTGCGAGGGCGATCGCCCGGGTCTCGTCGTCGAGCCCCCACAGCCGGCGCAGCTCGCGTACCGATTGGGCGATCCGACGCCACACCGACGGGTCGCTCTCCCGCCACGCGCTCAACCGGACGAGCGATTCCATCTCGGCGCCGGTGACGTCGCCGCGCAGCAGCGCGGCCCACGTGTCGTCCAGCAGTACGAAGCGCTCGAGCGGCGTGGTGGACGGGTCGACGGCCTCGATCGCCCGGAGATCGCCGGGGAGCTCGGTGCGGAAGAACCCGTCGCCGCGGGTGTTCAGCCGCAGCGAGGTCGGCCGGCCGCCGAGCTCGACCGCGACGTCGTCCTCGAGCAGCACCTTCTCCACCCGGTCGGTCCCGTCGACGGTCGCCGTGAGCACCACGGGGACCGGCCAGCGCAGGCCGAGCTGCGGGTCCGCGCCCTCGCTGGCGCCGGCGACGGTCGTCGGGTCGGTCGCCGGCTGCTGGTGCAGGACGACGCCGGAATCGGTGATCCCGGCCGACACCACCGGGTGGCCGCCCGAGTAGATCCACGCGTCCATGATGTGGCGGACGGGCTCGCCCGACACCTCCTCCAGCGCGTCCCACAGGTCGGTGGTCTGGGTGTTTCCGTACGCGTGCGAGCGCAGGTAGTGCCGGATGCCGTCGCGGAAGCGCTCGGCCCCGAGGTACTGCTCGAGCATGCGGACGACCGATGCGCCCTTCTCGTAGGTCAGGATGTCGAACATCGCCTCCGCGTCGGCCGGGCTCTCGACGGGGAACTCGATCGGCCGGGTCGTGCCGAGCCCGTCGGTGTCGAACGCCGCAGCGCGGGACAGGCCGAAACCGGTCCAGGTGTCCCACTCCGGGCGGAACGCGTCCGACGCCGTGACCTCCATGAAGGTGGCGAAGGCCTCGTTGAGCCAGATGCCCTCCCACCAGCGCATGGTGACCAGGTCGCCGAACCACATGTGCGCGAGCTCGTGGTTGATCACGTCGGCCACGCGCTGCAGCTCGGGTTGGGTGGACTCGGCGGGGTCGACGAGCAGCGCCACCTCCCGGAAGGTGATGAGTCCGAGGTTCTCCATGGCGCCGAAAGCGAAGTCGGGCACCGCGACCAGATCGACCTTGTCGCCGGGGTACGGGAGGTCGTAGTAGCTCTCGAGGAAGCGGATGCCCGCGTCGGCGACGTCGAGGGCGAACTCGGCGAGGTGGGCCTGGCCCGGCGGGTGGATGACCCGGAGGGGGATGGGGGCGTCCAACCCGGCGACCATGCGGGTCTCGGTCGCCTCGAGCGGGCCCACCACCGCGGCGACCAGGTAGGTCGACATGATCATCGTGTCGGCGAAGGAGATCCGGACCGTGCCGTCGCCCAGCTCCTCGCGCGAGACCTCCGCTGCGTTCGACGCGGCGAACATGGATTCGGGGACCACCAGGGTCACGGCGAACACGGCCTTCATGTCGGGTTCGTCGAAGCACGGGAACGCCCGCCGGGCATACGTCGACTCGAACTGCGTCACGGCGAGGTGGCGCTCGGCTCCGTCGACCTCGAACGTCGACCGGTACAGACCGACGAGCGCCTCGCAGTACGGCCCGGTGAAGTCGGCCTCGATGGTGGCCGGGCCGGCGGGGACCACCTGGTCGAGACGGAGCTCGACGCGCTCCGTCTCGGCGTCGGTGACCACCTCGGGCTCGTGGGCGGAGCCGCTCGCAGCCGTGACCGTGACCGTCCCAAGGGTGAGGTCGAGCGAGTTGAGGAGGATCCGGTCGGTCGGCTCGACGACGTCGACGCTGATCGCCACTCGGCCCGAGAAGGTCGGTCGCTCGGGGTCGACCACCAGCTCGAGGTCGTAGCGGGACGGCAGGACGGAGCGAGGGAGGCGGTACGGATCGTCGGTCGGCATCCTCGGAGGCTAGCGACGGTCGTCGCGGCACTCGACCGTCGGGCCGTGCTCGAGGTCGCATAATGGGCCATGGCTCGGAGGGTGAGGAGCGAGGTCCGCATGGTCGTGTTCCCGTGGCGGGGACGCGACCGGCGCGCAGGGCACCACGCCCTCCTGCGCGCCGAGCTGCGCGAGCGGGACGGCGTGAAGCCCCTCGAGCTCTTCTTCGACCTCGTGTTCGTGATCGCCTTCACCCAGTGCACCGCGTTGATGGCGCACGACCTGACGTGGGGAGGCCTGCTGCGGGGCGTGATCGTGCTGGCGGTGGTGTGGTGGGCGTGGGTGTCGTTCGCCTGGCTGACCAGCCTCCTGGACCCCGAGGAGGGCGCAGTCAGGCTCCTGATGCTCGGAGTGATGGTGGCGCTGCTGATGCTGGCGTACGCCATCCCCGGGGCGTTCGGCGGCGACGCGATCTGGTTCGCGGTGGCCTTCGGCGTGGTTCGGACAGGTCACGTCGTGCTGTTCTTCATGGCGTCCAGGGACGACCCCGGGCTGCGCGGGTGGGTGATCGGACTGTCGATCACGACGGTCCTGGTGCTGGCGTTGCTCGTGACGGCCGCGTTCGTCGACTCGCCCGGGGCTCAGTTGGCGTGCTGGATCGCCGCTATCGCCCTCGACGTCGGACTGCCCGCGGCGTACGGCGCCGACCGTTGGCACCTGGCTCCGCGGCACATGGCGGAGCGGCACAACCTGATCATCATCCTCGCCCTGGGCGAGTCGGTGATCGCCCTCGGCGTCGGGGGTCGCGTCGAGCTGGATCCGACGGTCGCGCTCGTGGGTGGACTCGGGATCGGTCTCGCTGCGGCGCTGTGGTGGATCTACTTCGACATCGTCGCGATCGTGACCGCGCTGCGGCTGGAACGGGCGGCGCCGGGCCGGGAGCAGAACCGGCTGGCCCGCGACTCGTACTCCTACCTGCACTTCCCGATGGTGACGGGCATCATCCTGTGCGCGCTGGCGTTCGAGGAGGCGGTGCCGCACGGTCGGGAGCACCTCGAGCTCATCCCCGCAGTGGCGCTGTTCGGCGGCACGTCGCTCTACCTGCTGGCGCACGTCGCCCTGCGGCTGCGCAACGCCGGGACGATCAACGTCGAGCGCCTCGTCCTCGCGCTGGTGCTGCTCGCCCTGGTCCCGGTCGGCGTCAGGATCGACGCAGTGTGGTCGCTGGTGGTCGTGAACGTCCTGCTGTGGGCGATGATCGGGTTCGAGACGATCTGGGTCTACGACGACAACCGGTTCCTGATCCGTCACGACATGGACGCCCGCATCCCCAGTCGCGACGACCGCAGGACGGGGTGAACGACGGCGGTTCCGGTGCCACCGAGCCGACCTCTCGTGTCCACGGACGGTACCGTCGCGGCGTGAACGAGTGCTTCGACGTCTCCATCTCCGACCATGTGGCCCACCTGCAGCTCAAGCGGCCGGATGCCTACAACACCATGGTGCCGAGCTTCTGGACCGAGCTGCCGACGATCGTGCGGGAGATCGACGCCGCAGGGTCGGCCCGGGCGATCGTCATCTCGTCCACGGGCAAGCACTTCTGCGCCGGGATGGACCTGTCGGTGTTCACCGGTGGCGGCGGCATCGGCGGGGGCTCGGGCGTCACCGAGGAGGGCCGCAAGCGCGGCGCCCTCTGGATGCTCGTGCAGCACCTGCAGGACTCGTTCACCGCGTTGGAGGAAGCTCGGATGCCAGTCCTCGCGGCGGTCCAGGGCGGCTGCATCGGCGGCGCGGTCGACATGGTGTCCGCCGCGGACATGCGGTACTGCTCGGCCGACGCGTTCTTCTGCGTGCAGGAGATCAACATCGGCATGACGGCCGACGTCGGCACGCTGCAGCGGCTGCCCAAGATCATCCCCGAGGGCATCGCCCGGGAGCTGGCCTACACCGGCGACCGCATGCCGGCACAGCGGGCCTACGAGTGCGGCCTGGTCAACCAGGTGTTCGACGACCACCAGTCGCTGGTGAACGGCACGCTCGAGATCGCGGCCCGGATCGCGTCCAAGTCGCCGCTCGCGATCTGGGGCACCAAGGAGATGATCAACTTCACGCGGGACCACACGGTCGCCGACAGCCTCAAGTACATGGCCGGATGGCAGGCGGGGATGTTCCAGCCGGGCGACATGATGGAGGAGTTCGGCGCCAAGGCCGACAAGCGCGCCGCCGAGTTCGAGCCCATCCCGTCCCGCCCCGACGCGATGTAGGGGTGCTCAGCGACATCCGTTGTCGCTGATCGGACCAGAGATCTGAGGCCGGGAAGGCCACACGGGAGAGGAACCGGGTGCAGTTCTGCCAGGAGTGCGGTGCCGAGCACGAGTCGTGGGCGACCGCCTGCGTGTTCTGCGACGGCGCTCTCGGTCCGGAGCGACCCGACCCGGCGCCGGAGCCGGACCACGGCACCGTCGAGCTCGACGTCGCTGATCTGGCACCCGAGCAGCTGCACCACCTCGACCTCCTGCTGGTGGCGGCGGATCTGCCGTACGTCGCCGGTCCCGGGAGCCGGACGGTCCCGTCGTCGCGGGCCGACGAGGCGATCGAGCTGATCGAGTTGGCGTCGAGCGCCGGTGGCGACATCGACGGGGTGGTCGAGTCGGGCGCAGCCGGCCCGCGCTCGGCGACCTCGCTCCCGTGGCCCGTGCCGATCGGCCGCGGCACGCTCGGCGGCCGACGGTCTCGCGGGAGCGACGCGTCCGCAGCGCCGGTGATGGCCACCACTCCGCAGCGGGTGTGGGCGCAGGTCGTCAAC
>JAEYSR010000074.1 GCA_023434535.1 Actinomycetes bacterium
GGACGCGACCGGTGTCGGTGACGACGGCACCCGCGAGCTTGGTCCCACCGACGTCCAGGGCGAGCACGGCAGCCATCGGGACCCGACCGTACCGCGCGACCGCTCACGTCCGAACCGACCGCCGCCAGGCCCGACCGAGCGGCGCGGTCGAGCCGGACGCGCCGCCCCGGCGCCGGTGGGCGGTGGCAGACTGCTCGGACCCGGGCCGCCGGGCCGGCGACGGCCGGCTCCCGACCGCCCTCGCCCGGGACGGAAGGACCCTGCCGCCGATGACCACGACGGGACCGACGACGGCCCAGCCGGGCCCCGCCCAGCCCGACCCCGCAGCGGGGCGCTCGTTCTCCGCGATGTTCGACTCGATCTGCTCGAACATCGCGGGCGCGGTGCACGGCAAGGACGACGTGATCCGACTCACGGTCACCTGCCTGGTGGCCGGAGGCCACGTGCTGATCGAGGACGTCCCCGGCGTGGGCAAGACGACCATCGCCAAGGCGCTGGCCCGGTCGGTCGACGGACGCTTCGGCCGCGTCCAGTTCACCCCCGATCTTCTGCCCTCCGACGTGCTGGGCTCGTCGGTCTGGAACCAGCGCGACGGCTCCTTCGAGTTCCGGGCCGGGCCGGTGTTCCACAACCTGGTTCTGAGCGACGAGATCAACCGCGCCTCGCCGAAGACCCAGTCCGCGCTGCTCGAGGCCATGGCCGAGGAGCAGGTCACGGTCGACGGGACGACCTATCCGCTCCCCCGGCCGTTCATGGTCGTCGCCACGCAGAACCCGCTGGAGCACCAGGGGACCTTCCCGCTGCCGGAGTCGCAGCTCGACCGCTTCCTCATGCGCCTGTCGGTCGGCTACCCCGACCGGGCCGCGGAGGTGGCGCTCCTCGTCGAGGAGGACCACGACCACCGGCTGGACCAGCTGCGACCGGTCGTGACCACCGACGACGTGCTGGCCATGGGCGCCGCCGCGTCGCGGGTCTACGTGGCACCCGCGCTCGCCGGCTACCTGGTGGACCTGGCCGACCGCAGCCGCCGCTCCGCGGCGTTCTCGCTCGGGATGTCGCCCCGTGCCGTGCTCGGGCTCCTGGGAGCGGCGCGGGTCCACGCCGCGGCCGGCGGCCGGGACTTCGTGACGCCCGACGACGTGAAGCACCTCGCCGTGCCGGTGCTCGCGCACCGCGTGGTGCTGTCGCCCGAGTCGCAGCTGCGCGGCCTCACCGCCGGCGACGCGGTCACCGAGCTCCTGCGGACCGCACCGGTCCCGGACTGAGCCGCCTGTGCGACTGACCCGTGCGGGCGTCGTCGCGATGGCGGCCGTCCCGACGCTCGCCGTCCTCGCCTGGGCGTTCGGCCAGCCCGAGCTCGCGATCGCGGCCGCCGCCCTGGTCGCCGCGCTCGCCGTCGCCGCGCTCGTCGTCCGACGCACCCGCCCCGAGCTCGACCTCCGCAGGGAGATCCGGCCGTCCCGCGTCGCCGTGGGCGAGCCGTGCCAGGTCCACCTGGCGGTCCGCAACGTCGGCGCGGTGCGCTCCGGCGTCATGGGGCTGCGCGACGACGTCGGCCGCTTCGGCGTGGCGACCCTGCACCTCGCCCCGCTGCCGGTCGGCGCCACCCGGGACGCCGCCTACACCTTTCCCACCCATCGCCGGGGGCTGCACACCGTCGGCCCCCTGACCATCGAGGTGGAGGACCCGTTCGGGCTGCTGCGCTCGAGGCGGACGCTCGACGACACGCGGCGGGTGATCGTGCTCCCCCGGACCTGGCCGCTGGCGCCACTGCCACCCGCGCCGGGGGACGAACCCGAGCACGGCACCCGGGTCCTCACCTCCACGTCGACCGTGGACGAGGAGTTCGCCACCATGCGCCCCTACACGGTGGGCGACGACATCCGACGCATCCACTGGCGCACCACGGCCCGCGTCGGCCAACCGGTGGTCCGCCAGTACGACCAGCCCTGGCAGCGTCGGACCACGGTGCTGCTCGACGTGCGACGACCCGGGCACGCATCGCCCGCCGCGGACGGCGCCACCGACGACCCCGACGGCGGCGCGTTCGAGCGAGCCGTCTCGGTCGCGGCCAGCGTGCTGCGCCACGCCGCGGAGCGCCACGAGATCGTCCGGCTGGTCCTGACCGACGGCACCGACAGCGGCTTCGTGTCGGCCGACGAGCGAGTCGAGGAGCTGCTCGACCGACTGGCCGCAGTCGGCCCGGACCCCGACGCGTCGCTGACGGCCGCTCTCGCCCACCTCCGGACCCGACCGACGGGCCGGCTCGTCACCTGCGTGGGCCACCTCGAGCAGGGCGAGCTCGACGGGTGGGACCGCGGCGCCCGCGGCTTCGGGCTGCGGGTCCTGGTCGGCACCGACGCCCGGCCGACGGCTCCGGTTCCCGGCGCGGTCAACGTCCACTGGGACGGGTCCCGCCCGCTGACCGACGCATGGGTGGACTCGACCCGGGTGGCCGGGACCACCGGGACGTACGACGACGCGGCGGGGCGAGCCACGCCGGCGGCGGCCGCGCCGGCGACGGGACGACGATGAGCCGCGTCGACACCCGCGAGGCCACTCCGGTCGCTCTCGCCGCGGCGGAGCTGGGTCTGCTGTGCGTCGGACTCGGCACCGCGCTCGGGTTCTCACGGCTGTTCATCGGGTGGGGCTACCTGGGCCCGCTCGCCCTCGCCGTCACCCTCAGCTGGGCCCTCGCGGTCCTCACCCGCCGCCTCCGGCTCGGCGTCGGGTGGTCCGGACTGGTGTCCGTCGTCGCCGCGATCCTGGTCATCACGTGGGTCTTCGCTCCCTCGACGACGTTCTTCGGCATCCCGACCGCAGCGACCGTGGACGCGCTCGTCGGCGACATGCGCGGGGCGTTCGGCGACTTCTCCGACCTCGTGGCGCCGGTGCCGGTGACCGACGGCTTCCTGGTCGTGCTCGCCGCGATCCTCTGGGCCTTCACGTTCTTCGGCGACACGGCGGCGTTCCGCTACCGCGGACCGGTGCAGGCCGTCATCCCGTTCACCTCCGCGTTCGTCGCCGCCGGCGTGCTCGCGCGCGATGCCGGTCGGGTCGGATCCGCGGTCGCCTTCCTGGCGGGGATGGGCGTCTACGCCATCACGCAGCGCGCCCTGGTCACGAGCGAGCGTCGGTGGATGCGCGGCGAGGCCGTCCGGGGCACCTGGGCGGTGGCGTCGGGGGCCGCGGTGTTCGTCGTCGTCGCCCTCGGCGTCGGCGTCGTCGCAGGCCCGTGGCTGCCGGGGGACACCAAGGCGGTCGTCGACCTCCGGTCGGTCGGTCGTGAGGGCGGAGCGAGGACGGTGGTGAGCCCGTTCGTCGGCGTCCGCAACCTGCTCGGGCAGCAGACCGACCAGGTCGTGTTCACGGTGCGCAGCGACGTGCCCTCCTACTGGCGCCTGACAGCGCTGTCCCGGTACGACACCGCCCGTGACATCTGGGTGTCGCGCGGCTCCTACGAGGAGGTCGACGGCTCGGAGCTCGCGGAGCCCCGCCGCGACGTCAGCGCCACGCCGTCGGAGCAGGCCTACGAGATCGAGGCCCTCGGCGGACCGTGGTTCCCCACGGCGTTCGAGCCGGTGTCGATCGACGTCGGCACCGAGGTCAGCTTCGACCCGGAGACCTCGTCGGTCATCACCCGGAGCGAGTCGCTCGCCCCCGGGACCAGCTACCGGGTCCGCTCCGCCCTGGCGCAGGTGACGCCGACCGACCTCAACGGCGCACGCGTGCCCGACGGCGTGCCCTCGGAGTACCTCGACGACGCCGGTGTGTCACCGGAGGTCGCCAGGGCGGCGCAGCGGGCCACGCGAGGTGCGCCGACCCCGTACGACCGGATGCTGGCGCTCCAGACGTGGTTCCGCGACGGCTTCACCTACGACACCGACGTGGACTACCGCGACGCCGCGGATCCCGTCGCGGCGTTCCTCGAGGAGCGCAGGGGGTTCTGCCAGCAGTTCGCCTCGACGTTCTCGCTGATGGCCCGCTCGCTCGGGCTCCCGTCGCGGGTCGCCGTCGGCTTCACCCAGGGCGACGCGGTCGGCGAGGCGGACGGCACGACCGAGTACGTCGTGCGGGGCCGCCATGCCCACACCTGGCCCGAGGTGTACTTCGACGGCGTCGGCTGGGTGGCCTTCGAGCCGACCACAGGACGCGGCAACCCCCAGGCCCAGAGCTACACCGGGGTCGAGCCGCAGCAGGCCGAGGCGCCTCCCGAGCAGGCCACCACGACGACCGCCCCCGCCCCGACGACCACCGCGGCGTCGGCGACGCCGACCACCGTCCCCGACGGGCAGCTGGACACCGTCGCCCCGGAGACGGAGGACCCGGGCGGGTCGGACGACGCTCCGAGGTGGCCGCTCGTGGTCGGCGGCGCGGCCGCCCTGGTGGCGGTCGCGGCCATGGCGGCGCTGCTCGTGCGTCGACGCCGACGCCGACGGGTGCTCGGCGACGACCCGATCGGCGGACGGGTGGCGATGGCCTGGAGGCGAGCCGCCGACGACCTCTCCGCCCTCGGCGTGGTCGTCCGCTCCTCCGACACCCCGACCGAGGTGGCCGACCGGCTCGCCACCTCCGACGTCCTCGACCGGATCGAGCCCGTCGACGCTCCGCCCGGCGCCGCGACGTCAGGAGCGGACGGCGCCGACCCCGACTCCGCTCCCGCCCGGGAGTCCGTCATCGCGGCGGTCGATCGGCTCGCCCGGCTCGAGACCGAGCGCCGCTACGGCCGGACCGCAACCGACGGATCCCGAGCCGACGAGGCCGAGGAGTGCGCCGCGGTCCTGCACCGCGCCACCCGCACGTTGCTCAGCACGCGGCAGAAGGTCCGCCAACTGGTCGGCTGACCGGACCGAACCGGATCGCAGAGCCGGTTCGAGCGGGATGGGGC
>JAEYSR010000098.1 GCA_023434535.1 Actinomycetes bacterium
CTCGCGCAGCGTGCGGGCCAGTCGGGCGTGCAGGAGTGGCTGAGCTTCTACTGGAAGTCGCCCCAGCCCGCCGGTGGCGTGTCGCCCGAGCACGACATCTTCATCCAGCAGACCAAGCTCAAGAACACACTGCGGGAGTGGATGGGCGAGGCCGCGGTCACGCACTCCGAGGCCGGCTGAGCGAGCCGAGTCCCCGTCGGTCCGCCATCGGCACCCGTCCGGTGCGCGGAACGGTCGGAGCCCGCGATGGAGATCCTCTTCGAGATCCTGTTCGAGATCGTGTTCGAGGCCGTCGGCGAGGCGCTCATCGACGCCAGCTGGCGCGGTGCGGACGGTGCGACGCGGGACGCGCTCGGTCTGGCTCCTCCGTCGACGGCCAGGCGGGTGGCCGGCCTCGTCCTGACCATGATCGTGGCGGCCGGCTTCGGGCTCTGGCGGGGTCTGGTGGTGGGCGAGCTGGGCTGGGGCTGGTGGTTCGCCCTGGCGGTCACGGTCGTGGCGACGTGCGGAGCCCTGCTCCGCCTCCGCCATCCCGCGGGGCCGCGCCCGGCGCGGCGGGCGGCGCTGCGGTGGTGGCCGGCGCCGCGACTGGCGTGGTTCGCCGCCGCGAACGCCGCCTTCGTCGTCGCCTACGCGATCGGCCAGGCCGCCGACGCAGCGCCCGCTTGACCGACCGACGTCAGAACGGTGGGCTCGGCGGGGTGGGGAAGCCGTCCTCGACCTCGATGCCGAACGCCGTGACCATGTTGCCCATCACGCCGTAGAGGCCGCACAGGACGACGAGCTCGACGGCACCCATCACGTCGAACGCCCCCACCAACCCGGCGTACTCCTCGGCGGTCAGCTCCCTGTCGGCGGCGACGGCGTCGACCGCCCGGAGGGCCGCACGCTGGTCGTCGCGCAGGCCGTCGGGCAGCTCGCCCGAGGTCACCGCGTCGATGGTCGGCCCGTCGATCCCGGCCTGTGTGGCCGGCCGCTGGTGGTGCGCCCACTCGTAGCCGTACCCACGGCGGGCGGCGAAGCGCAGGATGCACAGCTCCCGCACGTCGTCGGGCAGGACCCCGCCGAAGCGCAGGTGCTCGCCGAGCGCTCCGACGAGCACGGCGACGTCGGGGTCGTTGAACATGCGGTCGTACACCTGCCCGAGCTGCGCCCTCCCCTCGGCGTGGGAGCGCACCGACGCCATCCGGTCGTACTGGGCCTGCTCGCTCGGGGTGAGCTCGGGTTCCGGGAGGAGCGGTCGTGCAGACATCAGTGGTCGTCCTCCCAGTGCGCCACGGCGTCGCGCCACGGTGTGACCGGCGTGGGGTAGGTCTTGTCGATGACGAGGTCGAGCAGGTACGGCCCGCCCGCCTCGAGCGCACGACCCATCGCCCCGGCGATCTGGTCGGGGTGCTCGACGCGCTCGCCGTCGGCGCCCACGGAGCGGGCGAAGCCGACCCAGTCCATCCCGGGGATGTCGGTGAGCGACGACGGGCCGTCCCCCATCCCGTGGGCCCGGTACCAGATGTTGCCGTACGACCGGTTGTCCATCACGGCGACGACCAACGGGACCTGCTCCCGGGCCGCGGTGTGCAGCTCCATGCCGTGCATGAGCATGCAGCCGTCGCCCGTCACGACCATGAGCGGCAGCTCGGGTCGGGCCAGCTGGGCGCCGATGCCGAGCGGGATCGCCCCGCCCATGGGCGCCAGGTTCGTGAGCGACAGGTGGGTGCCGGCCCGCCGCACCGTCCAGTACTCCGCGAACCAGGCCCGGTGCGCCCCGGAGTCGACGCAGAGGACGCCCTCGTCGGGGAAGGCGTCGCGGAGCTCGGTCACCACCCGGGCGGGGTGCATCGGGACGGCGTCGCTGCGGGTGTCGGCCTCGGAGTAGCGCCGGGGCACCGCCCGGACCGTGGCCAGGAACGACCGGCGCGCCTCGGCGCCGGCGTCGAGCCCGTCGGCGGCCGGACCGGTCAGGTCCGCGATGGCCGCCAGCGCCGCGGCCGGCTCCGCGACGACCGGCACGTCGGCCGGCCAGGTGCGCCCGATGTCGGCCGGGTCACCGGCGATGTGGATGAGGCAGCCGGACGGGAGCATCGCCGGGTCCCACTGGAGCGTGTCGCGCTGGGACAGGCCCGTCCCGACGACGATGAGCACCTCGACCTCCGGGGACAGGATGGCCTCCGTGGCCCAGCGGGAGCCGCCGTAGCCGAACACCCCGAGGGCGAGCGGGTGCTCCTCGGAGATGAGCCCCTTGCCGCCGAGAGTGGTGGCGACGGGCAGCTCGAAGCGCTCGCAGCACCGCCGCAGCTCCTCGGCCCCGTCGGGCCCTCTCACGCCCTCGCCGGCCAGGACGACCACGTTGCGGGCGCCGGGGCGATCGGCGGAGCCGACCACCACGCCCAGGGCGTCGGCCAGCGCTCGTGCGTCCAGGTGGTGGGGGCGGACCAGGTGCTCGGGGATGGCGACCGGCTCGGTGTCGCCGAGCTCGGCCTTCTGCACGTCGAGGGGGACCGACAGGTGGACCGGCACCCTGTCGACCAGCGCCGTGGTCATGACGTGGCGGAGGTGGTGGGCCAGGAGCGTCGGCGCCTCGACCGACATGGACGCGCCTGTCAGCGGCCGGATGGCGTCGAGGTCGTCCAGCGCCGCTCCGGACGCGTCCTGGAAGCCGCCGAGGCCCTCCCACGTCGTCGGCACCTCGCCGCTGACCGCCAGAACCGACGAGCGGTCCGTGCGGGCCGCGGCCAGGGCGGTGGCCATGTTGAGCACCCCCGGTCCGCCGATTCCGAAGCACAGCCCGAGTCGACCCGACGCCCTGGCGTAGCCGTCGGCCATGTAGGCGGCCCCGCCCTCGAACGCCGCCACGATCGTGCGCATGCCGTCGGTGGCGGTCATCGGCGTCATGAACGGGTCGTCCATCCCTCCGGGGACCATGAAGCAGTGGTCGGTCCCCTGGTCCCGCACCGCTGCCAGGACGAGCTCGCTGCCGTTCATCGACGTGATCCTCCGGTTGTGGTCGTCGTCCCAGGCTAGGGAGCACGCGGTGCGGTTCGGTCCTCCAACCGTGGGGGAGTTGCGGTTGCCGGTAGCTTCTGGCCCGTGAGTGCAGCGGTCCCCGACACCCAGCAGCTCCGCAACGACGCGGCGCGCATCACCGAGCTCATCGTCACGGACCTCGATGCCGCGGTGCCGTCGTGTCCCGGTTGGACGCTCCGCGACCTCGTCGAGCACCTCGGCGGCGTCCACCGCTGGGCCCGCGACGCGGTGGTCGACGCGGCGCCCCCGCAGCGGTCCAGCGCGCTGGACCCGCCGACCGATCCCGCCCCCGAGGAGGCGGACGCGCTGGCACGCTGGTTCGGCGACGGAGCGATCTCCCTCGCCAACGCGCTCGACGGGCACGACCTCGACGCACCCACGTGGACGCCCTTCCCGATCCCGGATCCGACGGTGGCGGTGTGGCTGCGGCGTCAGACCCACGAGACGGCCCTGCACCGGTGGGACGCCGAGGGTGCCGTCGCCGCGGCCCGCCCGCTCGATCCCGCCCTGTCCTCGGACGGGATCGACGAGTACCTGGACGTCATCGTGCCCCGGCTCGTGCAGCGCGACGGGGTGGTCCTCCCGTCCGGCAGCGCCCACCTGCACTGCACCGACGTGCCGGGGGAGTGGACGGTCGAGGTCGTCGACGGCCGCTACGAGCTGGACCGGACCCACCGCAAGGGCGACGCGGCGGTGCGTGGCTCGGCGGAGCACCTGCTGCTCACGCTGTGGGGTCGGGACGTGCCGGAGGGCGCCGTCGAGATCCTCGGCGACGCGCAGGTGGGCGGGGCCTGGACCTCGATCGGCGGCAACTGAGAGGGCAGACTGGTCCGCCATGACCGCCGCCACCCGCCCCGACGTCGACCTGCTCGACCCGGAGCTGTACCGCACCGACCCGCACGAGACCTGGGCCTGGATGCGGGCCAACGAGCCGCTGTACCGCGACGAGCGCAACGGACTGTGGGCCGTGACCCGCCACGCGGACGTGCTCGAGGTCGAGCGCCGGTCCGACGTCTTCTCCTCCGCACGGGGCTACCGGTCCTGGTGGGCGCCCGAGGAGAACAGCATCATCGCCCAGGACGACCCGGGCCACGTCGCCCAGCGGCGCCTGGTCTCGAACCGCTTCACCCCTCGAGCCGTGCGCGGCCAGGACGACTGGGTGGACCGGACGGTGACGGACCTGCTCGACGCCATCGCCGCCCAGCAGCGCGACGGAACCGGTCCGGTCGACGTCGTCACCGCTCTCGCCGCCCCGCTGCCGTGCCGGCTCACCGCCCGTCTTCTCGGCCTCCCCGAGGAGCGTTGGGAGGACGTGAAGCGCTGGTCGGAGCGGCTGATGCGCATCGACGCCGCACCCCGTGACCAGGTCGCCGCCGAGCAGCTCTTCGAGGCGATCGGCGAGTTCGCCCAGACCGTCGGCGGCGTCCTGCCCGACAAGCAGGCCTGCCCGATGGACGACCTCCTGTCGGTGTGGGCCAACACCGACCTCCACGGCGACGGGGGGTACGGACCCAACCGGATGATCCACGAGGTCGGTCTCTTCATCGCCGGTGGAGCGGAGACCACGCGGACCGTGATCTCCCACGGGATCCGTGTGCTGGCCGACCACCCCGACCAGTGGGAGGAGATGGCGGCCGACCCCGAGGTCGTGCCGTCGGCCGTGGAGGAGCTCATCCGCTGGGTGACGCCGCTGAACAACTTCTTCCGCACGGCGCTCGTGGACACCGAGCTCGGCGGTCGACCGATCGCCGAGGGGGACCGCCTCGAGCTCGTGTACCCGTCGGCGAACCGCGACGAGGACGTGTTCGCGGAGCCGTTCCGCTTCGACATCACCCGCAGCCCCAACCCCCACGTGGCCTTCGGTCACGGCACGCACTTCTGCCTGGGCGCCAACCTGGCCCGTCGCGAGCTGCAGGCGCTCTTCCGTCAGCTGACCCGGCGGTTCGAGCCGCCGGTGGTGGTCACCGAGCCCGACGTGGAGGCCAACATCTTCGCCCGCGCCGTCCGGTCCTTCGAGGTGCGGTTGGCCCCACGGGCCTGATCGGCCCGGCCGCTGGGAGCCTCCTCACCCCGTCCATGGTCGGGACGCCCCCACGGGCCAGAATGTCCGGTGATGGCAGTTGCCGCTGCGCCGACGAGCGCGCCTCCGAAGCTGGGATACCGCCCGTCGCTCGACGGGTTGCGGGCGATCGCCGTCACCGCGGTCGTGCTGTACCACGCGGATGTCAGCTGGATGAAGGGCGGGTTCCTCGGCGTCGAGGTGTTCTTCGTGGTGAGCGGCTTCCTCATCACCGCCCTGCTCATCGACGAGCGTCACCACTCCGGCGGGATCTCCCTGCGCCAGTTCTGGCTCCGCCGGGCCCGACGGCTGCTGCCCGCCCTCTACCTGCTGCTCATCGTCGTGTCGGTCGCGTCGATCCTGGTGTACCGCGACGCCGCCGGCCGGATGGGAGGCGACGTGATCGCCGCGCTCCTCTACGTCTCCAACTGGTGGCAGATCTACCTGAACGAGTCCTACTTCGCCCAGGCCGGCCGTCCGCCGCTCCTACAGCACCTGTGGTCGCTAGCCATCGAGGAGCAGTTCTACGTGGTGTTCCCGGCGCTCTTCGCGTTCGGGCTCGCCCGCGCCGGCCGGAAGTACATGGCCTGGATCCTCGGCGGGCTCGCCGTGGCGTCCGCCGTCTGGATGGCGTTCCGGTTCGAGGAGTTCACCGATCCGTCGGCCGTCTACTACTCGACCTTCACCCGGGCGTCCGGACTGCTGGTCGGCGCCCTGCTGGCGCTCGTCTGGGCACCGTGGCGGACCAGGGGTCGGGCCGCGGCGAGCGCCGGCATGGCCCTCGACGGGGCCGGGATCGCCGGACTCGTCATCATCGGCTGGTTCTTCTGGAGGGTGAACGCCTTCGACCCGTTCATCTACCGGGGTGGGATGTTCCTGCTGGACCTCGTGTGCCTGGTGGTGATCGCCGTGCTGGTGCACCCCGCCAGCCGGCTGCACCTGGCGCTCGGGGTGGCCTCGCTGCGCTGGATCGGGGTGCGCTCGTACTCGATCTACCTGTGGCACTGGCCGATCTTCATGGTCACGCGACCCGAGCTCGACCTGCCGTTCACGGGCTGGCCGGTGTTCGTGCTGCGCATCGGGCTCACCCTCGGTGCCGCCGAGGTGTCGTACCGCTACGTGGAGCAGCCCCTGCGGTCCGGTGCCGTCGGTAGCTGGTGGGCCAGCTTCCGTGCGTCGTCGGGCGAGCGCCGGGCCGCGTACGCCCGTCAGCTCACGATCGTCGGCGGGACGAGCCTCGCACTCATCGCGCTGCTCGCCTTCGGGCTCCAGCAGGCGGCGAGCAGCCCGGATCGGGAGAAGATCGCGCTCGAGGCCGCAGCGGTGCCCGACCTGGAGGACACCGCGGACGTGTCCGACACCACGACGACCACGACCACCACCACGGCCCCGGCGACCGATCCCGCCGCCGTGGACCCGGCACAGACGACCACGGTGCCCACGACCGCCCCGCCGCCGACGGTGGCCGGGCAGACCGCGACCAACGCCATCGCGGTCGGCGACTCGGTGATGCTGGGTTCGGCCGGAGCCCTCAAGGAGGCCATGCCGGGCATCACGATCAACGCGAAGGTGGGCCGGCAGTTCGACGTCATCCTCCAGTCGGTGCAGTGGTTCGTGTCGCAGGGCCTGGCCCCGGGGCCGATCATCGTGCACGCCGGGACCAACGGGACGTTCTCCGACTCCGACCTGGACCGCCTGTTCGAGATCGCCGGCGATCGTCGGGTCCTGCTCGTGAACGCCAAGGTGGAGCGACCGTGGCAGGACCTGGTCAACCAGCGTCTCGCCGCCGCGGCAGAGCGCCATCCGAACGCGGTGCTGGTCGACTGGCACGGCCTGTCCGAGGGCCATCCCGAGTGGTTCGCCCCGGACGGCGCCCATCTCCGACCGAGTGGCGCCCGGGCCTATGCGCAGCTCATCCGCGAGAACCTCTGACCCGCACCACCTCTCGGCTGCGCCGCCTGCACCTCGAACCACCGGAGCCGGCCTGATGTGAGGCCGATTGCCCGGTGCTGGCAAGATGCCGCCGGTACGGTGTCCGAGGCGCGGACCCAGGTGGAGGAGCAGGCGTGAGCATCATCGAAGGCATCCTGGCGCGGGAGATCCTGGACTCCCGGGGCAACCCGACCGTCGAGGTCGAGGTGGAGCTCGACTCGGGTGCGATCGGTCGGGCCGCCGTCCCCTCCGGTGCCTCCACCGGCGCGTTCGAGGCCGTCGAGCTCCGCGACGGGGACGCCGATCGCTACCTCGGCAAGGGCGTGACCGCCGCGGTGGAGAACGTCAACGGCGAGATCGCGGATGCGCTGCTCGGCCTCGACGGCGTGGACCAGCGCGACCTCGACCGGATCCTCCTCGACGTCGACGGCACCGACAACAAGGGTCGGCTGGGGGCGAACGCCATCCTCGGCGTGTCGCTCGCGGTGGCCAAGGCCGTCGCCAACGAGCTCGACCTGCCGCTGTACCGCTACGTCGGCGGTCCCAACGCGTGCGTGCTGCCCGTGCCGATGCTCAACGTCATCAACGGCGGCGAGCACGCCGACAACAACGTCGACATCCAGGAGTACATGTTCATGCCGGTCGGCGCCGCCTCGTTCTCCGAGGCGCTGCGCTGGGGCGCCGAGTGCTACCACACGCTCAAGAAGGTCGTTCACGACCGCGGCCTGTCGACCGCCATCGGCGACGAGGGAGGCTTCGCCCCGAACCTCGGCAGCAACGAGGAGGCGGTGGCCCTGCTCGTGGAGGCCATCGAGCGGGCGGGCCGGACCCCCGGCGAGGAGATCTCGATCGCCCTCGACGCCGCGTCGACCGAGTTCTTCGCCGACGGCACCTACACGCTCGCCGGCGAGGGCCGTTCCCTCAGCTCCGCCGAGTTCGCCGACTACCTCGCGGACCTCTGCGACCGCTACCCGATCGTGTCGATCGAGGACGGCATGGCCGAGGAGGACTGGGACGGTTGGGCCGCCCTGACCGCCAAGCTGGGCGACAAGGTGCAGCTCGTCGGCGACGACCTCTTCGTCACCAACTCCGAGCGCCTGGCCCGCGGCATCGACCTGGGCGTGGCCAACTCCATCCTCGTCAAGGTCAACCAGATCGGCTCGTTGACCGAGACGCTCGACGCGGTGGAGCTGGCCACGCGCCACTCCTACACGTCCGTGATGTCGCACCGCTCGGGCGAGACCGAGGACGTGACGATCGCGGACCTGGCCGTCGCCACCAACTGCGGCCAGATCAAGACCGGAGCGCCGGCCCGATCGGACCGCGTCGCCAAGTACAACCAGCTTCTCCGCATCGAGGAGCAGCTCGGCGAGGCTGCGGTCTACCGCGGCGCGTCGGCCCTGGCGCCCCTGGGGAGCCGACCGGCGTGATCGCCCGATGACCACCCGGACCCGCGACCGCCCGAAGGAGGTCGACCTGCGCGACCGCCCGAGGCGGGAGCGCTCCGACCCGTCGGGGTCGGAGCGTGGCGGCCGCCGGTTCGGGCTCGTCGGCCGTCGCGGCGCGGTGGTCGCGACGGTCGTGGCCGTGACGGTGGTCCTGGTCGCCCTGCCCGTGCGCAGCTACCTCTCGCAGCAGTCCGACGTCGATGCCGCGAAGGCAGAGCTCAAGGAGCTCGAGGCCGAGAACGACCGGCTCGAGGCCCGCAAGGACCGCCTGTCGGACCCCGACGAGATCGCCCGCATCGCCCGCCGCGACTACGGCCTGGTCGAGGTCGGCCAGGAGTCGTACTCGGTGCTGCCGCCGACCTCGGCCGGACTGGTCATGCCCCAGGCCTGGCCGTTCGACCGCATCGAGGACGCAGTGCGCACCGCCTCCGGCGGCGGCTGAGGCGGTGGAACCGTCGCCGGCACCGACCGATCTCACCAGGATCGGCCCGCCGACCGGCGTGTGGTGGCTCCTGGCGGTCGGTTCCGGTGTTCTGACGGCGGCAGTGCTCAGCCTGGTGGTCCCGGTCGGCTTGGGTGCCGGCGGATTCCTGCTCGGTCTGTACGGCGTCGGGGCGCTCCGGGGAACGCTGCTCGCACGACGGGTCGGCTCCACCATCCGGATGGTGGACGGTCGGCTCCCGGCGACCGACGTCCGGGTGTGGGCGTCGGGCAGGCCGATCCTCTTCGTCTCGGGTTCACCAGCGGTGGTGGAGATCAGCGACGGAGAGCTCCGCTTCCGTGAGTGTCGGTGGGACGTCGGCAACGTGGTGGCCGAGCGCTGGCCGACCTCCCAAGTAATGCTGGGTCGGCGACCGTCGGTCTGGTCGGGGAGGGCGGTCGCTCTCCAGACGCCGTCCGGACCGCGGTGCATCTCCCACGTGTCGGGGACCGACCCGGCGATGTACTGGCACGGAGTGGTCGACGCCCACCTGTGGGACGTCCTTCGACAGGTGCTCGAGGTCGGCCCGACCTCGGTCCTGAACGGCGCGCCCGGCTGGTACCCCGATCCGTCGGGCACCGGCGGCACCCGCTGGTGGGACGGAGAGCGCTGGGCCTGACCGGCCCGACGGGAATCCGACCCCTACTGGAGTCCGCTGTACTGGCCGCCGTCGACGTGGAGGCCCACGCCGGTCACGAACGCGGCCTGCTGCGAGCACAGGAACGCCGCGACCGCCCCGAAGTCGTCGGGGGCGCCGGGCACACCGGCCGGGATGCCCCGGGTGTCGGGCGACCCGCCGTAGAGGTCGGTCATCCGGGCCGTGGCGTGGAGGCCCGGCTGGAGGTTGTTGACCGTCACGCCGTCGGCGGCGACGGCGGTCGACAGGACCTTGAGGAAGCCGGTGACGGCGGCGCGGGCCGTCGAGCTGGCCGCCAGGTAGGGGATCGGCTGGCGGGCGCCGACCGAGGTGATCGCAACGACCCGTCCCCAGCCCCGCTGCTGCATCCCGGGCACCGCGGCTCGGCACATGGCGATCGTGGACAGGCAGTTCAGCTCGAGCGCCGCCCGGTACGCGTCCATGTCGGTCGTGGCGAACGTGCCACCCGGAGGTCCGCCGGCGTTGCAGACCAGGATGTCGATCGGGCCGCCCAGCCCGTCGGCGGCGTGTGCGACGAACCGCTCGGCCTCGTCGGTCGACGACAGGTCCGCGACGACCCCGACCGCATCGGATCCGAGCGCTCTTTCATCGAGCTCTGCCACCGTCTGGCGCACCCGGTCTGCGTCGCGACCGCACACGGCGACCGACACCCCCTCGGCGACGAGCGCTCGGGCCGTCCCCAGCCCCAGTCCGGCGGTTCCGGCCGCCACCGCCGCTCGCTTGCCCGTGATGCCGAGATCCATGACGACAACGTACCCACCGACCCGGCCGTGGGATCCTGTGGGGATGGAGATCAACGAGGTCGTCGGCACGCACTTCGCCTGGGGTGAGAGCGCCGTGTGGGACGAGCGCCGTGACCGCCTCTACCTCGTCGACTGCCTCGGCGGGACGCTGCACTGGCTCGACGGTGGGGTCGGGGAGGTCCACGGGTTCGGGCTGTCGTCCATGCCGACCGGCGTCGTCCCGACGGCCGACGGAGACCTGCTCGTCGTGATGGACGACGGACTGCACCTGGTGGACCCCGATCGGCAGGTCGAGACGCTGGTGGCCCGCTACCCCGACGAGCTCGGCGGGCGGGCCAACGATGCGTGCGCCGACATGTCGGGCAACGTGATCACGGGACGCCTCAACCTCGGTCCCGACGAGGGCAGTGCGTGGTGGTGGTCGGCCACGGACGGGTGGCGCCTGATCGACCCCGCGATCTCCAACACGAACGGTCCCGCAGCTCTCGATCTGGACGGCACACCGTCACTCATCGTCGGCGACACCGCGGCGGACTACTTCGCGTACGACTACGACGCCGCCACCGGTTCGGTGGGGCAGCGGCGTGTGTTCGCGTCGGTGGAGGACCTCGGCGGCCGTCCGGACGGCGGCACGGTCGATGCGGAGGGCGGCTACTGGTGCGCCGTCGTGGGCGGGTCCGCGGTCGCCAGGTTCACGACGGCCGGACTCGATCGGACCGTGGAGCTGCCGACGGCGAACCCGACCGACGTGACCTTCGGCGGCGCGGATCTCGACCGCATGTACGTGACTGCGATCGACGGCCCGCTGTACGTGGTCGACGGCCTCGGGCTGACCGGGCGGCCCGAGCCCCGCGCCCGGGTGGGCCGTCCGGCAGATCCGGCGTCCGACCACGACCTGTAGATTCCGGCGATGGACGACGACGGTGCGGGCAGGACCGTCGCGGTGGTGCTGGCGGCCGGCGGCGGCACCCGGTTCAGCGGCGGGGGCCACAAGCTGCTCGCGGACGACCGGGGTGTCCCGGTCGTGCGGCGATCGGTCGAGGCGGCCCTGACGGCGGCGATCGGTCCCGTGGTCGTCGTGGCCGGCGCCGTGGACCTGACCGATGCCCTGAGCGGACTCGACGTCGCCGTCGTGGACAACCCGGACTGGCATGACGGCCAGTCGGCGTCGCTGCGGACCGGGATCCGAGCGGCGGGGGAGCTGGGAGCGGTTGCGGTCGTGGTCGGGCTGGGGGACATGCCCGACGTCGGCGCCGAAGCATGGCGTGCCGTCGCTGCGGCCCCCGGCGACCTGGCCAGTGCCTCCTACGACGGCCACCGCAGCCCGCCGGTCCGCATCGCCGCGCCGCTGTGGGACGAGCTCCCGTCCGAGGGCGACGAGGGCGCCCGGTCGCTGATGCGCGACCGGCCGGACCTGGTCACGTTCGTGGAGGTGGCGGGTTCGGCCCGCGACGTCGACAGGGCCGTCGACCTCGGCATGCCCGACACCGTCGATCCCGACGACGCCGAGGCCGTGCAGCGGCTCCTCGGTCGCCGGCCCCTGGCCCCGTTCGACGTGGTGGTGCGTCGGGAGGACGGGGCCCCGGTGGTGATCCGCAACGCGCCGCTGCTGCCGGACGGGCGGCCGATGCCCACCCGCTACTGGCTCGTCGACCCCGAGCTCAACCGGGAGATCGGCCGCTTGGAGTCGGACGGCGGCGTCGACCGGGCCGAGCGTGAGGTCGATCCCGAGGAGCTCGCGGCTGCCCACGGGCGTTACGCCGCGGAGCGGGATGCCGCGATCCCCGACGGCCACACCGGCCCGAGGCCGTACGGAGGGGTCGGGGGCACGCGGACCGGTGTGAAGTGCCTCCACACCCACTACGCCAACTTCCTGGCGACGGGGGAGGACCCGGTCGGCCGGTGGGTTGCTGAGCGGTTGCCCCGGAGCCCAGACTCCCCAGGTGACTGAACCCGTCGCCGCCATCGACTGCGGCACCAACTCGGTCCGCCTGCTCGTCTCCGACGGCGGCCGGCCCCTCAGCCGGCTGATGCGCATCACCCGCCTGGGCAAGGGCGTGGACGCCACCGGCCGTCTGGACCCCGCCGCGATGGAGCGGACGTTGGAGGTGCTGCAGGAGTACCGCGCCGAGATGGACCGGCTCGGTGCCACCCGTGTCCGGATGGCGGCGACGTCAGCGTCGCGGGACGCCGCCAACCGCGACGAGTTCTTCGACCGGGCGGAGGCGATCCTCGGCGCCCGGCCCGAGCTGCTGTCCGGCGAGGAGGAGGCGCAGCTGAGCTTCCAGGGTGCCACTGCGGACCTGGACCCGACCGAGGGTCCTTTCGTGGTCATCGACATCGGCGGAGGATCCACCGAGTTCGCGGTGGGTGGGACCCGGCTCGAGGGCGCGGTGTCGGTGGACATGGGATGTGTCCGCATGACCGAGAAGTACCTCCACGGCGACCCTCCGCTGCCCGAGGAGCTGTCCAACGCCCTGTCGATCGTGGAGCAGCACCTGCAGGACGTCCTCCGGGTGCTGCCCGAGGTGAGCGGCCCGCCCCGCTTCATCGGTCTGGCAGGGACGATCACCAACGTGGCGGCCGTCGAGATCGGTCTGGCGACCTACGACCCCGAGGTCATCCACCACTTCGTGCTGAGCCACCACGCCGCCGAGGACGTGTTCCGGACCCTCGCCACCGAGCCCCTGGCCGATCGGATCCACAACCCGGGTCTGGAGAGGGAGCGGGCCGACGTGATCGTGGGCGGCTGCTGCGTCCTCGTGCAGATCTTCCGGACGCTCGGCTTCGACGAGTGCCTGGTCTCGGAGGCCGACATCCTGGACGGGCTCGTCATGAGCCTCAGCGACCCGAGGTGAACGAGCCCTCACCTCGGTATGCTCCGCCGGTGCTGCGCCGCAAGCCACTGCCCGATCCGTCGATCGCGCCGGTGACCCTCAACGGTCGTCGCGTGGTGCTGCGCCCTCTGAGCGTCCACGACTTCGACGCCTGGCGGGAGGTCCGACGCCGCTGCAACGACTGGCTGACCAAGTGGGAGCCGCTGCGCATCCCGGGCCAGCCCGACACGGTCGAGGACCGGGCGGCGTTCTCGTCGAGGTGCTCGGTGCGCATGCGGGAGATCCAGCTCGGCACCGGCTACGGGTTCGGGATCTTCGTCGACGGCGAGTTCGCCGGCGAGATCAATGTGAACTCGATCCACCGGGGCGCCCACCAGAGCGCGTACGTCGGCTACTGGATCGACGAGCGTCTGGCCGGCCGGGGCTACATGCCCGAGTCGGTGGTCGCCGTGCTGCGGTTCTGCTTCGAGCAGCTCCTTCTCCACCGGGTCCAGATCTCGGTGATCCCGCGCAACTCGGCCAGCCGTCGCGTGGTGGAGAAGCTCGGCATCCGACCCGAGGGCGTTGCGGAGCGGTACCTCGAGATCAACGGGGTGTGGGAGGACCACATCCGCTACGCGATGACCGTCGAGGAGTGGGACCTCCGCCGCGACGAGCTCGTCACCAACTGGTTGCTCTAGCCCTCAGTCCGACGAGATCCGCCGCTGCAGAGCGGCGAGCCGTTCCGCGAACGCCGGCTGGTCCATCGACCACAGCTGGTCGACCAGCTCCCGTTCGACGGCCTCGTCGTGGTCGTCGATCACAGCGACGTCGAGGATCGTCGCCCGGACCCGTTGGGCGAGCTCCCGGGGGGCCGATGCCGCGCGGGCGGCCATGGCGACGGCGGCGTCGAGGAGGTCGTCGTCGTCGACGCAGCGCCACGCCAGTCCGATGCGCTCCGCCTCGGCGCCGTCGAGTCGCTCGCCGAAGACGACCGCGGCCATCGTGGCCTGCAGGCCGGCGGCGCGCTGGAACATCCACGTGTGGCCGCCTCCGGGGTGGATCCCGAGGTCGAGGAACCGGGTGTCGAAGCGGGCGGAGCGCCCGGCCAGGCGGACGTCGCAGCCGAGTGCGAGGTTCATGCCGGCGCCGACGGCCGCTCCGTTGACAGCGGCGATCGTCGGCAACGGGGACCGGGCGATGCGGAGGAAGCCCTCGTAGATGGCGAGCAGGCCGTCCCGGCGGGACTCGCCCAGCTGCGAGAGGTCGGCGCCGGCGCAGAACGCCGGCGTCGCCCCGGTGACGACGAGTGCGCCGATGGAGTCGTCGGCCTCCAAGCGGTCGACGGCATCGACGATGGCCCCGCAGAGCTCCAGCGACAGGGCGTTGCGGCGATCGGGATCGTCCAGGGTGATGAGGCCGACGCCGTCGCGCTCCTCGACGTGGACCTGGGCCATGGAGTTGCTCCTGCAGTGATGTCGGCCGGTGACCGGTAGGGTCGGACGCCGATGGGGAGCGCGGACGTGCACACGCTCGTGGTGGCGGAACTGTATCCATGGCCCCCGGTGGACGGGTACCGACAACGCCTGCACCACATCGTCGGCGGGTTGACGCAGGCCGGTCCCGTGGACGTCGTGGCGCCGGTGCGTCCGGGCATGTCGGAGCCGGTCGAACCGCCGTGGCCCGGCGTGGCCCGCACCCTCACCAGGACCATGGGCGAACCCGCCGGTCCGAGGACGTGGATCGGCGACTGGGTCCGTGGCGCTGAGCCCCGCCGACTCCTGTCGCTCGACTGGTCCGAGATGGTGGCGGCCATCGACGACTGGCGTGACCGCTACGACCTGGTCTGGTTCTCGCACGTCGACGCGTGGCTGCCGACCCACGAGCTGTTCGAGGGCGTGGCGTCCGTCGTCGACTTCGACAACCTGGAGAACCTGTCCATCCGGCTGCGCCGACGCATCCCGCCCCGCATCGACCCGTCCGACGGGGCCAAGGGCCGAGCCGCGTCGGTGGCGCGCTGGGCGACGTCGCGCGGCTTCGACCTGGTCGACGAGCGCCGGTGGGACGCCGTGCAGCGCCGCTGTGCGTCGGAGGTCGACCACGTGGTGGTGTGCAGCGAGCTCGACGTCGAGCGCAGCGGCTGCCCGAACGCCGTAGTGATCCCGAACGGCGCCGAGGCGCCGACGACGGTCCGGGTCGACCGCAGCGGGCTGGCGGGCGACCACCCCGTCCTCCTCTTCGTCGGCGCGCTGGACTACGAGCCGAACACCGAGGCGATGAGCTGGTTCCTCCGGGAGGTGTGGCCGATCGTGCGGCGGGCCCGCCCCGACGTGTCGGTCCACGTGGTGGGACGGGGCGCCGAGGCGCTCGGCTCCCTCGCCGAGGGTCCCGGAATCGAGCTGCTCGGCTCGGTCCCCGACATCCAGGCGGAGCTGGACCGGGCGGACGTGTCGATCGTGCCGATCCGCGTCGGGGCCGGCACGCGGCTCAAGGTGATCGAGGCGCTCGCCAACCACCTGCCGATGGTCACCACGTCGGTCGGGTGCGAGGGCATCGACGTGGCCGACGGCCGCACGGCGCTGATCTCCGACGACGCGGCGGGCTTCGCCGGTGCCGTCCTGCGACTGGTCGCCGACGGTGCGCTGCGGAGCCGGTTGGCGGACGCGGGTCGGGAGCTCTTCGAGGAGCGCTACACGTGGTCGGGCATCCGCGACCGCGTCGCCGCTCTGGCCCGCAGCACCGCCCGCTGAGGGGTCAGTCCCGGACCACCGCCGGCGAGTGGCGGAAGAACTGCTCGACGTCGCGCTCGTAGGTGTAGCTCGGCGCCGAGTCCCCGACGGTCCGTCGGAGTCGGACCGCCTCGATGAACGCCCGCACCGCCTCGGCCGACGTGTACTCGTACCGGAAACCCAGGTCCTTGAGCCGACGGTTGTCGACGCCGCGGCCGAAGCGCAGCAGCAGGCGGTACTCCTCGGGGAGGTCGACGATGCCGAGGCGGGCCAGCGGCGCGGTGAGCAGACCGGTCCCGTAGGGCGGCAGCGCGATGGTGCGCTTGCCGCAGATGGCCGCCACCTCGGACCACGGGAGCAGCCCGTCGCCGGCGACGTTGTAGACGCCGGGCAGGTCGTGGTTCAGGGCGAAGAGGATGGACCGGATCACGTCGTCCTCGTGGACGAACTGGAAGCGGGGGTCGAACCCGGCGAGGGACGGGACGAACGGCAGGTCGAGAGCCCGGGTGAGCGGCGTCTCGATGTCGGCGCCGATCACGTTCGAGAAGCGCAGCAGCGCGACGTTCACGTGCGGGTTGTCCTCGGCGAAGTCGCGGACGTAGCCCTCGACGGCCTCCAGCGAGCGCTCGACCGGGGTCCGGGGGATCCCCGAACGAGGGGTGTTCTCGTCGAACCAGATCGGGTCCGACGCGGTGCACCCGTACACCATCGTCGAGCTCTTCACGATCACGTTGCGCACCGTCGAGCTCGGAGCGGAGGCCGCCGCGAACAGGTTCATGGTGCCGATCACGTTGATCTCGTGGGTCGCCCTCTGCGACATCTGCGTCGGGTCGACCACCAGGAACGTGTGGATGATCGTGTCGATCTCCGCCGCCCGCACGATGCGGGCCAGGATCGAGTAGTTGGCGTCGACGCGGACGTACTCGGTGCGCTCCAGCTCGACGGTGGGTTCGGTCGTGTCGAGGCCGACGATCACCTCGACGTTGTCGTCGGCCTCGAGCGCCTGGGCCACGCGACCGCCCCAGAACGTGCCCAGGCCCGTCACGAGGACCCGGCTGGGTCGGTTCAACCCGCTGTCGGGGCTCATCCGGACCGCCTCATCCGAACCACCTCATCCGAACCAGACCGATCGGCGCTGGCGGAGCATGTCGTAGAGGGCGGCCTGGATGCGGTCCCGGATCGCCTCGGACTCGTCCATGACCCGGGAGCGCGAGTAGCGGTCCTGGTTCGGCGGGACGTCGAAGTGCACGGGGTCCAGCACCCTCAGCTTGAACTTGGCCGGCAGGTACACGCCGAGCCCGGCGGGGCCCATGAGCACCATGTTGGCGGTGACGGGTGCGTAGGGGATGCCGATCACCGACGCGATGTGGGGGATGCGGACGAGCGTGGGCATGGACTCCTCGGCCCCCACGACGGCGATCGGCACGACCGGCACTCCGGCCCGCATGGCGATCTCGACGAAGCCGCCCCGCCCGAAGCGCCGCAGCTGGTAGCGCTCGTTCCACGTCTTGGCCGGTCCCTTGACGCCCTCGGGGAAGTCGAGGACCAGCTGGCCCTGCTCCGCGAGGAGCCGGTAGGCGTTGTCGGGATGTCCGGGGACTCCACCGAGCCGCGACCAGAGCGTGCCCACGACGGGGATCTGGCGGAACAGGTTGTCGGCCAGCCCGTAGACCGGTCGACCCAGCTCCTCCTCGATGCCGTGCATGATCACCGGGGCGTCCGACGGGATCGCCGCGGCGTGGTTGGCGACCAGGAGCGCTCCGCCGTCGGTCGGGATCTTCTCCAGGCCGTCCCACTCGACACGGAACCACTTGTCGTAGATCGGGGCGTAGGCGCGTCGGGCGAGCCCGCGCATCCGCTCTGACCGCCCCCACTCGTCGACGTCGGACAACCGGACGTCGACCTCGGGCCCCTCGGACCCGTCGTCGGGTTGGGGCACCGGCACGAGCGCTCGCGTGGTCGCCGGCGTCAGGTCGTCGCGGCTCAGGGCGTCGTCGGCCAGGGACGACTCCACGGGGTCGGTCGGACCGGACGACATGGCCGGATGTTAGGACCGGAGCGTCGCGTTCAGGGCACGTTCCAGGTGTAGGTCTGCTTCCTGAGCTGCAGGTAGATCACCGACTCGGTCCCGACCACGCCCGGCACCTTCCGGATGCGGTCGTTCAGGAGGCGGAGCAGGGCCTCGTCGTCGGGGACGAACACCTCGGCGAGGATGTCGACGGTGCCGGCCGTGAGCACCAGGTAGTCGACCTCCTCGAACTTCTCGAGCTCGGCGGCGACCTCGCGCACGTCGCCCTCGACCTTGATGAGCACCATGGCCTGGCGGAGGAGCCCGAGCTGCAGCGGGTCCGTGACCGCCACGATCTGCATCACGCCCTGCTCCAACAGCCGCTGCACCCGCTGGCGGACGGCGGCCTCGGATAGGCCCACCTCCTTGGCGAGCTGCGTGTACGGGCGGCGGCCGTCGACCTGGAGGTGTCGGATGATCTCCGCGTCGATCTCGTCCACCACGGGGTCGGCCATCGCCTGATTGTGGCGATCCCGACCCGTCCTCGGCAAGGTATTCGTCGTGGAGACGCTCTCAGGGCGCGGAATTCGTTGCGCCGTCGGCATCGAGCGCCCGGCGGAAGAACTCGGCGATCCATCCGGCGACGAGCGACTGGTCGGGTGGCGGTGCGGGCGGACGCAGCGAGGCCAGTCCGGCGGCCACGACCTCGTCGCCGATGACCTCCCGCCGACGCTCCATGAGGGTCGCCGAGAGCTCCGGCACGAACTCGGGGTGGCCCTGCACGCAGAACAGGTGGTCGCCGACCCGATAGGCGCCGACGGGGCAGTAGTCGGCCGTGGCGACGAGCTCCGCCCCGTCGGGCAGGCGGGTGACCTGGTCGCGGTGGCTCATCAGGATGGAGAAGCTCGCGGAGCCGTCCATCCACGGCGCGGGAGCGACCACGTCGAAGGTGCGGGCGCCCACGCCCCAGCCGACCTCGGCCCGCTGGACATCGCCGCCGAGGGCGAGCGCGGCCAGCTGGTGGCCGAAGCAGATGCCGGCCTGCGGGCGGCGTTCCGACTCGATCCGGGCGATCAGGTCCTTCACATCCAGGATCCAACCCTCGTCCTCGTACGCCGAGCGCCGGGACCCCGAGATGATCCAGGCGGAGCACTCGTCCAGGTCGCTCGGCAGCTCCCCAGCGGTGGCGTCGTAGACGCGGATGTCCAGGCCGTGGGGCTCGAACGCCGCGGGGTACAGGACCGGGTAGTCGCCGGCGACCGCGGCCGGTCCCGGGTCGAGGTGGTCGCAGAGGATGAGCCCGACGGAGATGCGGTCGTCGGCGGTCATCGGAAGGTGAACACCTTCTCCGGTCCGGCCGTGGGGGCGGGGCCGATCAGGTCCCGGCGCCGGAGCTCCGGCAGCAGGCCGTCACCGACCCGCCACGCCTCCTCCAGATGCGGGTACCCCGAGAGGATGAACTCCCGGAAGCCCAGCGCCTGGTACTCCTCGATCCGATCCGCGACCTCGCTGTGGCTGCCCACCAGGACGGTGCCGGCGCCGCCGCGCACCAGGCCGACGCCGGCCCACAGGTTGGGCGAGATCTCGAGGGCCCGAGGGTCGTCGGGGACGCTGTCGGTGCCCTTGTGCAGGTCGGCCATGCGGGCCTGGCCGACGGACGCCGTCGTCGCGAAGTCCGCCCGAGCCGCGGCGACGGCCTCGGGGTCCATCCCCCGGAGCAGGCGACCGGCCTCCTCCCAGGCCTCGTCCGCGGTGTCGCGGGTGATCACGTGGAACCGGATCCCGAACTCGAGCGGGCGGTCCGCCGGTCGCCCGGCGGCCGCGGCCAGCGAGCGCATCCGCTCGACGCGCTCGGCCACCATGTCGGGCGGCTCCCCCCACGCCAGGTAGGTGTCGACGTGCTCGGCCGCCACCTTCTCGGCCGCGTCGGACGCGCCGCCGAAGAAGATCGGCGGGGGCGTCGTCGGGGAGTTGCGGGTGGTGGCCCGCTCGACCCGGTAGAAGTCGCCCTCGTAGTCGAACGACTCCGACGTGAGAGCTCCCCTGAGGACGGTCAGGAACTCGGCCGAGCGGCGGTAGCGGTCGTCCTTGGTGTGGAAGTCGCCGAACCGGGCCAGCTCGGCCGGCTCCGCGCCGATCACGATGTTGATCATCAGGCGATCGCCCGACATGGCCTGGTAGGTCGCGGCCATCTGGGCGGCCTGCGTGGGGTTGAGGAGCCCGGGGCGGAACGCCACCAGGAACCGGAGCCGTCGGGTCAGCGGGATCAGGGATGCCGTGGAGATCCAGGCGTCCTCGCAGCCGGTCCCGCACGGCGTCAGCACGGCGTCGAAGCCGAGTTGGTCGCAGGCCGTGGCGACCTGGGCGAGGTAGGCGTGCGACGGCGGCCGTGACCCCTCCGGCCCGGCCGGGACGACGTCGCGGCTGTCGCCGCCGGTCGGCAGGAACCAGTGCACGGAGATCGGCCAGCGGGTGGGGGAGGAGCTGCTCACCACGTCAGTGTCGCGCCCGTCGAGGCGGCTCCACGAAACGGATCCGGCCTACACTCCTGGCGTGCCGCGGTTGGGGCGGCGGCGACCGGGAGAGGGTCCATGAGAGCATTTCGGGCGATCGTCGTGATCGCGTTCTGTGCGGTGGTCGGCGGTGCGTGCACCCAGAAGCCGCCGGTCGTCCCGCCTCCGTCGGACTGCGTGACCACCGGGCCGGTGATCCGGGTGCACGGCGACTCGTTGGCCTTCCACATCGCCCGCAACCTCGACGCGCCGGGCCGGATCGTCGTCGATCGGTCGACGGCACGGTCCCCGCTGAGCTTCGACCTGCCGGCGGACCCTGCGAAAGGGCTGCCCGAGGTGGACGCCATCACCGACCAGGCCCGCTACTGGATCGAGAAGTGCGGCGTCCCCGACGTCCTCGTCATCGAGGGCGGCATCGTCGACATGGGCGGCAACGTCGGCGTGGCGCAGCTGACGGCGGCGGTCCAGTCGCTCAGCGACTGGCTCGAGGAGCGCCACGTGCCGACGGTCTGGATGACCGTGCACCCGCTGCCGACCGCGGGCACCTACATGTGGCTCCAGCCGGTCCGCCAGGCCTACAACGAGTGGCTCAAGGGCGGTCACGTGTACGGCACGGTGGCGGACTGCGTGCCCTACGTCGAGGACGCCGCCAACCCCGACACGTTGGCGCCGGTGTACTGGTGGAAGGTCGACATCTGGGGGACGGTCGACGGGGTGCACCCCAACGACGCCGGATACGTCGAGCTGGCCCGCTGCATCTCCGACAACCTGCCGCCGCTCGACTGAGAGCCCCCGACGGCTGCCCCTGTCCCGGTCAGTGGCCGCCGGTGAGGCGGCCGAGCAGGCCCTCCAGGACGGGTGCCGGTCGGTGCCGGCGGCCCTCGCGGCGATCCGTCGCCCCCGCGAGCACGCGCCCGGTGTTCACTCCCGCCCAGCGCAGCGGCTCGGGCTCCCAGTCGCGCGACCGGTGCCCGACCCACGGCAGCCGGACCAGGTCCGTGTCGCGCCCGAGCACCAGGTCCGCCAGCGTTCGTCCGGCGAGGTTGGTGGTCGAGACGCCGTCGCCGACGTAGCCGCCGGCCTCTCCCATTCCCGTGTCCCGGTCGAGGCGGACCGACGCCGTCCAGTCCCGCGGGACGCCGAGCGGTCCTCCCCAGTGGTGGGTGATCCGGGCATCTGCGAGGGCGGGGAACAGCCGGCGGAGCACTGCGGCCAGCTCGTCGGCGACCTTCTGGTCCCGGTCGTAGGAGTCCTTGATCGCCGAGCCGAAGTGGTAGGGCGCGCCGCGGCCGCCGAAGGCGAACCGTCCGTCCGCCGTGCGCTGGCCGTAGATCAGCAGGTGGCGCCCGTCGCCGAACGTCTCCCGCTCCGCCAGGCCGATGCGGTCCCACACCTCGTCGGGCAGGGGTTCGGTGGCGATCATGAGCGAGTAGATCGGCAGCACCCGGCGTCGGAGGCCGGGGAGCTCCGCCGTGTAGCCCTCGGTGCAGCGGAGGACCATGTCGGCCCGGACGGTGCCGTGGCCGGTGGTGACCTTCCGAGGCTCCATGGCCGTGACGCGCGTGCCCTCGTGGATCGTGGCGCCGGCGTCCTCCGCGGCGTGGGCCAGACCGCGCACCAGGCGGGCGGGCTGCACCGCGGCGCAGTGCGGCGTGTAGCCGCCGCCGATCCCGCCGACCGGGCGCACCCGCTCGGCCATCTCCGCCGGGCTGAGCCATCGGTCGTCCGACTCGCCGAAGCCCCAGCGGCGGCGCTCGTCGACGTAGCCCCTCAGGCGGGGCAGCTGGGCCGGGTCGGTCGCCACCGACACCGTGCCGCCCTTGGCCCAGTCGCAGTCGATGCCGAGTCGGGCCAGCTCGGAGCCGACCACGTCGACCGTGTCGATCATGGCCCGGTGCTGGGCGATCGCCGCGTCGCGGCCGGCCAGCACGGCCAGGTGGTCGAGCGAGGTGGGGAACAGCGCGGAGCACCAGCCCCCGTTGCGGCCCGATGCGCCGAACCCGCACACCTCGGACTCGAGGACGACCACCCGGCAGTCGGGGGCGAGCTCCCGCAGTCGCAGGGCGGTCCACAGGCCGGTCATCCCGCCGCCGACGATCGCCACGTCGCAGTCGACGTCACCCGCGAGCGCAGGTCGTGGAGTCAGGTCGTCGCCGCAGGTCTCGAGCCACAGGCTCCGGCTGGCCACCCGATCCGTGTCCACGGTCACGCACCGTACGTGACGGCCAGGGCGTAGCGTTCGACCATGTCGCTCGATGTGCAGGTGTACGACGACAAGGTCACGATCGACGTCGGCGGTGTCGACCAGCTCTGGTGCCTCAAGCGCCACATGGAGATCCCGATCGTGCAGATCACCTCGGCACGGGTCGCCCCGGTGGACGAGGTTAGGCACGGTCTCGGCTGGCGGGTGGGCGGCGGCTACTGGCCCGGCCGGATGGCGACCGGCCACTTCACGGTTCCCGACCGCAAGGGCGCTCGGCAGTTCTGGTGCGTCTACCGCGATCCCGAGGTGCTGGTCATCGACACGTCGCTCGAGAACCCGGCCCGCATCGTCCTGCAGCACGAGGACCGTGACCGCCTGGCCTGGTTCATCTCCGAGCGGATCCCTCCCGGGCAGCGCTGACCGGTCGGCCGACTCAGAACCAGATGCGCGTGTCCTTGACGAGTCGGTGGTAGCGGAACATGCGGACGTCGGCGACCGGTCCGGCCGTTCGGATTCGATGCCACATCGCGAGCAGGCGTTCGTCGGACTCGCAGGCGACCTCGCACCAGATGTCGTAGCGGCCGCCTGATTCAGCGACGACCTCGGTCTCGTCGAACGTCAGCAACGAGGTCACCACCGCGACCCCGGCGTCGCACAACGTGATGGCGAACGCGGCGCGGATGCTGCGGCCGGTGAGCGCCGGGTCGACCACAGCCCGGATCTCCACGGCGCCGTTGCGCAGGAGCCTGTCCAGGCGCTGACGAGTGGCCGGCGCGGAGCGTCCGATCATCGCCGCCATGTCGGTGATGGTGACGCGGCCGTCGTCGTGGAGCGCCTGCATCATGGTGCGGTCGGCGTCGTCGACGTCGATCGGAGCAGGGATCGGGTGATGCTCGGCTTCTGGCGCGGCGAGCGGTCCGGTGCGGGTGTGGAACCGCAGCCCGACCGACACCTCGGCGCGCAGCACGCCCGGAATGGGTCGCAGCTCGTCGTCGACCGCTCGCAGCACGTCGGTGAGGCGATCCGCGCCCATCTGTCCGAGCCCGGTGCTGAGATCGTCGAACTGCACCAGCCAGTTGAGCGGGCCGACCTCGGCGATCCGGTCCCACACTCCGGGCCGGCCGTCGGTGGCGATGTGCACCACGGCGAGCACCTGGGGCCCGATCAGCGTCGGGTCGGCGATTCCGACCACGGTCACGGCGCCGCGCTCCAGCAGCTGGTCGAGGCGTGCGCCGACCGCCTTGTGCGACATGCCCAGATCACGGGCCATGGCTCGCGCCGACATCCGCCCATCGGTCTGCAGGAGCGACACGATCCGAGCGTCGGTGTCGTCGAGTCCGGTCAGCCGCCGAGCGTCGGAAGGTGGAGACGACATCACGCGACCCTTTGGATCCTCAAGAAGGCCATCAAGGTGCCGATCAACGTCGTGAGACGACATCGACTGACAGGAAGCGTGGCCTCATGCACTCACTCGACCACGAGATCACGATCGGCGCCAGCCCTGCGGCCGTGTCCGCAGCGCTGACGACGAGCACCGGCCTGCGGGGATGGTTCTCGTCGGGCGTGTCGGGCTCCGGCGACGCGGGCTCCTCGTGGGAGATCACCTTCCCGGGTTCGGTCACCCGGTTCACCTGGGAGGTCGAAGCGGTGAGGCCCGAGGTGTTCGTGGCCTGGCGTTGCCTCGACGGTCCCGGCGACTCGATCGGCACCACCGTGTCGTTCCGACTCGAGGAGGTCGCGGGCGGGACTCGCGTGCACTTCACCCATCGGGGCTGGCCCCACACCGCCGGCGCCTACACGAAGTGCAACACCCTCTGGGGTGGCCTGCTCCACCACCTCAAGAACTACGCCGAATCCGGCACGGCCGCGCCTCTCTACGCCGCCTGAGCCCACCAGCACGAGACGAGAAGGAACCACCGATGCCACAGCAGTCACTCCCGGAGTTCGTCGAGGCGATGGACAAGGCGGGCATGTTGGCCCGCGTCACCGACCCGACCCGCGTCGACGAGCTGCCCGCCGTCATGGAGGCGCACCCAACCACCGCCGTCCTGGTGGAGAACGTGATCGGATGCGATTTCCAGTTCCTCGCGAACGCGTACTCCAACCAGGACCAGTACGCCTGGGCGATGGGCTGCACCAAGGCCGAGACCGGACTGAAGATGGTCGAGGCGTCGGAGGGACGGATCCCGACCGTCACCGTCGACACCGCTCCGTGCAAGGACGTCATCTACACCGGCGACGACGTCGACATGACGATCCTCCCGATGTTCCTGCACCACGAGCGTGACGGGCAGTCCTACACCGACGACAACCTCGTCATCACCCGCGACCCCGAGACGGGCGTCCCCGACTGGGGCTTCTACCGGTCGATGTTCCGCTCGAAGAACGAGCGGGCGTTCGACATGACCTGCACGTCGCACCGTGCCCGCATCAACGCGGAGAAGGCGGCGTCGATGGGCAAGGACATCGAGGCGGCGATCGTCATCGGAGCCCCGATCCTGGACAAGCTCGCGGCGCTGAAGGGCTTTCCGCCCGACGTCGACGACTTCGAGGTCCTCGGCAGCTTCTACGGCGAGCCGGCCAAGATGGTGAAGTGCGAGACCATCGACGTCGAGGTCCCCGCCAACGCCGAGCTGGTGATCGAGTGCAAGATCATGGCGACCGAGGGATGGGTGCACGACGAGGCGCCGTTCGGTGAGTTCTCGGGCATGTACGGCGGAGGGCTCAAGCACAACGTGCGGGCCGTCGTCACCGCGATCACGCATCGCAAGGACCCGATCTTTCAGTACGCCACGATCGGCTGCCACCACCCCTGGTACACGGACAACATGCTGCAGCTCCCGGCCATGGAGGCCGATCTCTTCGGAGCGCTGAAGGACGCGGCGATCGACGTCCTCGAGGTCCGCGCCGATGCCGGCGGCCTCTCCAACATCGCCTACGCCAAGATCAACAAGCAGGGTGCCGGCGACGGCAACCAGGCCCTGGCGGTGATGCTCGGGTCGTCGAAGATGGCCATCCCGAAGCTCGCCTACGTGTTCGACTCCGACGTCGACATCTGGGACGACAACCAGATCAAGTGGGCGATGGCGTTCCGCTACGACCCGGTCCGCGACACCACGATCATGGAGCGGATGAACACCATGACGGTCGACCCGATGATCGCCAAGGACGATCCGCCGGCCACGATCTCCAAGATCGGCTTCGACTGCACGATCCCGTGGGGCGACCAGTGGACCAGGTCCGACTTCCAGCGGTCCGCCGCCTACGAGCTCGGCGAGCCCGACGGCGACGTGACCCTCCTCAGCGAGGACGACATCACCTCGCAGATGGAGGCTCTCATCCAGGAGAAGCCCCGGTCCTGGAAGGAGATCCTGGAGCACTTCAAGGGCCAGGACTACCGCCCGGTGTACCGGGCGTTCGGCACGTTGCGGCCCCGCCTCGGCCGCATCGTCGAGCCGCCTTTCTACCCCTACGCCTTCAAGGCCGACCCGAGCGATTCGGACTTCATCGGCGAGGACGCCCCTGCGCCCGACGATGACGCGGTCGCTCCCATCACCGCCACGACCGATCGGATGCACCATGTCTCCTGAACGCCAGCCTCGTGAGCGCCGGGACAGCCGGCCACGCATGGTCGTGGCCATGACCGGGGCGTCGGGCACGCTCTACGGCGTCCGTCTGCTGGAGGCGCTCCGCGACCTCGATGTGGAGAGCCACCTGGTGGTCTCCAAGGCGGGGTCGATGACCCGGGCCTACGAGACGGACTACTCGGCGAGCGACCTCCGGGACCTCGCCGACCACTCGTACGCCCACACCGACATCGCGGCGCCGATCTCCAGCGGGTCGTTCCGCACGATGGGGATGGTCGTCGCCCCCTGCTCGGTGCGGACCATGAGCGACATCGCCCACGGCACCACCAGCTGCCTCACGTCGCGGGCCGCCGACGTCATGCTCAAGGAGCGTCGTCGTCTGGTGCTGATGGTCAGGGAGACGCCGTTGCACACGGGTCACCTCCGCTCGATGCTCACGCTGTCGGAGATGGGGGCGATCATCGCCCCGCCGGTGCCGGCCTTCTACACACGTCCCGAGACCCTCGACGACATGGTCCGCCACACCGTGGGCCGCGTCCTCGACCTCTTCGACCTGGACACGGCGGACTTCCCCCGTTGGGGTGCGGACGTCGATTCCTGGCCGACCGAGCCGCTCGAGGTTCCCGAAGGGGTCTGACCCGCCAGCCGGCGAGCAAGTTCTATCCAGCAAGTTCCGCAGCGAACGTGGCGAAGGCATCGACGTAGCGGTCCACGTTGGCTTCGGAGTGCTGCACCGAGAGGGTCCACTGCTCCTCGTCGCCGGGCGTCATGAACACGCCGCGGTTGACCATCCACGGGTAGCTCGCCGTGTAGAGGTGGATGTTGGTCTCGAGGAAGTCCCGGTAGCAGGTGAGCGGCTCGGGTCGGTAGGAGATGCAGCCCTTGCACCCGAGGTCGACGGTGTGGGCGGGCAGGTCGTACTCGGCGATGATCGCATCCATGCCGCCGGCGAGTCGGGCCCCGAGCTCGGCGAAGCGGTCGTAGGCGTCGGGCGTGAGCACCTTGGTGAGCGTGGCGAGCGACGCGGCCACCGACATGGGGTTGCCGTTGAACGTGCCCTGGTGCGCCGCCCCCTTGTTGATCTCGTCCATGATCTCGGCCTTGCCGCCGAAGGCGCCGATCGGTGCGCCGCCGCCGATGGCCTTGGCCCAGCTGGCCAGGTCGGGCTGCACGCCGTAGCGCTGCTGCGCCCCGCCCTCGGCGATCGTCGCTCCGCACTTGACCTCGTCGAAGATGAGGACGACGCCGTACTTGGTGCACAGGTCCCGCACCGCCTGGAGGTAGCCGTCGGCGGGGACCACGATGCCGATGTTCATCATCACCGGCTCCATGATCAGACACGCGATCTGGTCGGCCTCGGCCTCGAACAGCCGCTCCAGCGCCGCGGCGTCGTTGAACGGGACCACCCGGATCCACTGGGCGAGGCCCTCGGGCATGCCCTTGGACTTGGGCGTCGCGGCCGGGGCGTCGCGCCCGCCCATGACGTCGGCCCCGGGAAGCACCGAGTACATGAGCTGGTCCACGTGGCCGTGGTAGCTGCCCTCGATCTTGGCGATGACGTCGCGACCGGTGGCGGCGCGGGCGACGCGGATGGCCGACATGTTGGACTCGGTGCCGGAGTTGGTGAACCGGACCTGGTCGCAGGCGAATCGACGGCACAGCTCCTCGGCGAGCGACACCGTCTGCTCGACGGTGACGGCGAAGTGCATGCCGTTGCGCGCCGCGTGCTCCACCGCCTCGGCGACCACCGGGTGGGCGTGGCCGACGGCCATCGAGCCGAACCCGTTGTGGAAGTCGAAGTACTCGTTGCCGTCCACGTCCCACACCTCGGCGCCGACGCCGCGGTTCAGGTACACGGGGTAGGGGTCGCCGAGCTGGAAGCTGGACGCCACGCCTCCAGGCATGGACCCGACGGCTCGCTCGTACAGGGCCTTGGAGCCCTTGGTCCGGTCGAGGAGGGCGGGCATCTCCACCGCCGCGATCTCTTCGGCCCGCCTGGTCAGGTGCTCGTCGCGCTCGCTCATCGTGGGTTCCTCCGTCGCCGTTCCCGTCACCACTTGACCATCACGTGCTTGAGCTCCGTGTAGTGCTCGACCGCGTACTGCGACATGTCCTTGCCGTAGCCGGACTGCTTGAAGCCGCCGTGGGGCATCTCGGACACGAGCGGGATGTGGTCGTTGACCCACACGGTGCCGAAGCGCATCAGGGCGCTGGCCTCCATGGCCCGCCCGACGTCGGTGGTGAACACCGACGCGGCGAGGCCGTAGTCGACGTCGTTGGCCATGGCGACCGCGGCCGCCAGGTCGTCCGCCCGTTGCACGGTGACGACCGGACCGAACACCTCGCGCTGGACGATCTCCGCCTGCTGGTCCACGCCGATGATGACCGACGGCTCGTAGTAGTAGCCGTCCCCGTCGGCGACCGATCCACCGGTGACGGCGGTGGCGCCGGCCGCGACGGCCCGGTCGACGAAGCCCTGCACCCGCTCGCGCTGGGCGGCGGAGATGACCGGGCCGAGCTCGGTGGCCTCGTCGGTGGTCGGACCGACCACCAGGCTGCGCGCCGCCTCGGCGATCGCCTCGACCGCGGCGTCGTGGATGCCGGCGCCGGCGATCACGCGGGTGGCGGCGGTGCAGTCCTGGCCGGCGTTCCAGTAGCCGCCGACCTTGACGGACTCGGCCACCTTCTCCAGGTCCGCGTCGTCGAGCACGACCACAGGGGCCTTGCCGCCCAGCTCCAGGTGGACCCGCTTGAGCGACTCCGACGCGGCCTTGGCAATCGCCTTGCCGGTGCCGACCGAACCCGTGAGCGAGATCATCTCGACGAGCGGGTGGTCGACGAGGGTGGCGCCGGTCTGCTTGCCGCCGACGAGGACGTTCAGCACGCCGGCGGGGAAGACGTCGGCGGCGATCTCCGCGAGGAGCAGCGCGCTCATCGGCGTGAGCTCCGACGGCTTCAGGACCACGCAGTTGCCGGCCGCCAGCGCTGGGCCGAGCTTCCACGCCGCCATCATGAACGGGTAGTTCCACGGCGCGATCGACGCGACCACGCCGAGAGGCTCCCGACGGAGCATGGACGTGTAGCCCTCGAGGTACTCGCCGGCACCCTGGGTCTCCATCGTCCGGCAGGCCCCGGCGAAGAAGCGGTAGCTGTCGACCGAGGCCTCGATCTCGATGCCGGTCGCGGCGATCGGCTTGCCGGCGTTCAGGTGCTCGACGGCGATCAGGTCGTCGGTGCGGGCCTCGATCGCGTCGGCGAACTTCAGCAGGGCGGCGCTGCGTTCGGCGGGCGTCGTGCGCCCCCATCCGGTGAACGCCTCGGCCGCGGCGCGGCAGGCGTCGTCGACGTCCTCGGGGCCCGAGTCGGGGGCGGAGAACACGACCGAGCCGGTGGCCGGATCGACGATGTCGGTCGTGGCGCCGGATCGCGCCGGCACCCATTTCCCGCCGATGAAGTTCTCGTTGCGAACCTCGGTCAGAGCCATCTGGGCGTCCTTCCTGAAGTAGGAGTGTGGTGGTGTGTGCGATGATGCGCCATCACGCAGCAGCGGTGACCTGTGGCACGTTGCCATGGACGGCGAGGCGAATCGTTGCAGTAAGGTACCAAATCACTCGGAATCCATGGCACCTGTGGGAGACCGCTTCGAATGTCACAGTCGGCTGAGATGACAGAACCCGTCACTGCTGGAACGGCGCCGACCGGGTCCGTGGACCCGGTGATCCGCCTGCAGCACGTCACCAAGCACTTCGGTGACTTCGTCGCTGTGGAGGAGGCGAACTTCGACATCGGGGAGAGCGAGTTCTTCTCCATGCTCGGGCCGTCGGGCTGCGGCAAGACGACGACCCTGCGGATGATCGCCGGCTTCGAGCAGCCGAGTTCGGGTCAGATCCTCCTCGAGGGCAAGGACGTGTCCCGGACGCCGCCCTACAAGCGCGACGTCAACACGGTCTTCCAGAACTACGCGCTGTTCCCGCACATGAACGTCTTCGACAACGTCGCCTACGGGCTGCGCAACAAGAAGGTCGACGACAAGAAGGTCTCCGAGGACGAGGTCAAGCGTCGGGTCATGGAGATGCTCGAGGTCGTGCGCCTCCCCGAGTTCGCCGAGCGCAAGCCGAACCAGCTCTCCGGTGGACAGCAGCAGCGCATCGCCCTGGCCCGCGCCCTCGTCAACATGCCCAAGGCGCTCCTCCTCGACGAGCCGCTCGGTGCCCTCGACCTCAAGCTGCGGCAGGTGATGCAGCTGGAGCTCAAGCGGATCCAGCGAGACGTGGGCATCACGTTCATCTTCGTGACCCACGACCAGGAAGAGGCCCTCACCATGTCGGACCGCATCGCGGTCATGACCCAGGGTCGGGTCGACCAGATCGGCACGCCGACCGAGATCTACCAGCATCCGGCGACCGCGTTCGTCGCCGGCTTCATCGGCACCGCGAACCTGCTGCCCGTGACGGTCCGCTCCCAGGAGGGTGACTCGGTGGTGGTCGACTCCCGGCTGGGCAACCAGTTCCGCGTCCCCGCCGGCGGCCGGTCCCATCCGACGGGCACCGAGGCCACGCTGATGGTCCGCCCAGAGCGACTCGTCCCCAAGGGCGCGCCGCTGCACGGCGGCGAGCCGGCCGGCTCGCTCGAGTGCACCGTGACCAGCATGGTCTTCCAGGGTCCCGTCGTGCGATGCCAGGTCCAGACCTCGTCCGGCGCCGAGCTGGTGGCCCACCTGGGCCCCGAGGACGACCCCGCCAGCATCGCCGTCGGCTCACCCATCACCATGACCTGGGCCTACGAGGGCGCCTACCTGGTGCCCGAGGCCATCGGCGCCGACATGGCCGGCGTCAGCGCACCGGACGCGATCGCGTCCTGACCACCCCCTCCCGACCGAGCACATCCAACGACAGGAGCGACACCGTGGCCAACCGATTCACACGCCGGCAGTTCATCACCCGAGGCGGGCTGGCCGCCGGTGGTCTGGCCTTCGCGCCGCAGATCCTCGCGGCCTGCGGCAACGACGACGAGGGATCCTCGGGCGGCGGCGGCTCGAGCAGCGGCGTCTACTTCGAGAACTGGCCGGAGTACATCGACACCGCCGAGGACGGCTCGGTGGACGGGCCGGGCACGACGCTCGCCAAGTTCACCGAGGAGACCGGCATCGACATCCGCTACACCGAGGTCTACAACGACAACAACGAGTACTTCGCGAAGATCCAGCCGATCCTCTCCCAGGGCAGCACGATCGCACCGAACGTCATCGCGCCCACCTATTGGATGGCGGGCCGGCTGATCAACCTCGAGTGGGTGGACAAGCTCCCGCTCGACAAGATCCCCAACGCCTCCAACCTGGTCGCCAGCCTCCAGAAGCCACCGTCGGATCCGACCGGCGAGTACTCGCTGCCGTGGCAGGCCGGCATGGCGGGCATCGCCTACAACCTGTCGGCGACGGGCGGCAAGGAGCTGACCTCGGTCGCCGACCTGTGGGATCCGGCGCTCAGCGGCAAGATCGCCATGCTCACCGAGATGCGCGACACGCTCGGCATCATCGCGCTGTCCGAGGGGGTCGACATCTCGACCGCCACCTCGATGGCCGACTACGAGCCGGCGTTCGCCACCCTCCAGGAGCAGGTCGACAGCGGTCAGATCCGTCAGTTCACCGGGAACGAGTACGTGGGTCCGCTCGAGGACGGCACCCTCGCCGCCTGCATCGCCTGGTCCGGTGATGTGCTGGGCATGAACAACCCCGACGTCCGCTTCGTCATCCCCGACTCGGGCGGCACGCTGTGGTTCGACACGATGGTCATCCCCAAGGGCGCCTCGGGAGTCGACGACGTCGCCGAGTGGATGAACTTCGTGTACGACCCCGTGAACGCAGCGCAGATCACCGAGTCGGTGCAGTTCATCTCGCCGGTCGAAGGGGTGCAGGACGAGCTGCGCAGCATGGGCGGCGAGGCCGCGGCGCTGGCCGACAACCCCCTGCTCTTCCCCGACGAGGCCACCGAGGAGCGCCTCTACACGTTCGCCACGCTGAGCGACGACGAGGAGGCCGAGTTCGACGAGCGCTTCTCGACCATCTCCGGGGCCTGAGGCAGGGCACGGACGGAGGCCAGGACATGGCGGACGACTCGACCGACACCGCACTGCGCAAGGGGAAGTGGGCGCCGTTCGGCATGCTCAGCCCCGGGATGATCTGGCTGCTGCTGTTCTTCCTGGTCCCCGTCGTGATGCTGGTCAGGGCGTCGTTGTCCACCAAGCCGAGCCGCTTCGAGAACCCGACGTTCGCCTGGGACTGGTCGAACTTCTCCTCCGCGTTCAGCGACTACGGGGACGAGTTCGTCCGGTCCTTCGTCTACGCCGGCATCGCGACGCTGCTCGCGATCCTGTTGGGCTATCCGCTCGCCTACTGGATCGCGACCCAGGGCGGCCGGTACCGCAA
>JAEYSR010000155.1 GCA_023434535.1 Actinomycetes bacterium
GCTCCCCGCCGCCCGTGGCGGAGGCGTTGACATCATGGCCCAGCGGGGTGGAGACCGGAGCAACCGGTTCCGCCCGCCCCGGGGCGTCGTCTCCCCCACCACGCCGTGCGACCGTGCGTGACGAACGCCGCTGGCGCGACGCCTCGAACGCCACCACGGCTCCGGCCACCGCCGCGTTCAGCGACTCGACCGCGCCCTCCATGGGGATGCTGAGACCGGAGTCCGCGGCGGCGCTCACCTCGACGGGCAGCCCATGGGCCTCGCTCCCGACCAGCAGCAGGCACGCCCCGGACAGGTCCGCGTCGTCGAGCGACGTCCCTCCGTCGCGCACCGTCGCCCACGACCGGAGGCCGGCCGCCGAGCCCGCCGAGACGACCTCCAGCGGATCGGCGCCCTCGGCCACCGGCAGCCGGAACATGGCGCCGGCGGTCGCCCTGACGGTCTTCGGGTTGTGCAGGTCGACCGAGCGGGAGGTGAGCACCACGCCGGCGCAGCCCGACGCCTCGGCCACGCGCACGAGCGTCCCGGCGTTGCCGGGGTCCTGCACCTCGACCAGCACGAGGACCGGCCGACCGCTCTCACGAGCCGCCGTCAGCACGTCGTCGACGGAGCGGGGCGACGACGCGGCGACGCTGACCACGGACTGAGGTGTGGCCAGGTCGAGGACGCGTGCGAGCGCGCCGTCCTGCACCTCTCGGACGTCCACGCCCGCAGTCCTCGCCGCCGACACCGGGGGGAGGTCGACGCCGGAGCTCTCGACGAACACGGTCCGCAGCTCCACGCCGGAGTCGAGCGCCTCGGCGAGCAGGACCGGACCGTCGATCAGGAACGTGCCGGAGTCCGAACGCGCACTGCGGCGCCTCGAGAGGCGCCGCAGCTCCTGCAGTGCAGGGTTCGACGAGCTCAGACCCGCTCGGGGGCGGGGCCGGCCCTCCTCCGGTGGAGTCCGGGACAGCGTGGACCGATCAGCTCGCGGCGTCGGCCGTCGCGGCATCGTCGGCCGGGGCGGCGTCGGCTGCGGCCTTGGCGACCTGGACCAGCGCGGAGAACGCCTGCGGGTCGCGCACGGCGAGGTCGGCGAGAGCCTTGCGGTCGATCTCGACCTCGGCCAGCTTGAGTCCGTTGATGAACCGGCTGTAGCTGATGCCGTCCAGGCGGCAGGCGGCGTTGATGCGCTGGATCCAGAGCTTGCGCATCTCGCCCTTGCGGGCGCGCCGGTCGCGGAACGCGTAGTTCCCGGCGTGCATGACGGCCTCGTTGGCGGCCCGGAACGTGCGGCTCCGGTGGCCGTAGTAGCCCTTCGCCTTGTTCAGTACGGCGCGGTGCTTCTTCTTGGCGTGAACGCCTCGCTTGACGCGTGCCATGGTGCAACTCCTTCGTGAGGTGCGGTCCCCGGTCGGCGCCTGCGGGCGCCTGGCTGATCGGGTGGGGTTGGTCGGGTGGTCGTGCGGCCGGAGGGCTCCGGCGGGGCCTCAGAGGCCGAGCTGGCGGCGGGCGCGGTTGCGGTCCCCACCGGTGAGCTCGGTCGTCCCGGCCAGACGGCGCTTCCGCGACGGGGACTTCTTCTCGAGGATGTGGTTGAGGTTGGTGTTGCGGCGCAGGATCTTGCCGCTGCCGGTCACCTTGTAGCGCTTCTTGGCGCCGCTGTGCGTCTTCATCTTGGGCATGGTGTGTCCTTCTCCGTCGATCTCGGTCGCCCGGGGGCGACGCTCGACCGTGCTCTGTCGTCCTTCGATCGCTGCCCCCGGTCGGCGCTCGTGGAGCGGGCGACCGTGGGGCGACGTCGAACTGGTCCCGGCCACCCGTGTGCGGCGGTCGGGCTCTCGGTGGTGCTCAGGCCTCGGCGGCCGGAGCGGGCTCCCGCTCGGCTGCGGCCTCCGCAGGCGTCGGGGTCTGGTCGCCTTCGGCGGCGGGAGTCGCGTCCGCGACCTCCTCCGTGGCGCCCTCATCGGCACCGTCGGCCTCCGAGACCTTCTTGGCGTGCGCTGCCTGCGCCTTCTTGTCGGGCCCCAGGACCATGGTCATGTTGCGACCGTCCTGCTTGGGCATCGCCTCGACGCGTCCGAGGTGGCTGACCTCCTCGGCGACCCGGTCGAGGATGCGGCGCCCGAGCTCCGGGTGCTGCATCTCACGACCACGGAACATGATCGTGACCTTCACCTTGTGACCCTCGCCCAGGAACTGCGCGACCTTCTTCGTCTTGGTGTCGAAGTCGCCGCCGCCGATCTTGGGGCGGTACTTCATCTCCTTGACGACGATGTTCGTGGCCTTCTTGCGCGATTCCTTCGCCCGCTGCTGTGCCTCGTACTTGAACTTCGTGAAGTTCATGATGCGGCACACCGGCGGGCTGGCATCAGGTGCCACCTCGACCAGGTCGAGGTCCAACGACCTGGCGGTGGCCAGGGCGTCGGGCAGCGGCTTGATGCCGAGCTGGTCCCCGTCGGGTCCGATCAGTCGGACCTCACGAGCGCGGATGCGATCGTTGATGCGGGGCTCGTCGTTCGATGCGGCAGCTATGGCCGATCACTGCTCAACAGCAGTTCCTTTCCTTGGCGGATCCGTTCCTCACCGTGGGGCACCTGCCCGATCCCCGGGGCGAGATGCCCCGAAAATCGAAACCGGCGGATGCCCACAGGCACCCGCCGTCGCGGCGACGACCCCGTACGGGACCGTCACTTGGTTGCGTTCCCGGACGCACCGCCACGTCGATCGCGGCTGCGGTCGACGTCGTGGCCGGGAGGGGCGGGAGCCCGCTTGCCTCGGTTGTGCGCACTACCGTACCAGCCGGACCTGTGCGGAGCAGCATCACCGCCGGCACGCCCGACTCCACCACCCGACCCGACTGCCGCGGAGACGCACCTCATGAGCTCACTCTGGACCCCCGACGGCGAACGACCCGTCTCACGTGACAGCGCGCCGGCCGCCGAGCCGGAGCCCGCTGCGGCGTCCGGGAGCGATCCCCTCCGTGCCGCTGCGGCCGCACTCGGCCTCGACCTCGACGCCATGACCGAGGAGGACCGCGCCCAGCTGGAGGCCGAGCTCGCCGAGATGATGCAGGTGCGGCGGCAGGTCGCCGCCACCCCCGCGGCGGAGATGCTGACCAACTACCTGATGCGGTTCTTCGACCTGGCGACCATCTACCTCGAGGCGGAGCCGCCGGCCTTCGGCGAGGCGGCGACGGTCATCGAGGCGTTCCGCAGCGTCCTCGAGGGCGTCGGGGACCGCCTCGGCGAGAACGAGCCTCTCCTGCAGGAGGCGCTCGGCCAGGCCCAGATGGTGTTCGTCCAGGTCAAGAACGCGACGGAGAACGTCGCACCCGACGCCTGAGCGCCTGCCGCGGCCCGAGCTGCCCGTCAGATCGGGGTGACCGGGCCGGCCTCGGTGGTCCCGGCGTGGGCGCGGACCGCTCCGACCAGCACCCGGGCCCCCACCCCGATGTCCCGGCTCCCGTCGGAGACGGCCGTCGCGTGGAAGCCCAGCTCCGTGCCGTCGTCGCAGCGCACGACGCCGCGGCCGGTCGCCCGGTCGAACGACTCGACCGTCGCAGGACGGGGGTTCGCCGACGCCACCGGTGATGTCCGATCCGTCAGTGGACGATCTTGGACAGCGGGAGCTCGATGATGTCGGTGGCGCCGGCGTCCTTGAGCGCGGGGATCAGGATGTTGATCTCGTTCTTGGGCACCACCGTCTCGACCGCGTAGCCCGCCGAGCCGTAGAGCTCGTTCACCGTCGGCGTCTTCATGGCCGGCAGGACGTCGATCACGCCGTCGAGCGAGTCGGCAGCGACGTTGAGCTTGACCAGGACCTTGCCGCGGGCCTCGAGCACGCCCCGCAGCAGCGTGAGCACCTGGTCCATGGCGTGGCGCTTCTCCGGATCGGCGAAGGACGCCGGGTTGGCGACGAGCTCGGTGTAGGAGACGAGGATGACGTCGATCACCCGCAGCCCGGCGGCACGGAGGGCGGACCCGGTCTCGGTGATGTCCACGACCACGTCGACGATGTCGGGGACCTTCGCCTCGGTCGCCCCGTAGGACAGGCGGATGTCGGCGTCGACGCCCTTCTCGGCGAAGAAGCGACGGGTCAGCTCGGGGTACTCGGTCGACACCCGGACGCCGGCCGGGAGGTCGGTGACCGACTTGTAGTCGGAGTCGCCCGGGACGGCCACGACGACCGTGATCGGGTTGGTGGTGGCCTTGGAGTACTTCAGCTCGCCGAGCGAGGTCACGTCCGAGCCGGTCTCCTCCACCCAGTCCCGCCCGGTGATGCCGAGGTCGAAGAGGCCGTCGGCGACGTAGGTCGGGATCTCCTGGGGCCGCAGGATGCGGACCGACTCGATCCGCGGGTCGTCGATGGTCGCCTTGTAGGCGACGGACGAGTCGCGGCGCACGGTCAGGTCGGCCGCCTCGAAGAGATCCATGGTGGACCTCTCGAGCGAGCCCTTGGGGAGGACGAGCTTGAGCACGGTGCGAGGGTAGCTGCCACCGGCGACGCGGCCCGAAGCCGTTCCGCGCCCGCGCTGCGCAGCGGGTTCGCCTCACCTCGTCCCACGTCGGTCGACGTCGCATCCTCTCGGACGCCACCGCTGTGGTCCGGCCCAGGGAATGTTGCCCGGCCCCCTAGCGCGACCGGTGTCCCATGTGCTGAGATGCCGTCGGCTCGCCACCCGCTCGGGTGGCCGCTGGGGAGAGCACGGCCTGAAGGGGCGAGGCACGTGGCGATCATCAACTCGTACTCCGTGGAGAGCGACGCGTCGCACAGCAGCGGCGTGCTGTCCTTCGACGACGGGCTCGTGGTCGACGACCCGATGCACGACTTCGACCCGGATCGACTCGACGTCGGTCTGAGCGTCCACAGCGTCACCGAGGACGACGAGCTGTGGGTGCCGGCGGAGAACTTCGTCTACGACGTCTTCCGGGTCTCCGGGTTCTGCTCCGAGTCGCCGCGCCGGTTCGTGGAGGAGTCCGAACCGTGGCGCCGCGGCAGCCGGCTCCACGTGATCGCCGACGACGGAGCACCGGTCGGGGTGGCACGGACGATCCTGGGCACCTACGACGAGCTGCCGGTCAGCCAGTTCACTCCCGAGATCGAGGTCCCGACCGGGCTGCTGTGCGAGATCGGGTCCCTCGCGGTCAAGCCGACGCAGCGCGGTCTCGGCGTCGCCAACGAGCTGCACCGACGAGCGTTCTGGGAGGGCATCCACAGCGGGATCGAAGGGTTCTGCTTCCTGATCGATGCCTGGATGTTCGACTTCTTCCGGTCCCACTACGGACTGCCCGTCCGGGCGATCGCCTCGCCGCGGGAGTACATGGGCGGCCGCGTCGTGCCGACCGGCATGTGGGTCCCCGAGATGCTCCACGTGCTCTACCGCACCCGACCGAACGTCTACCGCTGGTCGGTGGAGGGCCTGGAGCCGCGGCTGTTCGCCGAGTACGACCTTCCCGTCATCCTCGACTGAGCTCGACGCTCCGATCCGGGCGGAGCCGTCGGCCACGCCCGCCGTCGCCGACCACGAGCATCGTCGGATCCCGGGAACCGATCCCGTACACTCCGTGGCGGAGGGTCCAGTGAAGCGCGGAGGACTCGTGGATCACGAACCGGCGCGGGGCGCGTGGGCTGATGTTCGCTCCCTCGGCGTCTTCGGTCGAGCATGGGCGGTCGGGATCTTCCTGTTCTCGGCCGCGCGGGCGCTCTTCGCCTGGCCGACCCTGGGCCGCTACGGCGTGGACCCGTGGATCTTCCTGGCCATCGACCTGGTCACCGCCCTGCCGTACGGGATCGCCCAGGCGTTGACCGTGAAGACCCTGAGGGACCCCACGCGCAGCGCGAGCGAGGCCGTCGGATGGGCCGCGGTCGTCGTGGTCACGTTCCTCCTCCCGTACCTGTACATCTTCATGTCGTCGGGGTCTCTCCCCCTCCTCGCGACGCTCGGCGTCCTCGCCTGGATGCTCGTGTTCGGCATCCTGGCGGTCTGGCGGATGCGTCAGCAGATCAGCTCCGGGCGCGTCGACGCCGACTCGAACGCTCCGAGCTGACCGATCGGGTGCCCGAGCGCACCTGGTGAGCTGCCCCGATTCCTTTATCGGCCGCCATATCGACCGATGACTGAGGTGAGAGCCCGTGATCTCGGGCTGCACACCACCCAGGAATCGGACCTTGTCGAGCCAACTCGAGCAGAGAACGATGACAGCGCTGCGCAGGTTCGTCGCGTTCTCGATCGTCGGCTACCTCGTCCTCGTCCTGCTGCCGCAGGACCTGATGGGCATCTGGTTCGTGCTCTTCGGGTGGGCGTGCGTCCTGGTCGCAGCGCGGCGCACCCGCGCACTCCCGAGCGGCATCCGCGGACCTGCCGTGCTCGTGGTCCTCGCCGGCGCCGCATCGCTCACCGGAGCCATCGTCCGCGCCGTCCACGGGCTGATCATCGACCAGGACTATCCGTTCCCGTCCGTCGCCGACGCGTTCTCGCTGCTCGCGACCGTCCTGTTCCTGGTGACGATCATCACGATCGTCCGCCGCCGCGTCGGCCGGATCACCGCGGACCTCGCACTGGACGCCATCATCGGCGGTCTCGCCGCGGCCCTCGTCCAGTGGCAGCTGGTCCTGGTGCCGTACCTGCAGACGACCACCGCCCCCCGGGACGCCGTGGCGGTGAACGTCGTGTACGCCGGCTTCTCCACGCTCCTCGTGATGAGCGCCGTCCTCGCACTCGTCGCCGGAGGCAACCGGTCCACCAGCAACCGGCTCCTCGCCGCCGGCCTCCTCGCGACCGTCCTCCTGGACGTGGCCGCCACGCTCATCACCGCAGGTCGGATCCCCGACGTGGTCCGGCTGTACATCGCACCGTTCGTGTTCATCTTCGGTGGCGCCGGTCTCCTGCACCCGTCGGTCAGCTCCCTCCTCGAACGACCGCTCGACCCCCTGGCCCTGCGTCGGATCACGGCGAAGCGCATCGGCGTCCTGGCGATCGCGCTCGTCGCCGCTCCGGCGCTCCTGCTGATCGCCGTCGCCACGGGCGACAGCAGCATCTGGCTCCCCGCCGTCGGATCGTTGGCACTGGCACCGCTCGTCGTCGTCCGGCTCGGCCGACTCGTCCGGCAGAACGAGCTCCTCGCCGCCCAGGAGGCCACCCTGCGCTCCGTCGGCGAGCGACTGGTCGCTGCCGAGACCGAGGACGACGTCACCAGGATCATCACCGTCGGGCTCGAGCAGGTCCTGCAGAAGACGTACCTCCAGGGCGCGCTCGTCCTCGACCCTGCCCGCGACCGCCTCCCCGGGACCATGGGCCGGGCCGTCGACCAGGCGCTCGCCGTCGTCGACTCGGAGGCCCGGTCGGCGCGGACGGGCGAGCTGCACGAGCTGGAGGACGCCGCCGGGGACGGGCACTGGTACGCCGCCCTCGTGGTCGTCCAGCGCCAGCTCCGGGGCGTGCTCGTCGTCAACACCGACCACCCGCTCCGGCCGGAGGACCAGAACGTCCTCCAGTCCCTCAGCCGCGAGGCGTCGATCGCCGTCCGGGCCGTCGAGCAGACCGAGATCAACGTCCGCCAGCGCTCGGAGGAGCGCTTCGGCTCGCTCATCGACAACTCGTCGGACATCGTGGCGATCCTGAACAACGAGGGCCGCCTCGCGTACGTCTCCCCCGTCGCCGTGCGCCTCCTCGGCTACCCCTCCGACTTCCGGGGCATCGAGTTCGCCCTCGACCTCGTGCACCCCGACGACCAGGTCGCCGCTCTGCAGATGCTCGACGGCGTCCGCTACGGCGACCGCTCACCGGTCGAGCTCCGCCTCCGCCACGTCGCCGGCACCTTCCACTGGTTCGAGGTGGTGGGCGTGGACCTGCAGAGCGATCCGAACATCCGCGGCATCGTCCTGAACGCCCGCGAGATCGGCGACCGCAAGGCGGCCGAGCAGAAGCTCCAGTACTCCGAGGCCCGGTTCAAGGCGCTGGTGCAGAACTCGAGCGACGTCGTCCTCGTGGTCGGCTCGGCGGACGGCATCCGCTACGCCAGCCCCTCGGTCGAGCGCACCATCGGCGGCACCCCCGACGACCTCATCGGGCAGTCGCTCGACGAGACGTTCCGCGACAGCGGCGTGGACTGGGACAGCGCCCTGCGCGCCGGCCGGGCGGACGCCGAGCACCCCGAGCTCCTGGAGTTCGGCTTCCGCAACCAGCACGGCGAGTGGATCCACCTCGAGGCGTCGGTGACCGACCTGCGCCGGGAGGAGGCCGTCGGCGGCTTCGTCCTCAACGCCCGCGACGTCACCGAGCGCACCACGATGATGCAGCGACTGCGCTACCAGTCGACCCACGACGCCCTCACCGGGCTCGCCAACCGCGTCCTGGCGTCGGAGGAGCTCGGTGGGATGCTCGGACGCAACGCCGGCGGCAGCACGGTCGCGGTGATCTCGCTCGACATCGACGACTTCAAGGACATCAACGACAGCCTCGGACACGGCGTCGGCGACCGGCTCCTCTACGCCGTCGCCGATCGGATCAAGGAGAGCCTCGCCTTCGGCGACGTCGCGGCCAGGGGTGGCGGCGACGAGTTCATCGTCGTCCTCGAGCGGGCCCACGGCGAGGACCAGGTGCTCGAGCTCGCCGATCGGCTGATCTCCTCGATGGAGCGACCCTTCCAGATCGACGGCCGCGAGCTGTCGATCACGGCGTCCGCCGGCGTCGCCTACGACCACGACCGGGAGATCGCCGCCGAGGTGCTCCTGCGCAACGCCGACACCGCCATGTACCGGGCCAAGCAGCTCGGCAAGCGGCGCTCCGTGGTGTTCGAGTCCCACATGCACACGGCCTCGTTCGACCGCCTCGAGCTGCGGGCCGACCTCGCCCGAGCCATCGAGACCGACCAGTTCATGGCCCACTACCAGCCGATCGTGGAGCTGGCCACGCGCCGCATCGTCGGCTGCGAGGCCCTGATCCGCTGGCAGCACCCGCACCGGGGCCTGCTCTCCCCCGCCATCTTCGTCCCCCTCGCCGAGGAGACCGGGCTCATCTCGCAGATGGGCGAGTGGATGATGGAGCGGGCGTGCCGCGACCTCGCCGACTGGCGGTCGACCATGCCGGAGCTCGCCGACCCGCTGACCATCTCGGTGAACCTCACGGCGCAGGAGGTCCACGGCGAGCGCCTGGTGCCGGTCGTCACCGACATCCTCCGTCGCACCGGCCTGCCCGCCGACCGGCTGGTCCTCGAGGTCACCGAATCGAACCTGCTGTCGGACACCGACGTGATCCAGGAGCGGATGCAGAAGCTCCGGGCGCTCGGCACCCGCCTGGCGATCGACGACTTCGGCACCGGCTACTCGTCGCTCGGCTACATCCAGCGCTTCGCCTTCGACGTCCTCAAGATCGACCGGTCCTTCGTCGAGGGCCTCGACCGCCAGACCAACCGCCAGATCGTCACCGCGGTGCTGGACCTCGCACGGGAGCTCGGCGTGCGCGTCGTGGCGGAGGGCATCGAGGAGGAGGAGCAGGAGCAGGCCCTGCTCGAGCTCGGCTGCCAGTTCGCCCAGGGCTACCGCTACTCCCGCCCGGTCCCCGCCACGCAGTTCCGCAAGCTCCTCCTGGAGCAGCGGGTCTCCGCGACCAGCTGACGTCCCCACGTCGAACCGCCCCGAGCCGAACGGCCCCGATCCCGCACGCCCGTCGACGCGGGAGACTGTCGACGTGGAACGGATCGACGACCCTCACGACGGCCGACTCGACGACTACCGCCACCTCAACGACGCGGCGGTCCGGGCCGCTGCGGACCTCGACGGACCGGGAGCCGGGTGTGCCATCGTCGAAGGCGCGGTCGCCCTCGACGTCGTGGTGCGCTCCGGAGCGCCGCTGAGGTCGGTCCTTCTGACGCCGAACCGGGTCGAGGCCCTGTCGCACGTTCTCGACGCCGTCCCCGACGGGGTGCCCGTCTACGTGGCCGAGCGCCGGGTCCTGGCCGACGTGGTGGGCTTCGACCTGCACCGCGGCGTTCTCGCCTCCGCCCGGCGGCCGGTGCCACCCGACCCGTCGGCGGTGCTGGCGACGTGCCGCCGGGTGGTCGTCACGGAGGCACTGAACGACCACGAGAACCTCGGGGCGCTGTTCCGCAACGCCGCCGCTCTGGGCGTGGACGCGGTCGCCCTAGACGACCGCACCGCGGATCCGCTGTACCGACGGTCGATCCGGGTGTCGTCGGGGTGGGCGGCGGTGCTCCCCCATCTGCGGATCGGTCCGCTGGCGGACGGCTACCCGCTGCTCCGGGCCGCCGGCCTCCGCGTGGTCGCGCTCACTCCGTCGGCCGGAGCGCTGGACGTCGATGCGGCCGCGGCGACCGGGCTGCTCGACGACCGCGTGGCGCTGGTCGTCGGTGCGGAGGGCCCTGGTCTCTCCGCTGCCGCGATCGACGGTGCCGACGCGGCGGTCCGCATCCCGATGGCACCAGGGGTCGACTCGCTCAACGTCGCGACGTCGCTGGCCGTGGTGGCCGCCTTCGCCGCCGCCCGCCGGAGCTGGACCTGACGTTCTCGGAGCCGGCGAGGTGGTGACCGGCGGGCCGGTTCAGCCCGCCCGCAGCTCGGCGAGGACCCGCACCATCTCCAGCGCCGTGTCGGCCGCCTCGGACCCCTTGTTGTCGCCGGTGACGTCGCCGTCGACGACGGAGCGCACCAGCGCCTGGCGGCGGTCCTCCACCGTGAGGACGGCGAGGATGATCGGCACCTCGGCGCTCAGCTGGGCGTCCATGATCCCGGCCGCGGCCGGACCGGCCACGTACTCGAAGTGGGCGGTGTCGCCCCGGATCACGCAGCCGATGGCGATCACCGCGTCGTAGCGGCCGGTTCCGGCCATCACCTTGGCCGCCAGCGGGAGCTCGAAGGCCCCGGGGACCCAGGCGAGGTCCACGTCGTCGTCGGCGACGCCCCGCTCGGACAGCGTCTCGCGCGCCCCGCGGAGCAGTCGGCCGGTGACGACCTCGTTCCACCGGGCGCACACGATCCCGACGCGACGCCCGGTCCCGTCGACGGGCGTGCCGTCGTCGGGCGGGGTGGAGAAGTTGCGTCCCATCAGTGCGTCCTGCCTCCGTGGAGTTGCGTGCCGGGTCGGTCAGTCATCGAGGTTCTCGAGCAGGTGGCCCATCTTCTCCCGCTTGGTGCGCAGGTAGTCGATGTTCTCGGGGTTCGGGGCCGACAGGACCGGCACCCGCTCCGTGATCTCCAGGCCGAAGCCCTCGAGACCGCCGTACTTGGCCGGGTTGTTGGTCATCAGGCGCATGGTGGTGATGCCGAGGTCGTTGAGGATCTGCGCCCCGATGCCGTACTCGCGGGAGTCGACGGGGAGCCCGAGCTCCACGTTGGCCTCGACGGTGTCGCGGCCCTCCTCCTGGAGGCCGTAGGCCCGGATCTTGTGGCCCAGGCCGATCCCGCGTCCCTCGTGGCCGCGCAGGTAGACCAGCACGCCGAGTCCGTCCTCGGCGATCTTCGCCATGGCGGCGTCGAGCTGGACGCCGCAGTCGCAGCGCAGCGAGTGGAACACGTCGCCGGTCAGGCACTCGGAGTGCACGCGGACGAGCACCTCCTCCTCGCCCTGCACCGCTCCCTTGGCCATCGCGACGTGCTGCTCGCCGTCCAGCACGGACTCGTACACGTAGCTCGTGAAGTCGCCCCACGGCGTGGGGATCCGGGCCTCGGCGACCCTCTTGATCAGCTTCTCGTTCTGGCGCCGGTACTTGATCAGCTGGGCGATCGAGATCATCAGCAGACCGTGGGTCCGGCAGAACTCGACGAGGTCGGGCACCCGGGCCATCGTGCCGTCGTCGTTGACGATCTCACACAGCACGCCCGCGGGGTAGAGGCCGGCCATCCGGGCCAGGTCGACCGCAGCCTCGGTGTGACCGGCCCGCTTCAGGACGCCGCCGTCGGCGTAGCGCAGCGGGAAGATGTGGCCCGGTCGGGCCAGGTCCAGAGGCGTCGTGGCCGGGTCCGTCAGCGCCCTGAGCGTGGCGGCGCGGTCCGACGCCGAGATGCCGGTGCTGGTGCCGTGGACGTAGTCGACGGTGTAGGTGAACGCCGTGCGGTGGGACTCGGTGTTGTCCCGGACCATCAGCGGGATGTCCAGCTCGTCGAGGCGCTCACCCAGGAGCGGGGCGCAGATCACCCCGGAGGTGTGGCGGACGAAGAAGGCGATCTTCTCTGGCGTCGCGGCCTCGGCCGCCATGATCAGGTCGCCCTCGTTCTCGCGGTCCTCGTCGTCGACGACCACCACGATCTCGCCCTTGGCGATGGCCGCCACGGCGTCCTCGATCGAGGCGAAGTCGGAACCTTCACCACCCTGGTCGGCCAGCGGTTCCCTGTTCACGATGCGTTCTCCTGTTCGGTACCTGCCGCGGGCCCGCCCGACGGGGCGGGGGCGGCATCGAGGAAGCCGCCGAGCAGTCGTTCGGCGTACTTGGCCATCACGTCGACCTCGAGGTTGACGGGATCGCCGGGTCGGCGGCGGCCGAGGGTCGTCACCTCGGACGTGTGCGGGATGAGCGCGACGGTGAAGCCGTCGTCGAGGACGTCCACGACCGTGAGGCTCACGCCGTCCACGGTGATCGAGCCCTTCTCCACCACGTAGCGCAGAAGGTGGTCGGGCATGCGGACGCGCAGGTCGGGTGCCGGGTCGACGACCGTGCCCACGGCGTCGACGTGGCCCTGGACCAGGTGTCCGCCCAGGCGGTCCTCGAGCCGGACCGGTCGCTCGAGGTTGACCGGGTCACCGGGCTGCAGGGAACCGAGCGACGTCCGGGCGAAGGTCTCGTCGCTCACGTCCGCGTCCCACCAGTCGTCGCCCCAACCCACGACCGTGAGGCACACGCCGTTGACGGCGGTGGAGGCCCCCATCGCCACGTCGCCGAGCACGACCTCGGCCCGGACCCGCAGACGCGGCCCGTCGAGCGACACGACCGTCCCCAGCTCCTCCACGATCCCGGTGAACATCAGCGGCCCTCCTCGCCGGACGCCTCGGCCGACTCCGGCACCATCTCGATCCGCAGGTCGACGCCGACCCGCTCGACCGCCACGAAGCGGCCGCGACGGACCTCGGAGATGTCCCACGCGCCGTTGCCGCCGAAGAGGCCCTTCGCGTCGTCGCCGCCGAAGAGCGCCGGAGCCGTGTAGATGACGTAGCGGTCCACGAGCCCGGCCCGGTGGAACTCGCCGGCGACCTTCGCCCCACCCTCGACCAGCAGCTGCAGCACGCCCTTGGAGCCGAGGTCGTCCAGCACGTCGCCCAGGTCGCCCGAGGTCGAGTAGCAGGGCTGGACGCGGGCGTCGTCGGAGACGGACCCGAGCACGACCCGCAGCGGATCCGCGTTGCCGCCGGCCGGCAGGACGGGCGGGCGGTAGTCCCGCACGGTCAGCGACGGGTTGTCCCGGCGGACCGTGCCCGCCCCCACGAGGATGGCGTCGGACTCGGCCCGCAGCCGGTGCCCGTCGGCGCGCGCCTCGGGCGAGGTGATCCACTGGCTGGACCCGTTCGGCGCCGCAGTGCCGCCGTCGAGCGTCGCCGCGAGCTTGAGGACGACGTAGGGACGGCCGGTGGAGCGGTGCTTGAGGTAGGCGGTGAGCTGGCCGGCGACGTGGTCGGCCTGGACGCCGACGGTCACGTCGATGCCGGCGGAGCGGAGCTGCTCGACCCCGCTGCCCGACACCTGCGGATCGGGATCGACGACGCCGACGACCACGCGCTCGATCCCCGCGTCGATGATCGCCCGGGTGCACGGGCCGGTGCGCCCGGTGTGGCTGCACGGCTCGAGCGTCACGTAGAGGGTGGCGCCACGAGCTGCGTCGCCGGCGGCGCCGAGGGCCACGATCTCGGCGTGGGAGCCGCCGGGCGGCTCGGTCGCGCCCTCGAACATCTGACCGTCAGGGGTGCGGACGACGGCGCCCACCCAGGGGTTCGGCGACGTGGCGCACCGGACGGACGCACCCGCGGCGATCGCCCGGACCATGCACTCGCGGTCCACCGCGTCGCTGTGAGGTGGGAGGTCGTCGGGGCGGTGTGCGTTCATGGGATCTCGGACGGCGGAGCAGCTCGTGGCGCCCGCAGGTCGTGGGCGCGGGACCGGTCGTCCGGCAACCGAGCGTACCGCCCGACGTCCGGAACGGTCGAATCAGTTCCGGTCGTTCCAGATCCGACCGGACACGGTCTCGGTGGCCCGTGCGAGCCGCCGCGATTGCTCCCGACCGTCGGGGCGGACGGCTCAGGACGACGGGTGACCCCCGGACGCACCGCCGAGGAGGTCCAGCGCGTGGGGCACCACGTCGAGCACGGCGCCGAGCATCTCGACCGCCCCCGAGGTGGACCCGGGGGTGTTGATGATCAGGGCCGATCCCCTGATCCCGGCGATCCCGCGGGACAGCCGACCGAGGGGGTTCACCGCCCTCATCGCCTCGGCGATGCCCGGCGCGGTCCGGTCCAGGATGCGCTTGGTCGCCTCGGGCGTCAGGTCCCTGATCCCGAAGCCCGTGCCACCGGTCGTGACGACCAGCCCGTTGAACCCGTAGGCCATGTACGAGAGGGCGTTCGAGACCTCCTCGGTGCCGTCGGAGACCACGCGGTGCTCGATGACCTCGAAGCCGTTCTCCTTCAACAGGTCGGCGAGCGCCACGCCGCTGCGGTCCTCGCGGACACCGGCGATCACCCCGTCGGAGACGGTGAGGACCTTGGCCTGGTGCGCGGGAGCGGGATCGGACTGGTCGGTCATGCGCCGATCGTACCGAGCGCAGGGACCCGGTAGCGGAACAGGCACATGCCGTCGGTGTCGGCGCGCTGGGGCAGGAGGATGGCTCCCCTCCCCCACGGCTGCCACGGGTCGCCCGGGACCTCGAGCGGCTCGAGCTCGGGGTGGCGCTCGGCCAGGTGCGCGTCGACAGCGAGCGACTCGGCCGAGGTGAGGGTGCAGACGCTGTAGGCCAGGACCCCTCCGGGAGCCACCAGGGGCACCGCGGCCTCGACCAGCCGGATCGCCAGCGCGCCGAGGCGCTCGGGAGCACCGGCATCCACCCGCCAGCGGGCGTCGGCCCGCCGGCGCAGCACGCCGAGGCCGCTGCAGGGGGCGTCGAGCAGGACGCGGTCGAAGGCTCCCGGTCGGAGAGCAGGGTCCTCCGCATCGGCGACGACCGGGAACAGGGCGCTCGACCCGACCACCTCGGCGTTCGATGCGACCAGGCCGACACGTGCCGGGTTCAGGTCGGCAGCGACGACCACCGCTCCCGACGCCGCCATCGCCGTCGCCTTGCCACCGGGAGCGGCGCAGAGGTCGGCCACGAGATCGCCCGCCCGGGCCCCGACCAGCTCCGCCACCCACTGCGACGCCGTGTCCTGGACGTAGCCGTCGTCGCGTCGGTGCACCACCGGCGGCCTGTCCATCGTCTCCAGCGCCGCCAGGGCGTGGTCCCGGCCCAGGTCGGCGACGAGGCGGTCGACGATCCAGTCGGGGTAGCTCAGCGCGGTCGCGTCGTCGGGGAACTCGACCGGGGCCGTCGCCACCTTGCGCAGCACGGCGTTCACCAGGCCGCGGAACCGCTTCGGAGCGGCCGCGACGGTGGCCGACACCACTGCGTAGTCGGGCAGGTCGTCCCGGTAGGCCAGCTGGTAGGCGCCGAGCCGCAGCGCACGTCGGGCCGCCGGCGGCGGGTCCGAGGACAGGAACCGGTCGACGAGGAAGTCGCAGCTGCGCCGCATCCGCACCGAGCCGTACACGAGGTCGGTGACGAAGCCACGGTCCTGGTCGGCCAGGCCGCTGCGGCCGAGCACCGAGCCCAGCACGATGTTGGCGTACGCACCGTCGTCCTCGATCCGGGCCATCGCCTCCAGTGCGGTCCGACGCGCCTCGACGCCCTCGTCAACCACGGTCGGCCGACCCGTCGGCCACGTCGCCACCGGCCGAGGCGCCCTCACCGAGGCGTTCGCCGTCGGCCCGTGCGCCGTTCGCCCACGAGGCCGCGTCCATCGCGGGACGCCCCTGGGGCTGGACGGTGACCAGCCGCAGGGCGCGGCCGTCGCCGCAGACGACCGACCCGTCCACGATCGACCCGGCCGTGATCGACCCAGCCCCGATCGACCCCGGGGTTCCGTCGCCGGGCCCGTCGGTGGGCACTGCGTCGACGACCTTGAACCGCTCGCCCCGGAACGTCGTCCACGCCCCGCCGATCCGCACGACGCGCCACAGCTCCTCGGCGGAGCGCGACCAGTCCAGGTGGCGGTCCTCGGTGCTGAGCTTGTGGGCGTACGTGACGCCGCGGTCGGACTGCGGCCGCCCGTCGGCCAGACCGTCGGCGAGCGTCGCGACGAGCAGGTCGGCTCCGACCGACGCGAGCTCGACGGTCAGGTCCGCCGCAGTGGCCCCCGGGGCGATGTCGACGACCTCGACCGCGTGCACGTCCCCGGTGTCGAGGCCCTCTGCGACATCCATCACGCACACCCCCGTGCGCTCGTCGCCCGCCAGGATCGCCCGCTCGACGGGCGCGGCTCCGCGCCAGCGCGGCAGCAGGGAGAAGTGGAGGTTGACCATCGGCACCACGTCGAGCAGTGACACCGGGATGATGCGGCCGTAGGCGACGACGACCCCCAGCTCGGCGCCGGCCTCCGCGACGTCCTCCAAGCGGTCCGACACGTCGAGCCCGAGCTCGAGCGCCGCGGCCTTGACCGGCGTGGGCGTCCGCTCGCCGCCGCGCCCCCGTCGCTTGTCGGGGCCCGACACCACCAGCACCACGTCGTGGCCGGCGGCGACCAGCGCCCGGAGCGAGGGGACGGCCGCGGGCGGGCTGCCGAGGAAGACGAGGCGCATGTGGACGTGATCCGGAGAGGCGGGGGCGTCAGCGCAGCCGGAAGAAGGACTTCTTGGCGCCGGGCTCCGGTGTCAGGCACGCGGAGTCGGCGGTGCCGGCCATCTGCAGCTCGCGGACGGCGCGCTTGGCCTCCTTGCGCTGCTCGGCATCGAGGTGCTCCAGAAGCAGGACGCCGTCGAGGTGGTCCAGCTCGTGCTGGATCACCCGGGCGAAGAACTCGTCGGCCTCGAACTCCACGTCGTTGCCGTCGAGGTCGATGCCGGTCACGTGGATCCGCTTGGGTCGGACGATGTCCCACGACAGGCCGGGGACCGACAGGCACCCCTCGGTGAACTCCCACTCGCCGTCGGTCTCGCCGATGACCGGGTTGATCAGCACCTGACCGCCGTCGCCCTCCCCCAGGTCGTAGACGAAGAAGCGCTTCTGCACGCCCACCTGGGGCGCAGCCAGTCCGACGCCCGGTGCGTCGTACATGGTGTCGAGCATGTCGTCGGCCAGCTTGACCAGGCGCCCGTCGATCTCGGTGACCTCGGCAGCGCGCTGTGTGAGCACGGGGTCGCCGACGATGCGGATGCCGTAGGGGGCGGACATGACCCCAAGGCTACCGTGGCCCCCGTGCCGCCCCCGAGCCACCCCTCTCCGTCCGGGCGTCCGGGCGGCGAGCAGTACTTCACCGCCGCCCCGGCGTCCGGGGCGCAGCCCGCCTCGGTGGACCTGACGCTCCCGGACCTCCACGTGCGCCTGCGCACCGACGCCGGTGTGTTCTCGCCGCGCCGGGTCGATCCGGGCACCAAGCTCCTGCTGGCCGAGCTGCCGGCCGCCGAGGACTGGCCGACGGGCGACGTGGTCGACGTCGGTGCGGGCTACGGCCCGATCGCCGTGGCGCTGGCGCTGCGCAGTCCGGGCCGGATCGTGTGGGCGGTCGAGGTCAACCAGCGAGCCCGCGACCTGTGCGCCGCGAACGCGGCCGACGCCGGGGTCTCCGGAGCCGTGCGCGTGGTCGCGCCCGAGGACGTGCCCGACGACCTGCGGGTCGGGCTCGTCGTCTCCAACCCGCCGATCCGGGT
>JAEYSR010000157.1 GCA_023434535.1 Actinomycetes bacterium
AGTGGAACGGCAGGTGACCACGGCGCTCGAGCACCACCTCCGGCAGCTCGAACGGCTCGGGCTGGAGCTGTCGATGTCGACACGGCTCGTCACGCCGTCGCCGATGCTGATGGACCTGGCAGCCGCGTCGTCGGACGACTCGCCGTTCCGTCGTGACGAGCCGTACCGGCGGGCGCTGCGCGGCATGTACGCCCGGCTGGCGGCGACCTCCCGACGGCTGATCGGCAGGGTGCCCTGGACCGCACCGCACGCCGAGCTCGCGCCGTACCTCCGCCCGCAGGAGCTGCTCGACGACCTCGACGTGGTCGACGCCTCCCTCCGTGGCCACGGCGCTGGAGCGTTGGCGGACGCCCGCCTCCGTCGGGTCCGGGGCGGCGTCGAGGCGTTCGGCTTCCACCTGTGCTCGCTCGACCTCCGCCAGAACGCGTCGGTGCACGAGCGGGTCGTCGCGGAGATGCTCGCGCTCGGTGGGGTGGAGGCCGACTACGCCTCGCTGGACGAGGCCGACCGGGCCGCCCTGCTCCGCGCCGAGCTCGAGACCTCCCGCCCGCTTCTCGGTCCGCACGTCTCGGTGTCGGAGCTCGCTGCGGGAGAGCTGGCCATCCTCCGCGCCGCCGCCGACGCGATCGCCGCCGTCGGCCCCGACGTGCTCCCGCACTACGTCATCTCGGGGTGCGGGTCGGTGAGCGACGTCCTGGAGGTCGCCGTCCTGCTCCGAGAGGTCGGCCTGGCCGGCCCCGACCACCTGGCAGTGGACATCGCTCCGCTGTTCGAGACGATCGACGACCTCGCCGCAGCGGGAACCGTGATGGCCGACGTCCTGGGCGACGACCGCTACCGGTCCTGGGTCGGTCGCCGCAACGAAACGCAGGAGGTGATGCTCGGCTACTCGGACTCGAACAAGGACGGCGGCTACCTCACCTCCAACTGGTCGCTGCACCGCGCCGAGCTCGACCTCGTCGAGGTCGTCCGGCAGGCCGGGGTCCGGCTGCGGCTGTTCCACGGTCGTGGCGGCACGGTCGGCCGGGGCGGTGGACCGAGCTACGAGGCGGTGCTGGCCCAGCCGCCCGGGTGCGTGGACGGGGCGATCCGGGTGACCGAGCAGGGCGAGGTGATCGCCGCGAAGTACTCCGACCCCCGCATGGCGTCGGAGAACCTCGAGATCCTGGTCTCGGCGACGCTCGACGCCAGCGTGTCCGGCGGCGACGGCCTCGACGAGCTCGACGGGGGCGCCGGCTCCGCCCACGCCGTCATGGCGGAGCTGTCGGAGTCGGCCCGGCGCGCCTACCGGGACCTCGTCTTCGGGACCGACGGCTTCGTCGGGTGGTTCCGCTCCGTGACGCCGCTGGTCGAGCTGGCCGACCTGAACATCGGCAGCCGTCCCGCCTCCCGCACCTCATCGGACCGCATCGAGGACCTCCGCGCCATCCCGTGGGTCTTCAGCTGGAGCCAGTGCCGGATCAACCTGCCGGGCTGGTACGGCGCCGGCACGGCATTCGCTCCGCTGATCGACGACGACGAGGGACTGGCCCGCCTCCGGCACCTGCACGAGACGTGGGGAGCGTTCTGCAGCATCGTCTCGAACATGGCCATGGTCCTCGCCAAGACCGACCTCGGGATCGCCGCGGAGTACATGTCGCTCGACCCCGACCCGGACCGGTCCGCCGCCTTGTTCGAGCGCGTGGGCGCCGAGCACGCCCGGGCGGTGGCGGCGGTCCTGGCGATCACCGGACGGCCCACCCTGCTGGCCGACAACCCCCGCCTCGAGCGCAGCGTCCGGCACCGCTTCCCCTACCTCGAGCCGCTGCACCACCTCCAGGTGCAGCTGCTGCGCCGACGTCGCGACGGCGACGACGACCCGCTCGTGCAGCGGGGCATCCACCTCACGATCAACGGGATCGCCACCGCACTGCGGAACTCCGGCTGAGCTCAGGCGCCGGAGGCTGTGCTGGTTCAGGCGCCGGAGGCTGTGCTGGTTCAGGCGCCCGAGGCTGTGCTGGTTCAGGCGCCGGAGGCGCGTGCACTGTCGGTGGTGCGGCCGCCCCCCGAGGCGTACACGGTGCAGATCACCTTGCGGTCCTTGCTCGCCCAGGACTCCTCGGACGGCCACCAGGTCTCGATGTCGAAGTCCGACTCGGTCCACGCCGTGCCGACGAACGCCTCGAAGCCGGCGTAGCAGCTCTGCTCGGCCCAGTCCTGGACGACCGTGGCCCCCGGGTAGCCGCCGCCCTTGACGGTCTCGCCGTCGTAGGTGAGCACGGCGAAGACCTCGTGGGTGTGCGGCGACGGGCAGCCGACGACCCACACGGCGCGGTCCTCCGCGCCCGGATCGTCGCGGGGGAGCTCGAAGCACTGGCCGACCTCGATGTCGCGCAGCCCGACCGGTTCGGCGCCGGCGGGCAGGGCGAACGTCGTGGTCGTCACCTCGGCGGTCGTCGTCGTTGCATCCGCGGCGCCGTCGTCGCCCGAGCACGCCGACACCAGGGCCAGCAGCGCGGCGAGCAGGACGACGCCGAGCAGCCGGCTCGGACCCCGCCCCGGCATCGATGGCCTCCGGACCGTCACAGCGAGGGGAGGTACCTGTCCAGGTACACGTAGCTGAACCACACGAGCGCCAGGACGGCCGGCGTGGCGAGGACCCACATCGGCCAGCGCTTCCAGTGCGATCCGATGAACCAGGCCGCGATGCCGACGGCCAGTGCGGCCGCCGCCAGGGCGATGGCGGGAAGCAGCGCCGAGTCGTCCCCGGCCATGCCCTCGTCGAGGGCGTTGTTCGATGCCGTCACCGCCTCTGTCACCTCGGGCGACGGCGGCGAGGTGGGTGCCGGCTCCTCGGAGAGGACCGCGTTGACGATGATGCGCTGCTTGGCCGAGTACTCGGGGTGGCACGCCGTGAGCGTGATCCGGTTGTCGCCCTTGTCGTCGAGCACCGAGACGTCGGTCGGCTTCACGACGTAGGGCGCGGCATCGGAGTCGGGGGCCTTGATGACCTTGTAGACGAACCGGCCCTGGGCGGTCGTGATCGTGATGTCGTCGCCCGGGACCAGCTCGTCGATGCGGTTGAACGGCGCTCCGTAGGTGGTCCGGTGCCCGGCGATGCCCGAGTTGCCGGCCTGGCCCGGCAGCGGCGTGCCGGGGTAGTGGCCCGGGCCCTTCTTGAGGTCCGCCTTGGACACGCCCTGCACGATGACCCGCTCCAGGCCGATCTTCGGGATCTGGATGACCCCGACGGGCTCGCCCTCGGCCGGCGCCGGCGTGGCCGGGGCGGTCGCGGGGTCCTGCTGCGCCAGGGACTCGGCGAGAGCATCCGCGAGGGCGCCGGCATCGCCGTCGGAGACGTCGGCCGAACTGCGCACGTCGGTGGCGAGCTGGTCGGTCAGCTCGGCCTGGTTGCGGCTCTCCTCGAGGCTGGTGCCCCAGAGCTGGAACGCGACGAAGCCGAGGATGAAGAGGCCGACGATGATGAACGCCCGCCCGATGAACCCCAGAGCCTTCGACAGCACGAACGTCCACCGTACCGGCGCTTGGCCCGTGGTCCGGCGCAACCGGTACCGTTGACCGGTCCCGTCGACGGGCGCGGTCCAGCCGGCCCTCCGCCGGACCGTGGCCCCGAGGCGCCCCCTCGTTCGGAGTCACCTGTCCCTTGGAGCCCGCTGTCCACCTCCGCGACGCCGTCGCCCTGCTCGGCCGCTTCCCGGCCCTGGCAGGCGTCGACCTCGACGTGGCGCGGGGCGAGGTCGTCCTCCTGCGTGGCCCGAACGGTGCGGGCAAGACCACGCTCCTGCGGGTCTGCGCCGGGCTCGCGCCGGTCGCCTCGGGAGTCGCGGAGGTGCTCGGCGTCGACGTGGTCCGCCATCGGGCCGGGGTGCGTCGCCGGGTCGGGCTGCTCGGCCACGCCACGTTCCTGTACGAGGACCTGTCAGTGACCGAGAACGTCGACTTCTGGACCCGGGCGGCCGGGGCGGACGTCGCCGACGGTCGCAAGGCCCTCGATCGCCTGGAGGTGGCGACGCGCCTCCACGACCTCCCGATCCACGCGCTGTCGGCCGGTCAGCGCCGCCGGGTGGCCTTCTCCGTCATGGTCGCCCGTCGGCCCGAGCTGTGGCTGCTCGACGAGCCCCATGCCGGTCTGGACGCCGCCGGTCGCGACATCGTCGACGGGCTGGTCCGCGAGGCCGCCTCGGTCGGCGCCACGGTCCTCTTCGCGTCGCACGAGCTCGACCGCGCCGGCGACGTGGCCGACCGCACCGTCGAGGTGGTCGGCGGCACGGTCGCCACGGCCCCGTCGGAACCCGCGACGGACGAGGTGGTCCCCGGTGCGTGAGGCGTTGCTCGTGATGTCGAAGGACCTGAGGCTCGAGTGGCGGTCCAAGGTCGGCATCGGCCAGGTCCTGCCGTTCTCCCTGCTGGTCGTCCTGCTGTTCGCGTTCGCTCTGGACCCCGAACGCGGAGTGTTGGAGCGGGTGACGTCGGGCCTCTTCTGGGTGGTCGTGCTGTTCTCGTCGGTCCTGACCATCGAGCGGGCCTTCTCCGTCGAGGCCTCCGACGGCATCTTCGACGCCCTG
>JAEYSR010000210.1 GCA_023434535.1 Actinomycetes bacterium
TGCCCGTCGGCGAGCAGCTGGATCCATCGCCAGCGCTCGACGTCGTCCTCCAGGCCCGCCAGCGCGGCCGCCACGCCGGCGCTCCCCGGGTGGCGTGCACCGGCCGGGAACGACGACCAGCCTCCGCCGTGGCGCTCGGCCAGTGCGCAGAACCGTGCGTGGTCGCGCAACGACGTGTCGTCGTCGGACGCGGCGAGGAGAGCGCCGACGGCGGGCGAGCTGCGCACCCGCTCCCAGATGGCCCGGAGGGCGTCGGACTTCAGACGCCAGACCTCGTCGCGGTCGACGAACGGGAGGTCGTCGAGCGCCCGGCCCGCCCTCGCCGCCACGGCCAGGTCGTCGCCCAGCAGCTCCGAGCCGGGGACGTCCTCGATCCTCAGGTAGAGCGGTGACCAGAAGCGGCGGGTGGACGCGTAGTACGGCGACGGCTGCTGGTGGGGCAGCGGGATCGGGGCGCCGATCGGGTTGTGGGCCAGGACCCCGGCCCCGGCCCGGTGCGCCCACGAGGCGAGGTCGGCGAGGTCGCCGAGATCGCCGTGGCCCCAGCTGGCCGCCGAGCGTGTCTGGGGGAGCTGGACGGAGAAGCCCCAGGTCCGGTCGATCGACGGGCAGCGGCCAGGGACCGAGAACACACGGGTGACGTGGCCGCCGTCGGACACCAGCGAGTGCGCTCCGAGCGGCAGGTCGTCGGGGAGGGCGTCGCGGACCTCCAGAGTCGATCCGTCGTCGAGCTCCAGGAGCCCCGGGGACCACACCGTCCTGTCCTGGCCCGGTCGCACGAACCACGTCGCCGGCGACTCGGGCGGCCCATCCGGGTGGTCGCCGCCTCCCATGGCCCGCCGCAGCTCGGACCGGGCCTCGTCGCTGGCCCGGTGCCAGGTGCCGTCGGTGCCCCACCAACCGGCGGCGATCCCGAAGCCGTCACGGTCGCCGTCCTGTCCATGATGCTGAGAGCTGTCACCCTGAGACACGCTCCCGTTTCTACACTTCTCCCATGCCCTTCCTCGTCGAGCGCCGCCTCCGGGCTGTCGGTCGCCGGTTGGGCGCGCTCCGCCAGGAGCTCGCGATCGCGGACGAGCAGCTGGCCCACTTCGCCGACATCTCCGACGACTCGCGCATTCGGTCGCTCGTGTCGGAGACCCCGCTGGCCGACCAGGAGCATCGCGACGCGGAGCGGACCACGGCCGCCATGGCGCGGCACCGGGCCGACCTGGTCGAGCAGATCGCCCGGCTGGAAGGCGAACAGGACGACCTGCTCGACCGCCTACACTGAGCGGTTCCCCGGCCGCCGAGTCGAGCAGCCGGGGCCGGGACGGGCCCCGAGAGAACGAGGACGGTGGGCAACGGTGCCAACCAAGGTCGTTGTGGCAGAGGACGAGGCCATCATCCGGATGGACCTGCGTGAGCTCCTCCAGGAGGAGGGCTACGAGGTCGTCGGGGAGTGCGGTCGCGGCGACGAGGCGGTGCGCCTCGTCCGAGAGCTGCGTCCCGACGTCGCGCTGCTGGACATCAAGATGCCCGGCATGGACGGCATCTCCGCCGCCCGGGAGATCTCCGCCGACCGACTGGCCGCCGTCGTCCTCGTCACGGCGTTCTCGCAGCGGGAGCTGATCGAGGAGGCCAGCGACGCCGGCGTGCACGGCTACGTCGTCAAGCCGTTCGAGCGCCACGACCTGGTGCCGGCGATCGAGGTGGCGATCTCCCGCTTCAACTCCGAGGGCCTGCTGGTGGAGCAGGTCGCCTCGGCCGAGGAGCGCCTCGAGGCCCGCAAGGTGATCGACCGGGCCAAGGGCGTCCTGATGGACACCCACGGCTACAACGAGGCCGACTCGTACGGCTTCATCCAGAAGACCGCCATGAAGGACCGTCGCCAGATGCGCGACGTGGCCCAGGACGTGCTCGACGGAGCCGTCGTCCCTGCGCCGCAGCAGTAGCCCGGCCGCCCCGCCGACGAGCGTCGGTGGCTCCGCCTAGCCTCCCGGTCGTGCCGACCGTGATGCTCGTCGACGGGAACTCCCTCACCTACAGGGCGTTCTTCGCCCTCCCCACCGATCTCGCCACCGCCTCGGGGCAGGTCACCAACGCGGTGTTCGGGTTCACCTCCATGGTGCTCAACCTGGTGCGGGACCACCGGCCCGACCAGGTGGTGATCACCTTCGACCGGCCGGAGCCGACGTTCCGCCACAAGAAGGTGGACACGTACAAGGCCAACAGGGAGTCGGCACCCGACATCCTCCGGGAGCAGATGGGGCTCGTCCGCCAGGTCGTCGGCACGCTGCAGCTGCCCGTCGTGGAGAAGGCCGGCTGGGAGGCCGACGACGTCATCGCCACCCTCGCCGACCAGGCGGTGGCCCGGGGTGACGACGTGATCATCGTGACCGGCGACCGCGACAGCTACCAGCTGGTCAAGGACCCGCACGTGAAGGTCCTGTACAACAAGCGCGGCGTCTCGGACTACGCGCTGTACGACGAGGCGGGGATCCTGGAGCGCACGGGCGTCCGCCCCGATCAGTACGTGTACTACGCGGCGCTCCGGGGGGACCCGTCCGACAACCTCCCCGGCGTCCCCAAGGTGGGCGAGAAGACCGCGGCCAAGCTCGTCACCACCTACGGCGACCTCGACGGCATCTTCGCCCACACGGCGGACCAGACCCCGGCGCTGCGCAAGAACCTGGAGGAGAACGAGGCCCAGGCCCGCTCGAACGCCGAGATGATGGCCCTCGTCCACGACGTGCCCCTGGAGGTCGGCCTCGACGACCTGGCGCAGGGCGACGTGGACGTCGACGAGGTCCTCCAGCTCTTCGGGCTGCTCGAGTTCCCCAGCCTGGTGCCCCGGCTGGCCGAGGCCTGGCCCGACGTGTTCGGCGACGGAGCCGCCGCAGTGGTCGACGCCCCGGTGCTCGAGGCCGAGGTCACCGTCCTCGCTGCGCCCGACGAAGCCGCCGCCGGCCTGACCGCTCTGGCCGACCACGACCGCGTGGCGATCGCGGCCGGCTGGATCGGGATCCCGGGCCGGTCCGCACTGACCGGCATCGCCCTGGTCTCCGACTCCGAGGCGGGCGAGGTCGTCTGGCTCCCCGCCGGCGTGCTGTCCGCCGCCGCCGGGCAGGACAACGTCGTCGCCGAACCGCTGGCCGCCGTCCTGAGCGGCTCGGTCGGAGTGGTCGGCCACGACGTCAAGCCGCTCATCCGCAGCCTGCTGGACCTCGGTCACGACCTGAGGGGCCTGGTCCTCGACACCAAGCTCGCGGCCTACCTGCTGGATCCGGCCGACACGGCGTACTCGCTGGTCGACCTCCTGCGCCGCCACGCCGGCATGGAGCTCGCCGAGGAGGGCGCGTCGGCGCAGGGACAGCTGGACCTCGACGGCACGTCGGTCGAGGAGTCGCAGCTGATCGGGCGCCAGGCTCTCGCGGTCAGCCGGGTGGCGGGACCGCTCCAGGAGTCGCTCGAGGCCCACGGCCTGACCTCGCTCAACGACTCGATCGAGGTCCCGCTGGTGCGCGTGCTCGCCAAGATGGAGCACCTGGGCGTCGGCGTCGACGTCCAGGTCCTGCGGGACCTCAACGCCTCGCTCACCGCCGAGTGCGAGACCGAGCGCGCCGCGATCGTGGCGGCGGCGGGGGAGGAGTTCAACGTCAACTCGACCCCCCAGCTGCGCACCGTGCTGTTCGACAACCTCGGGCTCACGCCGCAGAAGAAGACCAAGACCGGCTACTCCACCGACCAGGCCACCCTGGAGAAGCTGCAGGGCGAGCACCCGATCATCGACCACCTCCTGCGCTACCGGGAGGTGGAGAAGCTGCGCTCCACCTACGGCGAGGGCCTCTTGGCCGAGGTGGGCCCCGACGACCGCATCCACGCCACGTTCAACCAGACGGTCGCCCGGACGGGGCGGCTCAGCTCCGACGCCCCGAACCTCCACAACATCCCGGTCCGCTCCGAGGAGGGGCGTCGGTTCCGCAGGGCCTTCGTGCCGGCGAAGGGCTACGTGCTGCTGGTCGCCGACTACAACCAGATCGAGCTCCGTGTGATCGCCCACCTGGCCGAGGACCCGGGGCTGGTCGAGGCGTTCACGACCGGTCAGGACATCCACAACACCACCGCGGCGCGGGTGTTCGGGGTGCCCAACGACGAGGTCACGGTCGAGCAGCGCTCCAAGGCCAAGATGGTCTCCTACGGCCTCGCGTACGGCATGGAGGCCTACGGACTGGGGCAGCGGCTCAACATCCCCACCTCCGAGGCCCAGGTCATCCTCGACGCCTACTTCGTCGCCTTCCCGTCCGTGAAGGAGTTCATGGAGCGCACGGTCGCCGAGGCCCGCGACCGGGGCTACACCGAGACGGTGTTCGGTCGTCGTCGCCGGATCCCCGAGCTGTCGTCGGGTCAGCGGAATGTGCGCATGGCGGGGGAGCGTCAGGCCATGAACGCCCCGATCCAGGGTCTGGCCGCAGACATCTTCAAGGTGGCGCTGGTCCGGCTGGACGCGGCGCTCACCGAGCGGGAGCTGGGCAGCCGCCTGATCCTCCAGGTGCACGACGAGGTGCTTGTCGAGGTCCCCGACGGAGAGCTGGACGCCGCGACCGACGCCGTCACCTTCGCCATGTCGGGCGCGTTCGACCTGCGGGTCCCGCTCGAGGTCAACCTCTCCCACGGCTCCAGCTGGGCCGCCGCCAAGGGCTGATCCCGCCCGTCCCGGCGCTCCCGTCCCGGCGCAGCAGCGGCGCCTGCACCATGATCGTGCGATGGACGACGCCGCAGCACCCGACCGGCACTGGTTCGAGGACATCGCGGACCACGTCGGGCCCGCCTACCTGCGCTACTCGTTCACCATGGGCACCGAGCAGGAGGTCACGTTCCTGGTCGAGCTGCTCGGGCTGGAGCCCGGCATGCGGGTCCTCGACGTCGGCTGCGGGCCCGGTCGCCACGCCCTGGCCCTGGCCCGGCGGGGGATCGAGGTGCTGGGCGTCGACATCAGCGAGCGCTTCGTGGAGGTGGCGGTCGACGTCGCCAACCGGGAGAGCCTGTCGGATCTGGCGCGCTTCGAGCGGGCGGACGCTCGGGCCATGGAGGGCGACGCCCGCTTCGACGCCTCGCTGTCGGGCGAGCCGTTCGACGCTGCGATCTCCCTGTGCCAGGGGGCGTTCGGGCTGGGCGGTCCCCCCGACGTCGGGGACCCGCAGAACCTGGCGGCCGACACGGCGGTGCTCGGCGGCATCCGAGCGGCCCTGCGGCCCGGCGGACGCTGCGCGGTGTCGGCCTTCTCGTCCTACTTCCAGGTGCGCTGGCTGGAGGAGACCGACACCTTCGACGCCGCCGGTGGGGTGAACCACGAGCTGACCGAGCTGCGCGACGGCGACGGAGCCCGGGCCGAGGCGGACCTCTGGACCACCTGCTACACGCCGCGAGAGCTGCGGATGGTGGCCGAGCGGTCCGGCCTGGTCGTCGACCACATCTGGTCGGTGACCCCTGGCGGCTACGACATGGCGCCGCCGACGATCGACACCCACGAGTTCCTCCTCGTGGCCCGCACCCCCACCTGACCCAAACTCCAGTTCTGACGCCATGAAGTGGGTGTGCTGACGCAGGATCGTCACGAGAGTCGCGGTGATCGATCGGTTCACGCAGGCGTTGCCACACCAACACCCGGCCGAGCAACGGGGACCGATCCCCGCTGACAGCTCCGACCGACGTCCGGCACCGTGGCGGACATGCCGGAGCGCGATCCCAGACCTCCGCCCGAGCCGTCGCCGGATCTGGTGGTCGCACGGCTGGCCGCCACCCAGGGCGGACTCATCACCCGTCGGCAGGTGACGAGGTTGGGGATGACGCCCGACATGGTTCGACGGCGGTTGGGCAGCGGGCTGTGGGAGCGGTCGGCGACGGGGGTGTTCGCCATCGTCGGCGTCCCCGACAGCAGATCCCGCCGCCTCTGGGCGGCCGTACTGCACGCGGGGGAGGGTTGCGCGATCGCCAGCCACACGGCGGGTCGCATTCACCGCTTCGAGGAGGCGCTCGACCTCGAGGAGATCTTCCTCAACGTCCGCCCCGGCCGCCGTCACGCTCCCGAGCGCGTGGTGTGGCACCGGCAGGTCGACATGGTCGCCGAGGACGTGGTCTCGATCGACGGGCTCCCGGTCACGTCGATACCTCGCACCGCCTTCGACCTGGCCGGTGACCCGAGGGTGTCCCGGGTCCGGCTCCAGCGCCTCGTGGAGTCGGCGATCGTTCACCGCCGGTTCGAGCCCTGGCAGTTCGGCGAGGTGCTCGCGAGGATCCGCCGGAGCGGCAAGCGCGGGGTGCTCCTGATGGAGCGGGTGCTGGACGACGTCGGGCCCGGGACGGATCTGCCCACATCCGAGCTCGAGCACCTCCTCGACGTCGTCATCGAGCTCGCCGGGCTCCCGACCCCCGAGCACGAGCACCCGCTGCCCGGAGCGAGGGATCGTCCGGGCTACGTGGATCGATGCTGGACGGACGTCCGGCTGATCGTCGAGGCGGACGGGCAGCGTTGGCACACCCGGCGCCAGCAGATCGCGATCGACCACGACCGCACGATCGATGCACAGACAGCCGGATACCAGACGACCCGGTTCCTCTGGGAGCACCTGAAGGGGGACCCGGAGGGCTCCGCCCGTCGGCTCCGTGCCATCTACGAGCAGCGTCGGACCGAGACGGCCGAACGCTGACCGGCGAGCCGCCGCGGGATCTCGTGTCGGTTCTGCGTCGCAGGGCCTACTTGGTGGCGTCAGAACCGGGGGGCGGGGCTTTCGGGTGGGTGGGGGGCTCGGGTAAGGTTGCACGTTCCATTCCTGGGCGCGTCGCGCCCCCGAGAAGAAGCAGTCTCACGTGTCCGACACCACCATCGCCGACTACACACCCCGCCAGATCATCGAGGACGACCTCGGTGGCCTCTCGCTCGACGAAGCCATGGCGGCGACCATGGTCGACGTGGAGGACGGCCAGCTGGTGGCCGGCACCGTGGTGAAGGTCGACCGGGACGAGGTCCTGCTCGACATCGGCTACAAGTCCGAGGGCGTCATCCCCAACCGGGAGCTCTCGATCCGCAACGAGGTCGACCCCAACGAGGTCGTCTCGATCGGCGACGAGGTCGAGGCCCTCGTCCTCCAGAAGGAGGACAAGGAAGGCCGTCTGATCCTGTCCAAGAAGCGCGCCCAGTACGAGCGGGCCTGGGGCACCATCGAGAAGGTCAAGGAAGAGGACGGCGTCGTCTCCGGCCCGGTCATCGAGGTCGTCAAGGGCGGCCTGATCCTCGACATCGGCCTCCGCGGCTTCCTCCCCGCCTCGCTCGTCGAGCTGCGCCGGGTCCGGGACCTGCAGCCGTACGTCGGCCGCAGCCTCGAGGCCAAGATCATCGAGCTCGACAAGAACCGCAACAACGTCGTGCTGTCCCGTCGGGCCTGGCTCGAGGAGACGCAGAAGGAGCAGCGCGAGGACTTCCTCGCCAACCTCAAGCCGGGCGAGCGCCGCAAGGGCGTGGTCTCCAGCGTCGTCAACTTCGGTGCGTTCGTGGACCTGGGCGGCATGGACGGCCTCATCCACGTCTCCGAGCTGTCCTGGAAGCACGTCGACCACCCCGGTTCCGTCGTCTCCGTGGGTGACGAGGTCGAGGTCGAGGTCCTCGAGGTCGATCTGGACCGGGAGCGCATCTCCCTGTC
>JAEYSR010000226.1 GCA_023434535.1 Actinomycetes bacterium
GCGCCCCCGCCGGGCGGCTTGGCCCTGTTCGGCGGCGCGGCCCTGTTCGGCGGCGCGGCCCTGTTCGGCGGCGCGGGCCTGATCGGACGGGTCGGCACCTCGGGCGGCGGAGATCCGTCGCCGCCACTCCCGGGCCGCGTCGCGCACATGGGGCGCGGCGCGGCCGCTCCGCAGCTCCCGCACCCTCTCGACGAGGTCCATGTCGCCGGGGTGGTCGACCTCCAGGACCGCCGCCAGCTCCGCGGCGCCGTCCACCCCGAGCGTCGGCAGGGCGGACAGGACGACGGCGCCGAGCCGGGGATGGAACCCGAGCTCCGCCAGAGCCCGCCCGCGAGCCGACAGCCGGGGTGTGCGATCTCGTCCGCCCGGACCCGCCCCGCCCTCGCCGGTGTTGCCGCCCTTGCCGCCCTCGTCGAGGCGTGCCTCCAGGGCTCCGAGGTCGGAGAGCAGCGCCCAGGCCGCATCCAGGTGCGGCCCGTCGGGGCGGTCCAGGAACGACAGGTCCTCGATGCCCGAGCCCCACTCCAGCACCTGCAGGAGGACCGGGGACAGGTCGGCGTCGAGGATCTCGGGTCGATCGGAAACCGGTCGGTGTCGCTCCTCCTCGGCCGACCAGAGCCGGTAGCACGTGCCCGGTCCGGTCCGGCCGGCCCGGCCCCTGCGCTGGTCGGCGCCCGCCATCGACACCGGCTCGGTCACCAGCGCCGGGAGTCCGGTCTCCGGGTGGACCCGCACCCGTCGGCGTCGACCCGAGTCCACGACGACCCGCACGCCCTCCACCGTGATCGACGTCTCGGCGATGGACGTGGCGAGGACCACGCGTCGACGTCCCCGCGGATCCGCTCGCAGCGCAGCGTCCTGGTCCGCGACCGGAACCGAACCGTGGAGCTGGTGCACCACGACGTCGGACCCGACGCCCGCCGAACCGGCCAGGCGCTCCGCCGTCCGCCGGATCTCGCCCCGTCCCGGCAGGAACACCAGGACGTCGCCGTCGGGGCCGCCGGGACCGAGCGCCTCGCCGACGACCGTCGCGGTCCGGTCCTCCAGCCGTTCGCGTGCGGTGCCGGGGCGGTGGTGGGTGACGACCGGGTGCATCGGGGCGGTCGCCGTGACGACCGGTGCCGGCGTCCCGTCGCCCGACCGGCCGAGGAGCGCCGCGACAGGTTCGGGCTGCAGCGTCGCCGACATCGCGACGAGGCGGAGGTCGGGCCGCAACGACGACCGCACGTCGACCAGCAGAGCGAGGAGGAGGTCGACCTCGACCGATCGCTCGTGGAACTCGTCGAGCAGCACGGCGGCGACGCCGTCGAGCCCGGGGTCGGCCTGGAGGCGTCGGAGCAGCAGGCCCTCGGTGACCAGCTCGACCCTGGTCGCCGGACCGACCTTCCGGTCGCCACGGACCGAGTAGCCGTAGGTCGTCCCGACGCGCTCGCCGGCGACGGCGGCCATCCTGGCGGCCGCGCTGCGGGCTGCGAGCCGTCGGGGCTGCACGACGACGATCCGGCCCCCGGCGGTCCAGGCCTCGTCGAGCAGCGCGGGCGGCACGCCGGTGGTCTTGCCGGTCCCGGGCGGAGCGACCAGGACGGCCACGCCGACGTCGGCGAGCGCCCGTCGCAGGTCCGCCAGGACCTCGAGCACCGGGAGCGGCGACCTCGATCCCGACGTCGGCCGGACGTCGGGACCGCTCACCCCACCTCGCGTGCGCCGGTCGCGAAGTCGACGGCCAGGCGGCGGCCCGTGTCGGGGTCCACGAGCTCGATCGACTCCTGGAGGTGGCACACCTCGCCCCAGTCCGAGCGGTGACGAGGGAAGCCGCGGAGCGGTGAGTCGACCCCGGCCACCGAGAAGGACCCCTGCGTGCCGAAGCGCAGCTCGCCCGCCGACGGCGACGCGAACCGCACGTCCCAGCCGCCGGGGGTCATCGAGGCGTCGACCGCCGCCCCGGTGATCGCCGCGACGAACGCGTCGAACGCCTCGGCGGTCGACACGGCCGGGGACCCCCACTCCGACGCCCGGCCGACCTCGCAGATCCACACGTTGCGCGGATCGCCCGGCGCCACCAGGTCGAACGCCTGGTCGAACGTGGCGCTCGAGATGACCGGGGTGCTGCGCCACTCCGTCGGGAGGTGCGACCACAGGGCCACGAAGCCGTCGCCGCGCCGGGCGACGGTCCATCCGTCGCTGCGGACCACGGCGTCGAACCGCTCCTGGGGGAAGAACGCGTGCGTGTACGGCTCGTAGTCGACGGTGAACCCGAGGTCGCCGAGATCGACGGGCTGGTAGCTCGGCCAGTAGCAGTGGATGGACACCCGCTCGTGCTGCGCGCTGCGCGGCAGGGAGGCGGAGCCGGTCCAGTACCCGGAGTCCTCGCCGCGCCCGTCGGTGCCCGGAGTGGCGACCGGATGGGTGCTGAACACGAACGCGTCGGCGTCCACCGTGGCCTGCCAGGCGTGGGCCTGCTCGGAGGCGTCGCCGGCCCGGTGGTCGACGACGGTCGACAGCATGACGTCGGGGCTGCGCCAGGTGACGGTGTGCGGCTCGCCGAGGACGCCCGCCGCGGCGATCGGAGCGACCTCCCGCGCCAGCAGCTGCGCGGCGGCCGGGTTGTCCGACAGGCCGCGGAGCGAGCGGTACGAGCGGAACAGCGACGTGTCCCACAGCCGGTAGCGGTCGGCGACGGCGAGCGTCACCGGCACCATCTGCCACGACGTCATGGCCCCCTGCGCCCACCAGAACTCCAGCTCCGACTCGTCGAAGCCGTGGCCGTCGATCGGCGCGGGCCACGGCGACACCGGCTCGTGGGGGTCGAGCGGCAGGCCGTGGCGCTCGACCACCGTGCCGACGCGGTCGCTCACCGCCATCCGACGCACCACCTCGGGGAGGCGGTAGCGGTCGGTGGCGATCAGGCCCATGCAGCTGGCGTCGGACCGGCTCACGTAGTCGACGGGGGTGTCGGCGCCGTCGGCCAGCCGCGTGTCGGCGAAGAGCAGGTTGGCGAGCGTGAACGTGTTCTCGTCCCTCGCCGTCATCTTGTCCTTCTCGTACGTCCGACCCCGGGTGGCGCCGTAGACGCCGCGGTGGAGGTGCGCCGCGAGGTCGACCAGGCACAGGTCGAGGGCGCCCGACGCGGCGCGCTGCAGCTCCACGTCGGCCGCAGGGCTGAGCTCGATGACGGTGAGCAGCGGGTTGATGTCGAGCGGCAGGTACACGTTCGAGTGCCATTCGCTGAACCCGTACCGGCCTCGCTCGCGGATCCACTCCAGGATCTTCGGGCGTGCCCGCTCCGCGTGCTGCGCGCCGGTCAGTCCGGTCACGGTGAACGTGGTGTCGGGCAGCGCCAGGCCGCTGAGCAGCTCGTCGACGGCGAAGATCAGCCGGTGGTTCTCGGACCAGAACCACTTGTTGTCCAGCCGGTCGGCGGGCAGCGGGTCGTCGTAGCGGTAGCGGAAGTCGCGCATCCGCTGCTCGATCGCGGCGATCACCGACGGGTCGAGGTGCGGCCGCCCGGCGGCAGCGGCTCGGGCGTCGAGGGCGTGCACCCAGTGCAGGTACATCAGCGTGAAGTCGCCGGTGTCGGCCCAGCTGTCGAGCTGCGTCCACGCCGCCTGCAGCGAGTCGACGGTCACCGGGCCCGGGTCCCACGCGAAGCCCGCGTCGCGCTGGGCGCGCACGAGGTGCAGGGCGATGGACGT
>JAEYSR010000233.1 GCA_023434535.1 Actinomycetes bacterium
CCGAGCAGCTGGCCGACGCCGGGGTGCTCGGCGATCCGTCGGTCCCGGTCGTCTGCCTCGCCACGGCGCACCCGGCCAAGTTCCCCGACGCGGTCGAGGCCGCCGTCGGGATCCGCCCCGGCCTGCCAGACCACCTCGGCGACCTGTTCGAGCGGACCGAGAGCTTCGAGCAGTGCGCGGCCGACCTCGACGCCATCGAGGCCCTCGTTCGCCGGGCCATCGCCCACCGGACCGACTGACCGACTGACCGGCCCACCACCCACCCGAACTTGGGGGATTCGGTCGCCTGGTTGGTCGGTTTCCCCCGAGTTCGCGGGCGGGCGGTGTCGCGAGCGCCTTCTTGGGGGATTCGGTCGACTGGTTGGTCGGTTTCCCCCGAGTTCAGCGTGGCTGTGCGTCAGCCCGTCGCCCGCCCGAGTTGGGTCCGGCGCTGCTCGTACAGCCCGACCACGTCGGCGAGGAAGGCGTCGGGCTCGTCGCTCACCTCGCGGTGGATGAACCGGGCCGTGTACCAGCCGACCAGACCGGCGGCTCGGTCCCGAGCGCGGTCGCGCTGCATGTCGCGGTCGCGCTCGTGCCAGCTGCGCCCGTCGATCTCGACGATGAGCATCGCGTCCTGCCACGCCCGATCGACGAACGCCGGTCCGAGCTCCCAGCCCGGATGCGGGTACTCGTGGAGAGCCGGCGGGAGCTCCGTCGTGGCGAGCAGCTCGTCGGCGAGCTTCTCGGACAGGCTCCGTGGGACGGTCTCGCCACGGGCGTCGAGGAGCTCCTGCAGCGTGCGGATGTTCCGACGGCCCCGACGGTTCGATCGTCGCAGCGTCCGGTCGATCGCCCCGAGCGTCGTGACCCGTTCGGTGATCGTCAACTGGTCGATGAGCTGGTCCAGGCGCTCACGGCGGAACACCGAGGTGATGTCGACGACGCCGCGGGCGACGGTGGTCAGGGGCAGGCCGCCGACGTACTCGACCATGTCGGGCAGCAGGTCGCCGAACCGGTGGACCCGGATCCCGTCGTGGCGCTGGTTGTGTTCGGGCCGCCCCGACACGACGCACTCGAACGGCACGTGGTCGATCCCCCGTGCACGGAGCATCGATTCGTGGCTGCCGACAGCGTGATCTCCCACGATGGCGCCCCCGACCTGGAGCACGGCGGCCCACACGTCGCGGAGCTGTGTCGGCGGCATCCCGGCGAAGCTGAACACTTTCGGGTGCATCCGGATCAGCGCCCCGGACCGTGTTGCGTTGCTGATGGTCCGGCGGTCGACCCCGACCGCGGACGCCTGGTCGACGTGGAACGCTCCGGCTTGTCGAGCCGTGATCGGGGCGAGCTTCGAGAGCTTGACGTCGTGCACGCCCCGATGTGAGCGCGGCGACACGACGCGTGTCACCGGGGACCGCGACCCGTTGACACCCCCGTCCAGAGACCGATCGCCCGAACTCGGGGGATGTCGTCGTGTGGTTGGTCGGTTTCCCCCGAGTTCGCGTGCGGTGAGGGGGTGCGAGCGCGTTCTCGGGGGAACTCGTCGTGTGGTTGGTCGGATTCCCCCAAGTTCGGCCGGGTGGTTCGGTCGGGGTGGCGGGGGGTGGCGGTCCGGGAGCGGGTGGGGGTGGGGTGGCGAGTTCGGACGGGGGTGCGGGCGTCGGCCACACTGTGCCGGTGAAGTACGTGGTCTGCGTCCCCGACGGTTGTGCCGACGAGCCCTTCGACGAGCTGGGCGGCCGCACGCCGCTCGAGGTCGCCCGCACGCCGGTGCTCGACGCCCTGGCGGCACGGGGCGAGGTCGGGCGCGCCGGTGTCATCCCCGAGGGCATGGCGCCGGGCAGCGACGTCGGCAACATGTCGATCCTCGGCTACGACCCCGCCGAGTTCCACACCGGTCGGGCGCCGATCGAGGCCGCCTCGCTCGGTCTGAAGCTCCCGACCGACCGGCTCGCGTACCGGTGCAACCTCGTGACCGTCGGCGACGACGGGACCATGGTCGACTTCGCCGGTGGTCACCCGTCGACCGAGGCGGCCCGGGCGGTCCTCGAGGACCTGGACGCCACGCTCGGGCGCGGCAGGCCCGGCTCCGACCTGGAGTTCCACGCCGGCGTCGAGTACCGCCACATCCTCGTCGCCCCGGCGGACTGGCTCGACGCCGACTGCGTCCCGCCCCACGACCTGACCGGTTCGCCGAGCGTGTGGCCGACCGGGGCGGCCGCCGATCACGTCACCGCGCTGATGGAGGCGAGTCGCGAGGTGCTGGCGCGCCACCCGGAGGTCGACGCCAACCAGATCTGGCTCTGGGGCCAGGGCTTCCAGCCGACGATGCCCGCGTTCGCGTCGCACCACGGCGTCACCGGCGGCATCACGACGGCCGTCGACCTGGTCCGGGGTCTCGGCGTCCTGACCGACATGGAGGTCCCGGACGTCGAGGGGGCCACACCGGGCTACGACACGGACTACGCCGCGCAGCGCGACGCCGCCCTCACCGGTCTGTCCGACGGGCTCGACCTGTTCGTGATCCACGTCGAGGCCACCGACGAGGCCGGCCATGCCGGCGACGCGGCGGAGAAGGTGCGGTCGCTCGAGCTGTGGGACTCCGAGATCCTCGCCGGGCTGGTGCCCGCGCTGGACGAGATGGGCCCGTGGCGGCTGCTGCTCCTGCCGGACCACGCCACGCCTCTGCGGCTGCGCACCCACACGCCCGACCCGGTCCCGTACGTCCTGGTGGACAGCGCGGTGGACGGTCCGGGCGGGGTCTACACCGAGCCGGGTGTGGCGGATGCGCCCCTGGTGGCCGGTCACGAGCTCCTCGGACGGCTGCTCGCACGCTGATCGGGGTGGTTGCCCCCGCGAAGTAGCGCCGGGTATGGTGATCGACGTCGCACCGGCGGGGGCTGAGGGCGGCGGATCCGTACACCGGTGCGTACCGGACGGACATCGCCGTTCCGTCAACAGTCCCGCCAACCGTTCCGTCAGATCGCCCTCGGGCGCTGCCAGGACGGCGGTGGCTCACTCCGGCGGGGTCCCCCGATCTCCCCGGTCTCCGGTACCCGGTCGACCCGTATCGAACCCTCGCTCCGTCGGGGTCCCGATCACGCCACCGCAGCCGCGATCCACGCCGCTGCAAGAACACGAGGGACATCACCACAGTGAGTCTTGATTCGATCGACGTCGACGGACTCGAGCGCAAGGACCGCGCCGAGCTCGCGACGATCGCCGAGGCCCTGGGCGGCAAGCCCACGAGCCGCACCAAGAAGGCCGACATCATCGGCATGATCCTGGACCTCGCCGGCGTCACCTCCGGCGGGTCCGATGCCGGCGACGCAGGCGACGCAGGCGACGCGGGAGGGGACGGCGACGCCGCCGTCGAGCCCTCCGCTCCGTCGAACCGGCGTCGACGCTCCAGCCGGGCCGCGCCCATCGACGACGACGGAGCCGACGACGCGTCGGAAGCGTCCGACGAGGGGGAGGGGAGCCCCGACGACGAGCCCGGGACCGACGACTCGGCCTCGACCGATGACGACGACGAGATCTCGTCCGACGCCGGCGGTCGCCAGGGCGGCAACCGCCAGGGTGGACGCGACGGCCAGGGTCGCGGCCAGAACCAGGGTGGTCAGCGGGAGGGTGGTCAGCGGGAGAGTGGTCAGAACCAGGGTGGTCAGCGCGAGGGCGGACAGCGCGACGGCGGCCAGGGTCGCAACCAGGGCGCCAACAACCAGGGCGCCAACAACCAGGGGGGCAACGCTCAGGGCGGCGGCAACCAGGGCGGCCAGCAGGGTGGCGCGAACAACGGCGGCCAGCAGGGTGAGCCCGAGGCGGGCAACCGTCGGCGTCGGCGTCGGCGCGGTCGCGACCGCGACCGCCAGGGCGAGGACACCGGCAACCAGAACCAGCAGGGCGAGCAGCAGTGGGACGGCGAGCCCGTCGAGGTGTCCGGCTACCTGGACCTCCGCGACGAGGGCTACGGCTTCCTGCGGGTCAAGGGCTTCCTGCCCAGCCGGGACGACGTCTACGTGTCGGTCAAGCAGACGCGACAGCTCGGGCTCCGTCGGGGCGACTTCCTCGAGGGCGCGAGCCGTCCCGCCGGCCGCGGCGAGAAGAACCCGGCCCTGCTGCGGATCGACACGGTCAACGGCCAGGACCCCGAGGTCGCCCGCAACCGGCCGCGCTTCGAGGACCTGACGCCGCTCTTCCCGGACGAGCAGCTGCGCCTCGAGCGTGAGGACCTCCCCGGCGACATGACGTCGCGGATCGTCGACCTGATCGCCCCGATCGGCAAGGGCCAGCGCGGCCTCATCGTGTCGCCGCCCAAGGCCGGCAAGACCACGGTCATGAAGACGATCGCCCAGTCGATCGAGCACAACAACCCCGAGGTCCACCTCATGGTCCTCCTCGTCGACGAGCGGCCCGAAGAGGTCACCGACATGCGCCGCTCGGTCAAGGGCGACGTCATCGCGTCGACCTTCGACCGCCCGGCGGAGGAGCACACCCAGGTCGCCGAGCTCGCCTCCGAGCGGGCCAAGCGCCTGGTCGAGGAGGGCAAGGACGTCGTCATCATCCTGGACGGCATCACCCGCCTGGCCCGGGCCTACAACCTGGCCGCCCCGGCGACGGGTCGCATCATGTCCGGCGGCATCGACACCGGTGCGCTCTACCCGCCCAAGAAGTTCTTCGGCGCGGCGCGCAACGTCGAGGAGGGCGGCTCGCTCACCATCCTCGCCACGGCGCTGGTGGAGACGGGCTCGAAGATGGACGAGGTGATCTTCGAGGAGTTCAAGGGCACCGGGAACATGGAGCTCCGCCTCGATCGACGGGCTGCGGAGAAGCGCATCTACCCGGCGATCGACGTCGACGCCTCCTCCACCCGCCACGAGGAGCTCCTGTTCGAGCGGGCCCAGCTCCAGCAGGTCTGGAAGCTGCGGCGGGTGCTCTCGGGCCTCGCCGCCGAGGGCAACCCCGGAGCCGGCCTCGAGCTGCTCATCGATCGGATGCGCACCTTCCCGAACAACGCCGGCTTCCTGGCGGAGATCGGCAAGGCCCCGACCGTCTCCGCCTGAGCGGCCGGTCGTCCCGACCGTCGCCCCGCGTTGGCAGGTGCGGCCCTGCACCGGCCATACTGATCAGTCCCTCCATCCACAGGGGTCCCGCACGGAAACCGGGATCCGACACTCGGAGCGCACGCAACCATGAAGCCCGGAATCCATCCCGACTACCGCTACGTCGTGTTCCAGGACACGTCGTCCGGTGACAAGTTCCTCACGAAGTCGACCATCGACACCAACGAGACGGTGACGTGGACCGACGGCAACGAGTACCCGCTGGCCAAGGTCGAGATCTCGGCCTTCACGCACCCGTTCTTCACCGGTCAGATGAAGATCGTGGACACCGCCGGTCGTGTGGAGCGCTTCGAGCGCCGGTACGGCAAGCGCCGCAAGGCCAAGGGCGACGCCCCCGACGACGCGGAGTGAACCGGTCCCTCCGGGACCCCTCCGCCCGGGACGACTGAGCCCGTGGCCCTCAGCGACGAGCAGCGTGCCGGGTTGCTCCGCGCCCAGCTCGCGGCGCTCGTCCGCGACCTGACCGCGCAGGAGTGCGAGCCGCTCACGGTCGGCGCCAACGCAGCGGCCGTCGTGGACGGCACGTCGTTCGTCCTGTCGGGCGTGGCCGACGGCGCCACGCTGGCGGGGGCGATCGCATGGGCGCTGCGCCAGGGCTCCGAGGAGCTGGTCCTCCTCACTGACGACCTCGCCGGCGACCTGGCCCGCATGGCCACCTACTTCGAGCTCCCGATCGCCGTGCGCTCGGTGAGCGGCGCCGGCTCCGTCCCGGTGGACCCCGCACCGCTGCCCGTCGTGGTCCCGGCTCCCGAGGCTCCGGAGCTCGTCGACCAGCTCGTCGACGCGGGGCTGGAGGTCGTGGTCGAGGACGGCGTCGTCCGCGGCGAGGTGCGAGGGCTGGAGGTGGCCCGCCTGGTCGTGTGGCCGGTCGAGTCGGGCGGCGACGGCGAGCTCCACCTGGAGGCGGGCGTCGGCCGGTTCGACCGGGACGCCGCGGCGGCGATGCACCAGGGCGAGCCGCCCACGGTGACCCTCGCCCGGTCGGTCGCGATGGTCCGGGCCGAGCGCGTCGCCGGTGGGGCGACCCACCCGCTCGCCCGCTTGGCGCGCGAGCGCTGGTTGCGGCGGGCCGTCATCGACTCGCCAGAGCTGGTCGGCGCGTCCCGGCTCGAGGCCTGCCCGACCACCGTCCGGCGCGACAGCGTGCGCGACGTCACCCCTGCGGCGGCCGTCGGCGTCGGCTCGGACGGTCGACCGATGGTCGTGGTGTGCTCGGCGGGGGTCGACCTCTCTCTGGTGCCGATCGCCGCGGACACCAGGGCGTGGATCGACCCGACGGCGGAGCTGGTCCTCGCCGTCCCCGCCCGGGACCGCCTGCCGGTCCTGGACCGTCTGAGCTCGCTGCTGCGGACCCCGGCCACGGTGGTCGTCGTCGCCGCGCCGTGGGACGACGACGTCGCCGGCGCCGGCGAGCGAGGGGCTGACAGCGGGGACGGGGCGTCGTGAGCGACCCGTCTCTGCTCGGGCGCGCCGAGAGCCTGGAGCGCGAGCTCTCCGACACCGAGGCCCGCCTCGCGGATCCCGAGGTGGTGGCGGACCGCCGACGCTACGTCGAGCTGTCCCGTCGCTACAGCGCGCTGCAGCCGGTGGTCGAGCGTGCCGCAGAGCTGCGGGCCGCCACCGACGACCTGGCCGCCGCCGAGGAGCTCCTGGCCGCGACCAGCGGCGACGAGCGGGAGGCGTGGAGGGTCGAGGCCAACGACGCCCGAGCTGCGGTCGAGCGGCTCGAGCAGGAGCTGCGGGTGCTGCTCCTCCCTCGCGACCCCAACGACGATCGTGACGTGATCGTGGAGCTGCGCGGCGCCGAGGGCGGCGAGGAGGCCAACCTGTTCGCGCGGGACCTGATGGAGATGTACCGCGGCTTCGCCGAGCGCCAAGGCTGGTCGGTCGAGGTGCTGTCGGCGTCGCCGTCGGACCTCGGCGGGGTGAGCGAGGCCGTGCTGCGGCTCGCCGGGGACGGCGTGTGGACGCGGATGAAGTTCGAGGCCGGTCCGCACCGTGTCCAGCGGGTCCCGGTGACCGAGTCGCAGGGGCGCATCCACACCTCCTCCGCGACGGTCGTGGTCCTCCCGGAGGCCGACGAGGTCGAGGTGCAGATCGACCCGAACGACCTGCAGGTCGACGTCTACCGATCGTCGGGACCCGGTGGTCAGTCGGTCAACACCACCGACTCGGCCGTGCGCATCACCCACCTGCCCACCGGGCTCGTGGTCGCCATGCAGGACGAGAAGAGCCAGCTGCAGAACCGGGCCAAGGCCCTGCGCGTGCTGCGGGCCCGACTCCTGCAGCTGGAGCAGGACCGGGCCGCCACCGAGGCCTCGGGCCAGAAGCGCGCCCAGATCGGCGGCGGCGGCCGCAGCGAGAAGGTGCGCACGTACAACTTCAAGGAGAACCGCGTCACCGACCACCGGATCGGCCTGACCGTGTACTCGCTCGACAAGGTCCTCGCCGGTGAGCTCGACGCGATCAGCGACGCGCTCGTCGCCGACGAGCAGACCCGCAAGCTGGCCGAGCTGACGTGACGGACGGCGACGTCACCGACGCAGTCGACGCCACCGACGGCACCGTCCCGTGGCGCGACCTCCTGGTTGAGGCCGCCGAGTCCCTGGAGGTCGCCGGGATCCCGGACGCACCGCGCGACGCGGCCCGCATCGTCGCCGAGGCGGCCGGGGTCGACGACGCCGAGCTCGTGCTGGTGCTGGACCAGGCCGCGTCCGTCCGGGGGGTCGCCCATCTCCACCGGATGCTGCGGCGCCGCAGCGCCGGTGAGCCGCTCCAGTACGTGGTCGGCCACTGGCCCTTCCGCCACCTGGACCTCATGGTCGACCGCCGGGTGCTCATCCCGCGCCCTGAGACCGAGCAGGTCGCCGAGGTGGCGCTGCGCGAGCTCGATCGGGCGGGTGGGCGTGAGCGAGCCACGACGGTGGTCGACCTCGGCACCGGGTCCGGCGCCATCGCCCTGGCGATCGCCACCGAGCGGGTGCGCACCACGGTGTGGGCGACCGACTTCAGCGCGGAGGCCCTGGAGGTGGCGCGGGCCAACCTCGCGGGGATCGGCCGGTCGGGCTCGCGGGTCCGGATCGAGCAGGGGGAGTGGTTCGCCGCGCTGCCCGACGAGCTGCGCGGCGTGGTCGACCTGGTGGTGTCCAACCCGCCCTACGTCGCCGTCGACGCGGAGCTCCCGGCGGACGTGGCCGACTGGGAGCCCGCGTCCGCCCTGTTCGCCGGGCCCGACGGCATGGACGACCTCCGACGCATCGTGGCGGACGCTCCCGGCTGGCTCGCACCCGACGGCGCGCTGGTGTGCGAGCTGTCGCCCGAGCAGGGCCCCGCCGCCGTCGCCCTGGCCGCCGCTCACTTCGACGAGGTGGAGCTGGCCCCCGACCTCACTGGTCGGGACCGGGCCCTGGTGGCCCGTCGCCCTCGTCCCTGAGCGCCGGTGGACGATCTTCGCGTCATGGCGCGGCGATCGTCCTACAGAGCGGGGTCGGTCAGCTCGACCCGGGGACGACCAGGATCTTGGCGTGGGCCTCGGGGTCGCCGAGGTCCGTGAAGGCATCCGCGACGCCGTCGAGCCCGACGCGTCCGGTGATGAGCGGCGCCACGTCCAGATCACCCTCGGCGATGCGGTGCAGCGTGGTGCCGAACTGCATCGGGTCGTAGCCCAGCACGAACTGGAGGTTGAGCTCCTTGCCGACGGCGACCATCGGTCGGACGGTGTCGGGCACCATGCAGACGCCGACGACGAGGATCTGCGATCCGCGGGGCGCGTCGGCCATCGCCGCATCGAGGATGCCGGGCACGCCCACGGCCTCGAAGATCACCAGCGGCTTGCGCCCGTCCACCCGGCGCCAGGCGGCCACCGCCGGCTCGTCGGACGGGTCGACCACCTCGGTCGCGCCCATCGTGGTGGCCAGCGCCCGCCGTGCCGGAGAGAAGTCCGCGGCCACGATGGTCTCGACGCCGGCGAGCGCCAGGGCGGCGACGACCGCGAGGCCCACCGGTCCGCAGCCGAGGACGACCGCGGCGTGGCGCGGATCGACGCGGCTCATCTCGACGGCGTGGAGTCCGACGGCCATCGGCTCCGTCAGCGCCGCCAGCTGCGGATCCAGGCCGTTGGGCACCTTCATGGTCAGCATGTCGGAGAGCACGAGCTGCTCCCCGTACCCGCCCGGGTAGTCGTTGGAGTAGCCGACGGCGTGGATCCCGCCGGCGTCCATCACGATCGGCAGCGAGACGACGACGTCGCCGGGAGAGCAGTTGCCGACGTTCTCGCCGACCTCGAGGACCCGGGCGGAGAACTCGTGGCCCATCACCACGTCGTGGGCGGGGTCCATGATCCTTGGGGAGATCCCGCCCGGCTCCGCCGCCAGCTCCGACATCTCCACCATCCGGTCGGCGTGGTGCAGCGCGTGCAGGTCCGACCCGCAGATCCCGCAGGCGAGGACCTCGGCGAGGACCTGGCCGGCCTGCAGGTCCGGGACGTCGACGTCGTCGACCACCAGCCCGCCGCTGCGCATGACGACGGCCCTCATCGTGCAGATCCCATGTCGAGTCCCCCTGGTCCCCGGGGTCCCGCACCGAACGGCTGCGGCACCCGATGCGGGCCGACAGTAGTGTTCGAGGGGTCGACGCACGTTCCGGAACGGGGGAGCCGATGGCACGAAAGAGCAACGACGACGTGACCTGGTTGTCGTCGGTGCCGTTCTTCGACGGCTTCTCCGACGACGATCTCCGGCGCGTCCTGGACGTGTCGACCCAGATGGAGGCGACGGCGGGGACCGTGCTCGTCGACCAGGGCGATCCCGGCACCCAGTGCTTCGTCATCGTCGAGGGCCAGGCCAGCGTCTACGTGCGGGGCGATCACGTCGCGACCTCGGGCCCCGGTTCCATGGTCGGCGAGATGTCGCTGATCGACCACCGGCCGCGCACCGCCACCGTGGTGGCCGACACCGACATGAAGCTGCTGCGGTTCGGGACCAAGGACTTCCGCACGCTGCTCGACGAGATGCCCAAGGCCTCGGAGCGGGTCATGACGGCGCTGCGGCCCCGCCTGGAGCGGGCCGAGCGGGACCAGACGGAGAAGGACTGACGATGACGTTGCGGATCGCGCTCGGCGCGGACCACGCCGGGGTGGACCTCAAGGACCTGCTGGGTGAGCACCTCGCGGAGCGGGGGGTGGAGGTCGTGGACCTCGGCACCCACGGACACGACCGGGTCGACTACCCCGACTTCGGCGCCGCGGTCGGCCGAGCGGTCGCCGGCGGAGACGTCGACCTCGGGCTCTGCGTGTGCGGTTCCGGGATCGGGATCGCCATCGCCGCCAACAAGGTGCCGGGTGTGCGCGCCGCGACCGTGCACGACCAGACCTCGGCGCGGCTGGCCCGCGAGCACAACGACGCCAACGTGATCTGCATCGGCGAACGGCTCACCGGCGTCGAGGTCGCTAAGGACGCACTCGACGCGTGGATCGACGCGACGTTCCAGGGTGGCCGCCACGCCGGACGGGTCGCGAAGCTGTCGGAGCTGGACTCCGGCCTCACCTGACCGAGCCGACCGGTCGCCCTCGGGCGGGCGGTCGCCCCGACACCCGCACACGAGATCACCGGCGCACGAGAACGCACCCCGCGCAGGGGAACCACCCGGCGCCCGAGAACACACAGAGAAGAAGAGGAACCTCCCCCCATGCCCTGGCCCACGCAGCCCGACACCGAGATCTTCGACATGATCGACCGAGAGGTCGAACGGCAGAACACCGGCCTGCAGCTGATCGCGTCGGAGAACTTCACGTCGCCGGCGGTCATGTCGGCGGTGGGCTCGGTGCTGACGAACAAGTACTCCGAGGGCTACCCCGCCAAGCGGTACTACGGCGGCAACCAGGTCGTCGACGAGATCGAGGACCTCGCACGTCGCAGGGTGTGCGAGCTGTTCGGCGCGGAGGCGGCGAACGTGCAGCCCCACTCGGGCGCCAACGCCAACCTCGGCGTGTACCTGGCGCTGCTCGAGGCGGGTGACACGGTCCTGGGGCTGAGCCTGGACCACGGCGGTCACCTGACCCACGGCTCCCCGGTGAACATCTCGGGCCGCTTCTACGACTTCGTCTCCTACGGGCTCACGCCCAGCGACGAGCGCCTGGACCTCGACCAGCTGCGGTCGCTGGCGCTGGAGCACCGGCCGAAGATGATCGTGGCCGGTGCGACGGCGTACCCGCGGACGATCGATCCCGAGCCGATCCGGGAGATCTGCGACGAGGTGGGTGCCCTCTTCCTGTTCGACGCGGCGCACATCGCCGGCCTGATCGCCGGCGGGGCGCACCCCAACCCCGTCCCCTTCGCGGACGTGGTCACCTTCACCACGCACAAGACGCTCCGAGGACCGCGGGGCGGTTGCATCCTCTCGCGTGAGGAGCACGCAGCGGCGATCAACAAGGCGATCTTCCCCGGACTCCAGGGCGGCCCGCTCGAGCACGTGATCGCGGGCAAGGCGGTGGCGTTCGCAGAGGCGTCGACCCCCGAGTTCGGCACGTACGCGCACCAGATCGTCGCCAACGCGGCCGCCCTGGCCGATGCTCTGGGGGAGCGGGGGTTCCGACTGGTCTCCGGCGGGACCGAGAACCACCTGTTGCTGATCGACCTGCGCACGTTCGACGGCGATCTCACCGGCAAGGACGCCCAGAACGCCCTCGACGACGCCGGCATCACGCTCAACAAGAACACGGTGCCCGACGACCCCCGATCGCCGTTCGTCACCTCGGGCCTGCGGATCGGCACGCCGTCGGTCACGACCCAGGGGATGGGCGAGACCGAGATGGTGGCGATCGCGGAGCTCATCACACGGGTCCTGCGTGACACGAGCGACACCGCCGAGATCGCCTCGGTGCGCGACGACGTGCGGGCTCTCTGCTCCAAGTTCCCGGTCTACTGACCGGGCCTGGTCCCCGGTCGACTGACCGGGCCTGGTCGCCGGTGGCTAGGCGCCGCCCTTGCGGTTGAGCACCACGCCGACGGTGCGGGCGAGGATGGCCAGGTCGGTGACCAGCGACCAGTTGTCGACGTAGTACAGGTCGAGCCGGGCGTACGTCTCGAGCGAGGCCGTGTAGCGGCCGCTGACCTGCCACATCCCGGTGATGCCCGGCTGCACCCGCAGCCGCTCCCATAGAGCGTCGTCCCACTGGTCGGCCTCGTTGGGCAGCGCCGGTCTCGGGCCGACGAGGCTCATGTCGCCCTTGAGCACGTTGAACAGCTGCGGGAGCTCGTCGATCGACGTCGCCCTGAGGATCCGCCCGACACGGGTGACCCTGGGATCGTCGGACATCTTGAACATCGGGCCCGACGCCTCGTTGTGGGCCTTCAGCTCGTCGAGCCGCGCCTCGGCGTCGTGCACCATCGTGCGGAGCTTGTAGAGCCGGAAGGTGTCGCCGCCCTGCCCGACGCGCTCCTGGCGGAACAGCACGCCCTTGCCCGACGTGACCCGGATGGCGATCGCCGCGACCAGCAGGACGGGGCTGACGACGACGAGGCCGATCGAGGCGACGATCAGGTCGAAGACCCGCTTCGCGACCCGCCTCCAGCTGAACCCGGCGACCGGCTCGACGCACATCACGGGGTAGGGCCCGAGCGGTCGCAGCGAGATGCGGCTGGACGAGATGTCGCGCATGGCGGAGGTGAGCTCGACGAACAGCCCCTCTCTGGTCAGGTCGCGGATCAGGCGGTTGGCCGACTCCTGGTCGACGCCGGTCGTCGCCACGATCACGCCGGACGCGTTGGTGGCCCGGACGAGGTCCAGGACGTCGGTGGGGCGCCCCAGGTACGGGCCGAGGTCGTGACCGGCGCGCAGGTCGATCACCGGTCCGATCGGGACGTCGGCCACGAAGCCGACGACCTCGTAGCCGAGCTCCCGGTTGTCGGCGAGGGCCGCCGCGAGCTCGGTGGCCTCCTCGTTGCGACCCACGATCACGACGCGCCGGGTCATGACGCCGCGCGCCCGGAACTCGTGGATCACTCGGCGGGCCAGCTCCCGCTCGAGGAGCATCGTGACGGTGACGCACACGGCGACGGCCACGAGCCAGCCCCGCGACAGGTCCTCCTGCAGCAGCACGGAGATGCCCGCCAGGACGAAGGCCCCGGCGAGCACGGAGTTGACGATCCGGCGGCCCTCCTCGGGGCGGCGGCTGATCCTGCGGGCCTGGTAGAGGCCCTGGTGCGCGTAGAGGACCGGCCAGACCGGCAGCGAGAGCAGCGCTGTCGGGAGCAGCTGCTCGGCGCCCGGATCGGTCCACCCGAGCCAGGCGGCCAGCCCGGTGGCGATCGCCAGGCCGCAGATCGTCGCGACGACGTCCGCGCCGATCAGCGCGACCTTGACCTGGAGCGACAGCGGGACGCGCCGGCCCGACGGCTCCGGACGGCGGTTGGTCGGCTCGGGGACGACCGAGAGGTCCGCGAGGGGGACCTCGGCGGTCACGGGGTCCATCGTCACGCTCGACCGGGCGTACTGGTTGTCCACGCCGGTCCGCGACGATCGTCGCCCGTCCTGCACTCGCGAGGCGTGGCCCCACTCCGGCTGCATCTGTCCCTCCTGCCACGGGACGTTGCCGCACCTGGCGGACCGGTCTTCCCTTCCCGATCCACTGAACTGTCTTCCCAGCTGCCCAGCGTCACCCGTCGTTCACTGGCCGTTTGTACCACAGACACACAGGGACGGGACAGGGCTCGGAGCCGTCGCGCCGAGGAGTCACAGAGGCGTCACACGGCTGTCACAACCCGTGTGACGGCCGTCATCGGACGACCGGTCCGACGCCTCCGCGACGTGCTCGCCGCCCGATCGGACGCCGGCGGCGTCACCCCGGGGGCCGGCGGCGCGCCGCTAGTGTCGACGGGTGCGCGACTACCTGATCGTGATGACGGTCTCGATCGCCGCCACCGCCGCATCGGTCCCGTGGCTGCGGGCCCTGTCCAGGCGGGTGGGTGCCATGGCGCACCCGTCGGACCGCAGCGTCCACGCGAACCCGACCCCACTCCTCGGCGGCGTGGCGCTCTTCATCGGCCTCCTCGCCGGGGTGGCGGTCGCCGCCCTCCTCCCGGGCCTCCGCCCCCTGTTCGAGACCCCGACGAACATCGTCGGCGTGCTGGTGGCCGCCACGGTCATGTTCGTCACCGGCCTGGTGGACGACATCCGGGACGTGTCGCCGCCCGCCAAGCTCGCCGGGATGGTGCTGTCGGGATCGGTCCTGACGCTGGTCGGACTCACCGTCATCTACTTCCGGGTGCCGTTCCTGGGCTTCACCGTCCTGCCTCCGGACCTGTCGGCGCTCGTGTCGGTCCTCTGGGTCGTGGTGCTGGCCAACGCGGTGAACCTGATCGACGGGCTCGACGGGCTCGCCGCCGGGATCGTGGCCATCGCCTCGCTGGCTTTCTTCCTCTACGGCTGGCGGCTGCTCGAGGTCGGCGTGATCGACGTCTCGAACGTCGGCCTCCTGGTCGCGGTGATCACCGCCGGTGCCTGCATCGGGTTCCTGCCGTTCAACTTCAACCCGGCGAGCATCTTCATGGGCGACAGCGGTGCCCTCCTGCTGGGGCTCCTCCTCGCCTCCTCGACCATCGCCGTGGGCGGCCAGTCCGACGATCCGTTCTCGGGTCAGTCCTGGTTCTTCTTCGCCCCGCTGGTGATCCCGCTGTTCATCCTGGGCGTCCCGTTGCTCGACACCGCGTTCGCCATCGTGCGGCGGGCGACGCGGCGATCGGGCGTGGCGACGGCGGACAAGGCGCACCTGCACCACCGTCTCATGGACCTCGGACACGGGCACCGGCGGACGGTGGCGATCCTGTGGGCGTGGACGGCGCTGCTCAGCGCGTTCGTGCTGGTCCCCGTGTTCACCGACCGCGGCAACGGGATCGTCCCGCTCGGCCTCCTGGCGTTGGGGCTGCTGCTCTTCACGGCGTTCGCCCCGCGTCTGGGGCAGCTCCGGACCCGGACCTGAGCCGACCTCTCCGACCTCTCCGACCGTGCGAGCCGGCGCCCCGCTCCCGGGACGCGGAGCTCAGGCCGCCGGGACGGTGTCGGTGTCGGCGCCGGAGCGGATGACGGCGCCCGGTCGGGCGTCGGTCGGCCGGCTGTCCTTGACGACCTCGACGCCCGAGACGAACACCGACCGGACGCCGACCGAGCCGGCGAAGAGGCGCTCGGTGCCGCCGGGGAGGTCCGCGACCATGCTGAGCATCTCGCTGTCCACCTCGTCGGGATCGAAGAGGACGAGATCCGCGTGGGCGCCCTCCCGGATCACCCCGCGGTCGCGGAGCCCGAAGAGCTCGGCGGGGACCGACGTCATCATCCGCACGGCGTCCTCGAGGGTCGTGAGCTTCCGGCCCCGGAGGCAGTCGGCGAGGAACCGGGTGGGGTAGTTCGCGCCCTGCATGCGGTCGAGGTGGGCCCCGGCGTCGGAGCCCCCGAGCATGACCGACGGGTGCTGCCAGGCCTGGCGGCGCAGCTCCCACGACTCGGGATCCGCGTCGGTGGCGCCCGGCCACAGGACGGTCCGCAGGTCGTCGGCGATGACGATGTCGAGCAGCGTGTCGAACGCGCCGGCACCTCGCTCCGCGGCGATGTCGCCGACCCGGCGACCGGTCAGCCCCTCGTTCTCGGCCGAGAACGTGTCGCCGATCACATAGGTGTCCCAGCCGGTCAGGCGGGCGAACACGCCGGCGTCGGGGGAGGCGGCGCGGTCCTCCATGAAGCGGCGGGTCTCCGGGTCCTTCAGCTTCTCGATCCGCTCGGGGACCGGCAGGCCGAGGATGTCGCCCCAGTCCGGCATCATGTTGAGCGCGCAGTAGGTGAGGAAGCTCATGTTCATGCCCACGATCACGGGCATGGTCAGGGCGACCACGCGGGCGCCCGCGTCCGACGCGGCGTCCATGGCCGCGAGCTGGTTGCGGTACCGCTCGGGGGCGTGGGAGTCCACGGTCAGCACGTTCCAGTTCAGCGGCCGGTTGCCCGCCTTGGAGAACCGGATCATGAACTGGACCTCGTCGTCGTCGAAGCCGTCGAGGCAGCCGTCGGACGCGAACTCGAGCGTGGTGCCGTCGTGCTCGGAGACCACCTCGGCAAGGGCCAGCAGCTCGTCCTCCTCCGCCCACCGCGACGCGACGGGCTCGCCGTCGCCGTCGGAGTGCGTGCGGGCGCGGGTGGTGGAGAACCCGAGGCCGCCGGCGCGGATGGACTCGGCGAGCAGGTCCTTCATCTCCTGCATCTGCTCGGCGGTCGGCTGGGCGCCCACGGCGTCGGTCCCCATGACCTTGCGCCTCAGCGCGCAGTGGCCGACGAGGAAGCCGGCGTTGACCGCCAGGTTCCCGTCGAAGCGGGCGAGGTACTCGGCGAAGGTCTCCCAGTCCCAGTCGATGCCCTCCTCGAGCGCCACCAGGGGCATGCCCTCGACCTTGGCCATCATCCGACGCGTGTAGTCGGCGTCGCCGGGCGAGAGGGGGGCGAGCGTGAAGCCGCAGTTGCCGCCGATGACGGTCGTGACGCCGTGGACGCTCGACGGGGAGGCCGTCGGGTCCCAGAGGAGCTGCGCGTCGTAGTGGGTGTGGGGGTCCACGAACCCGGGGCAGAGCACCAGGCCCGTGCCGTCGACCTCGGTGGTCGCGCCGTCGAGCTCGGCGGCACCGGGGTCGGCCACGACCGCGACGCGGCCGTCGGCGACTCCGACGTCGCCGGTCCGGGCCGGCGCTCCCGTGCCGTCGACGATGGTGACGTTGCGGATCGCGAGGTCCACGCGTGCTCCCCCTGTGGAACGGGTGCGCACCGCTCGGGTGACCGATGTCGCACTTGTCATTGACGGGAATCTGACGGTCTGTCAGATTTCGTGTCCATCGTTGCAGAGCCGCACCCGGACCGGCAACGCGACGCGGGGTCTCCAGGGCCCGTCGGCCAGTGCCACCTGGCACCGGTGACGGACGTCATCTGGTAGAACCTCACCACGAATGACCGGGACCCGAGGCGGGGAACCGTTCGGATCAAGGGGCAGGCTCCCGTCGGGAGCGAGGTCGTCACCAGGGGGTCGTACAACGATGAGTGGTCGGATCAGGCACGTTCGGATGGGCGGGATCGGCGTGCTGCTGGCCGCCACCGCGCTGGTCGCCGGGGCGTGCGGCGCGTCCGGCGGCGGCGGCGAGGAGTCCGACGGCGGCGGAGCCACGACCACGGCCGCCGAGGCGTCCTCCGGCACCGATTGGGGCGACCTGAAGTCGCCCTGCGGCGACGGCGACTTCAAGGTCGCCGACGGCGAGGGCGGGGCCGGGACCGACAAGCTCTACATCGGCGTCCCCAACGACCGCGGGGCGGAGATCCGGCCCGGGCTCAACAAGGAGCTGTGGGACGCGTCGGTGGCGTTCACCGACTGGTGCAACGAGCAGGGCGGCATCGGCGGCCTGCAGATCGAGGCCGTCGACCTGGACGGGAAGCTGTTCCAGGTCGAGGCGGCCATGGCCAAGGCGTGCACCGGAGTGTTCGGCCTGGTCGGTGGTGCCTTCACGCAGGACAACCTGTCGTTCACCGGCAAGGACGGGTCCGACTTCCACAAGTGCGGGCTGATCGACATCCCCGCCTTCGCCGTCTCGGTCGAGAAGAGCATGTCCAACGGGCAGGTCCAGCCGGTCCCGAACCCTCCGGACAAGAAGTCCGAGCAGTGGATCATGGACTTCAAGAAGCTCTACCCCGAGGAGTCGGCCAAGAACGTCGTCGTCACCGGTGAGCTCCCGTCCCTCAAGGTGGTGCACCTCCAGTACGACGCGGCGGTGCAGGCCGTCGGCGGCATCGAGCAGCTCGCTCCGCTGACCTACCCCGTGACCGGCATGGCCGACTGGACGCCGCTCGCCCAGAAGGTCATCGACAGCGGCGCCGGCTCCCTCTACTGGATCGGCGAGCCCGGCAACGCCGCGAACCTGATGGCCAAGCTCAAGGAGCAGGGCTGGAAGGGCGTCGCGCTCAACGAGACGAACGTCTACGACGAGGTCTTCTTCTCCCAGGGCGCGGCTGCGGTCGACGGCTCGGTGATCCGCCTGGCGGTCCACCCCTTCGAGGAGGCCGACAAGTGGCCGGCCATCAAGCAGTACGAGGACAACCTCAAGAAGTACGTCCCGGACGGCAAGGAGGCCGCCCTCGGTCTGCAGTCCACGTCCGCATGGCTGCTCTTCGCCACCGCGGCCAAGGCCTGCGGTGAGGCCAACGACGGCGTGATCAGCCGGGACTGCGTTCTCGAGAAGGCTGCCGACCAGAAGGACTGGACCGCTGGCGGCACGCACGTGCCGACCGATCCGGGCTCGGGCGAGCCGCCCGAGTGCGGGATGCTCATGGTCGTCAAGGGCGACGGCTTCGAGCGACTCTGGCCCGAGATCGGCGGCGAGGACGACGACCTCGACGGCTTCCACTGCCCGCCCGACAGCATCGCGACGGTCACCGAAGAGCTGCCCGCCAAGGGCGTCGTCGATCCCAACCGCACCCGGTGACCGGGTACCGACACCGCACCTCCAGCGCACGGAGCTGACGTGGACAAGTTCCTCACCTTCACGATCGCCGGGTTGTCGACGGCCGCCATCTACGCCATCGCCGCCTCCGGGCTGGTGGTGACCTACACGACCTCGGGCATCTTCAACTTCGCCCACGGGGCGTTCGGGATGCTGGCGGCCTTCGCCTACTGGCAGGTCAACCAGGGGTGGGGGGTCCCGGTCATCCCGTCGGTGATCCTGGTGGTGTTCGTGATGGCCCCGCTGTTCGGCGCGGGTGTCGAGCGCGGGATCATGCGCGGCATCGAGGGCGCGTCCGAAGTGGTGAAGATCGTCGTCACCGTCAGCCTCATGGTGGCGTTGCTCGGCATCGCCAACGTGATCTGGCCGCCCGACGTGGCCCGACCCGTGCCCCCGTTCTTCGCCGGCAAGACGGTGGAGATCGCCGGGGTCGCGGTGCCGTACTCCCGCATCCTCACGATGGTGATCGCCATCGCGGTCGCCATCGGCCTCCGCCTGGTGCTGCGGCGGACCCGCCTCGGCGTGGCCATGCGGGCCATCGTCGACGACCGGGCGCTGCTGCAGCTCAACGGCGGCCGTCCGGGCCGCACCGCCATGCTGGCCTGGGCGATCGGTGCCGGCCTGGCCGCGGTGTCGGGCGTGCTGATCGCCTCCGAGCAGACCCTGAGCGCGATCACGCTGACCCTGCTGGTCGTCAACGCCTACGCCGTCGCCGTCGTCGGACGGCTGCGGTCGCTGCCCGGAGCGTTCCTCGGTGCGGTGGTGCTCGGCCTCGCCGAGTCCTACGCCACGGGCTACATCGACCCGTCCTACGCGCTGGGTCCGGTGAGCCTGCAGAACCTGCGCACCGCCATCCCGGCCGTGATGCTGTTCGTGGTGATCATGGTCCAGCCCGAGGCCCGGCTCCGGGCCCACGGGGTGTCGCGTCCGCGCTCGCCCATGCGGGCTCCGTCGCAGAACACCGCCATCTGGGGCGGGGTCGCGCTGGTGCTCGTGGCTGCGGGCATCGGCTCGCTGCTCTCGGGTCCCGACCTCAACCTCGTCTCCAAGGGGTTCGGCTTCGCCCTGATCACCCTCTCGCTGGTCCCGCTCACCGGGTACGCCGGCCAGATCTCCCTCGCCCAGATGACCTTCACCGGCATCGGTGCGCTGGCCATGGCCACGTGGGGAGCGACCGGGTCGCCCGTGGGCGTCGTCGTCGCCGTGGTGCTGTGCGCCGTCGTCGGTGCGCTGGTCGCCCTGCCGGCCCTGCGGCTGTCGGGCATCTACCTGGCGCTCGCGACCGCGGCGTTCGCCCTGTTCTGCACGGCCATGGTGTTCGGCCAGGCCGAGGTCATGCCCGGCGGGTCGATCCAGGTGCCGGGACTGAGCATCGCCGGGTTCGAGATCTCCAACGACTACCGCCAGCTGATCCTCTTCGCCGTCGCGTTCGCCCTGCTGGGCAACATGCTGGTCCTCCTCCGTCGCAGCGCCTGGGGCCGCCGGCTGGCCGCCATGAAGGACTCGCCCGTGGCGTGCGCGACGCTCGGGTTGAATCTGACGTCCACCAAGGTCGGGGTCTTCGCCCTGTCCGCGTCGATCGCCGGTCTCGGCGGGGCGCTGGCCGGCCGGACGTTCATCGCCGACGACTTCAGCCTCACCAACTCGCTCCCCATCACCATGCTCGCCGTCGTCGGCGGCATCGGGTCGGTGGCCGGTGCGTTCTTCGGTGGCCTGCTGCTCGGGGCGATCCCGATCGCGTCGACGGTGTTCGCCGCCAACGCCATCGGCATCTTCCGCTTCGTGTCGATGCCGGTGACCGACGTCCTCAGCTTCACGCCGGGGATGATGGGCATCAGCCTCGGCCGGGAGCCCGACGGCGCGGCGCCGCAGATGGCCGCCGGCTACAGGGCGGTGGGGGAGTCGGTGCCGTCGCTCGTCGTCGCCGGAGCCGGCGGGGTCGGTCTGTGGTTGGCCACACGGGGCGGACTCATCACCAAGTGGTCGTTCTTCGCCGCGATCCTCGTGTTCCTGGTCGCGGTGGTGCCGCTGTGCCCGATCCTGTTCGCCCCGACGACCGAGGACGGCCCCCGCCCGCGGCGTGCCGCCGCAGCCATCTGGCTGCTCGTGGCCCTGGGCTTCGCCTCCTTCTTCTCCTGGGAGGGCCAGATCGCCTCCAACGGCGTGCGGATCCTGGCGATCGGCGTGTTCACCTTCCTCACGGTGCGGGTGGCGATCGGTGTGCTCGGCGTCGTCCCCGAGGCCATGAAGAAGGACGAGGTGCCCTCGCCCGACGACGCCGGCCTGGACCGCCCCCTGAGTCGGGCCGACGCCCTCGACGCCGGTCGCATGCTCGGACTCGACGAGGCGCTGATGCCGCCGCCGAGCGGTCCGGTCGAGCTGACCGGGGCCGGGGCAGGAGCCGCGGGGGCCCGCCCATGAGCGTGCTCGAGGTCCACGACCTGTCGGTGCGCTTCGGTGGACACCTCGCCGTCGGCGGGGTGTCGCTCGACGTCGACGCCGGCCGCATCTGCGGTCTCATCGGCCCGAACGGGGCCGGCAAGACCACCACGTTCAACGCCGTGTGCGGCGTGATCAACCCGTCGTCGGGGACCGTCGTGCTCGACGGCCGGGACATCTCCCGCCTCAGCACCCACCAGCGCGCCCGCGTCGGCATCGGCCGGACGTTCCAGCGGCTCGAGGTGTTCTCGTCGCTCACGGTGCGCGACAACGTCCGCGTCGGCCTCGAGATCCGCAAGGGCTGGTCCCGGCGGCGCTCGCCGGCGCCGGCCTTCCTCGCCGGCGGTGCGGACATCTCCCCGTCCGACGAGATCGACCTCATCCTCGAGCGGCTCCACCTCGCCGAGCTGGCCGAGCTGCCGGTGGGCTCCCTGCCGACGGGCCAGGCCCGCCTGGTCGAGCTCGGTCGGGCACTCGCGGCCCGGCCCCGGGTGCTGCTGCTCGACGAGCCCGCGTCGGGCCTCGACGAGAGGGAGACGGTCGACTTCGGCGAGCTGCTGGTCGACCTGGCGCGCGCCGGTCTGGGGATCCTGCTCGTCGAGCACGACATCTCCCTGGTGATGCGGGTCTGCGAGCACCTGTCGGTGCTGGACTTCGGCCAGGTGATCGCCACTGGCTCGCCCGACGAGATCCGCTCGAACGAGGCCGTGCTGGCCGCGTACCTCGGTTCGGCCACCGGCGACGAGGACCTGGTCGACGCCGCGGCGATCGCCGAGGCGGGGGCGCCGCACAGCAACGGGAACGGCGGAGCGGTCGCCGCTCCGGGCGCCACGTGGCCCGGTCCCGGAACGGGAGGTCCGACGTGAGCGAGCCGCTCCTCGAGCTGCGCGGGGTCCGCGCCGCCTACGGCACGATCGAGGTCCTGCACGGGATCGACCTCACGGTGATGCCGGGGCAGGTCGTCGCTCTGCTGGGACCGAACGGCGCCGGCAAGACAACCACCCTGGCGGTGGCCTCCGGGCAGCTGGAGCCGACCAGCGGACAGCTGATGGTCGCCGGTCGCGACGTCACCGGCGTGAGCCCCGAGGACCTGGCCCGGAAGGGCCTGACCACCATCCCCGAGGGCAAGGGCATCTTCCCCAACCTGACGGTGCGGGAGAACCTCATCATGGCCACCTACGCCGGGGTCTCGATCTCCCGGGTGGAGGAGGTGGCATACGCCCAGTTCCCGAGGCTCAAGGAGCGACGGACCCAGACGGCCGGCACGCTGTCGGGCGGCGAGCAGCAGATGCTCGCCATGGCCCGGGGTCTCGCGGTCGAGCCCGCCGTCCTGCTGCTCGACGAGCTCTCGATGGGCCTCGCGCCGCTGGTGGTCGAGGAGCTCTACGGCATCGTCGCCCAGATCGCCCGGGCGGGGACGTCGATCCTCGTCGTCGAGCAGTTCGCCCGCACCGTGCTCGGGGTGGCGGACCTGGCGGCGATCATGGTGAACGGAACGATCCGCCAGGTCGGTCGGCCCGACGAGGTCGAGCGAGAGCTGTCGTCGGCCTACCTGGGCGGCTGAGGACCACGACATGCCGCTGATGCGGCTCGACACATCCGGCATCGAGAAGGAGCCACGACAACCATGACCACCGAGGACGCCATGAATCCCGCCGGCGCGGACACCGCTCGCGTGGCGCAGTTCCGCGAGGAGATCGACTCCCTCAAGCTCAAGGGCGGATCCGCAGAGGGGGAGAAGCGCCTGCTCGCACTGGGCGTGATCCTGATGGTCGTCGGCCTGTTCCTGGCCGTCTTCGGCGCCATCCAGGTCGGCCTCCAGGGCGACTACCCCGCCGACCAGCGCGCCTACATGGCGCAGGGCTCGTTCCTCGGCATCGCCCTGGTGATCGCCGGCGGCGCCCTGTTCGTGCGGTACTCCCTGGCCCGCTACCTGCGGTTCTGGCTGATCCGGTCGTCCTACGAGGACCGGGCCAACGCCGATCGCATCGTGGCCGCGATCGAGGCGGCGTCGGGCCCCGTCGAGGCCCCCGCCAACCAGGTCATCCCGCCGGCGTACACCGGCGCTCCGACACCGCAGGCCTGACCGGGCCCCGGGCTCGTCGAACCTCCGTCGGAGACCCCGACGGATTTGCGGGCCGCAGAGGCTCCACGTAGATTGCGAAAGGTTTCACAAGCAGTGGCTGGAGCGTCGGACGCGACCGCCACGGAGCCACCTCACCTCATGGCCGAGCCTCGCACCACCTCCGAATCCCCAGAGGGTTCCCAGACCGAGCTGACCCGATCGCTGAACCGCAGCGCCGGGAGCTTCGAGCTGGTGTTCGCCCCGGTGCTGATGGCGCTCCTCGGCCTGTGGATCGACCACACCCTCGGGACGCTGCCGATGTTCACGGTGGGTCTCGCCGTCTTCGGCGCCCTCGGCGCCGGCGTGTCGATGTACTACTCGTACAACCGCCAGATCGAGCAGCTCGCCGAGCAGGGCCAGATCCCGGTCGACCGTCCGGCACGGCAGTACCACGCCCGCAACCGGTCCGAGCCCCGTCCGATCGAGGTCCCGGGGGAGGAGCGGTGAGCGGCCCCGGAGAGCCCGTCGTGGACCAGGGTGCGCTCGGCGCCCGCATCGTCGGCCCGTCGCCCGCCATGGCCGTCGCCGTGGACATCGTCAAGCGCAGCGTGTGGGCCGTGCCGATCGCGGTCATCGCCTCGGCCGCCTTCTGGGGCCTCGACGGCGTCTGGTCCACCCTCTACGGGTTGGCGATCGTCGTCGTGAACTTCCTGCTCGCCGGCTGGTTGCTCCAGATCGGCGGTCGCATGGGCGCCGCTGCGATGGGCGCCGCCGCCATGTTCGGGTTCCTGTTCCGACTGGGCCTGATCATGGTCGCCGTGCTGGCGGTCAGGAACCAGCCCTGGGTCGAGCTCGTCCCGCTCGGGCTGACCATCATCATCACGCACCTCGGCCTGCTCTTCTGGGAGCTCCGCCACATCTCGAGCTCGCTCGCCTTCCCCGGCCTCAAGCCGCAGGCGACGCCGAACCCGTACCTGCCCGATCCGGACTCGTCGTCCGACTCGGGCGATCCGTCCACGTCCGCCGCAGCGCAGTCCTCGACTGCGCCGTAGAAGGAGCCAGACCGAATGCCCGGCCTCGCGCTGCTCAACGCCCCGACCGCCCTGTTCGCCGCCGAAGGTGGTGGCGGCGGCATGGAGTTCCCGCCGATCGACCACATCGTCAAGTGGCCGGCGTGGTTCCTCGAGGGGACGCTGTTCGAGTTCAACAAGATCGCCTTCATCTCGTTCATCGCGATGATCGTGCCGGTGATCCTGTTCCTGATCGCCGGGCGCAACGCCAAGCTCGTCCCGACCGGTCTGCAGAACGTGATGGAGACCTCCATCGACTTCGTCGAGGACCAGGTCGTCATGCCGGCCATCGGCCCCGAGGGCAAGCGCTACCTGCCGATGCTCGTGTCGATGTTCTTCTTCATCTGGATCGGCAACCTCTTCGAGGTCATCCCGACCGCCCACATGCCGGCCAACGCCCGCATGGCGAACCCGCTCGTCCTGGCGGTCGTGGCCTGGGTGATGTTCATCGGCGTCGGCGTCAAGCACAACGGCCTCCGCTACTTCAAGGAGGCGCTGTTCCCGCCTGGCGTGCCCAAGGCGCTCTACCTCCTGGTGACCCCCATCGAGCTCCTCTCGACGTTCATCATCCGGCCCTTCTCCCTGGCCGTCCGACTCTTCGCCAACATGCTCGCCGGCCACATCCTGCTGGTGACCTTCTCGGTGCTCTGCATCACCCTCTGGTCCGCCAGCATCCTGGCCGGCGTCCTGGTGCTGAGCTTCCCGATGCTCGTCGCCTTCACCGGCTTCGAGTTCATGGTGGCGTTCCTGCAGGCCTTCATCTTCAGCCTGCTGACCGCCGTGTACATCGGCGGCGCACTGCACCCGGCCCACTGATCGGGCCGGCCGCCGAGCCGGCCACCAGCCAGTCAGCACACAGATCTTCAACCAGCAACCCGGTCGACAGACCACCGCAACAGGAGAACCCAATCCAATGAGCGCACTGCACCACGCCGCAGGGATCCTCGCCCAGGTGGGCGACGGCATCGACGCCGACGGCCTCAAGGCCGCCAACGGCGCCTCCTCCGCCGGTTTCGCCTACGGCCTCGCCGCCATCGGCCCCGGCATCGGCATCGGCTACCTGGTCGGCCAGGCCGTCCAGGCCATGGCCCGTCAGCCCGAGTCGGCCGGTCAGGTCCAGACCACGATGTTCCTCGGCATCGCCTTCACCGAGGCCCTGGCCCTCATCGGCTTCGTGGTCTTCATCCTCCTCAAGTTCGTCTGATCCTCCGGGCTCACGCCCACAGGCAACGACCGAACGAACCGACCGAAGTAGAGAGACCGGAGTGACCTGATGCTCGCTCAACTGAGTGTGCTCGCTGCAGAGACGGCGGAGAGCGCCGAGAAGATCAACCCCGTCGTCCCCGACACCATCGGGGAGATCTTCTGGGGCGCGCTCTTCTTCTTCCTGCTGTGGATCCTGATGCGCTACGTGTGCCTGCCCCCGCTGCTGCGGGTCCGGGCGCAGCGCGACGCGCAGGTCCTGGCCGACGAGGAGGCCGCCGAGGCCGCGTCGTCGCAGGCCGAGCAGGTGCGGCGCGACTACGACGCCACCATCGGCGAGGCCCGGGGCGAGGCGTCCCGGGTGCTGGAGGAGGCCCGTGCGGCCGCCGAGGCCCAGCGCAGCCAGCAGGTCGCCGCAGTGGAGACCGAGCTCGCCACCGAGCGCCAGGCCGCCATGGCCGAGCTCGACCGGGAGCGGGCCGCTGCGCTCGGCCAGCTCACCGGCGACGTGGCCGACCTGGCGGTCGCCGCGGCGTCCAAGGTCGTGCAGTCGCCGCTCGACGCGGCGGCCCACCGGTCGACCGTCGACGACTACGTGAACCGCTCCGGCGGACAGCGCTGAGGACGAGAGGACCGACGACATGAACGCACTCGTACTGCTCGCCTCCGAGGGCAGCAACGGCAAGTGGCTGCCCGCCGACATCAACGAGGTCATCTGGGGATCGCTCTCGTTCCTCATCGTGGCCTTCCTGCTGGTCAAGTTCGGCCGCAAGCCCGTCGCCGACGGGCTCAAGGCCCGCTCCCAGAAGGTCGCCGACCGCCTCGGCGAGGCGTCGTCCGCACGAGAGTCGGCCGAGGCCGAGAGGGACCGGATCAAGGCTGCGCTCGCCGATTCGGACTCCGAGGCCGCCCGCATCGTGGAGGACGCCCGCAAGGCCGCCGACCAGCTGGGCGTCGACACCGCCGCCCGCACGCAGTCCGAGATCGCCACGTTGCGGGACCGGGCCAACACCGACCTGGCCGCCACCCGCATCCAGGCCACCGCCGACCTGTCGGGGGAGCTCTCCCGCCTGGCGTTCGGTGCCGCCGAGGAGGTCGTCGCCGGATCGCTCGACGACGCCGCCCAGCAGCGCCTGATCGACCAGTACATCAGCACCGTCGGCTCGCAGAACTGACGACCAGGCCGGCTGCTCCAGCCGTCCGCCTCCGCCCGCACCGCCACCGACACCAACCTCGCAACGGGACACGAACATGAGCGACGCACAGATCTCCGCCTACGCAGATGCCGCCTACAGCATCGCCGCGGCCGAGGGCAGCACCTCCGAGGTGACCGACGAGCTGTTCCGCCTCGGTCGTCTCCTCCAGAGCAACGACGAGCTGCGCACCACGCTGTCCGACGCCCACCTCCCGGTGGAGCGGCGGGCGCAGATCGTGGAGGACCTGCTCGACGGCAAGGCGACGCGGACCACCGTGTCGTTCGCCTCGATGCTCGTCTCCGCAGGTCGCATCGGCGACCTCCCGGCGATTTCCGACGAGATCGCCCGGCGCTCGGCCGCCGCCAAGGGCGAGACCGTCGCCGAGGTGCGCTCGGCCGTCCCGCTGACCGAGGCGCAGATCGCACAGCTCGCGCAGGCCCTCAAGGCCCGCACCAACATCGACGTCACCGTCCGCAACGTCGTCGACCCGACCGTGATGGGTGGCATCGTCACCCAGATCGGCGACTCGGTGATCGACGGCTCCGTCCGTACCCGCCTGAACCAACTCCGAGAGGCCTTCTGAGATGGCTGAGCTCACGATCAACACCGCTGACATCACCGCAGCGATCAAGAAGAACCTCGACGGCTTCGCCCCCGACGTCGAGCTGACGCAGGTCGGCCGTGTGGTCGAGGTCGGCGACGGCATCGCCCGCGTGTCCGGTCTCCCCGACGCGGCGGTCAACGAGCTGCTCGAGTTCGAGTCCGGCCTCCTCGGCCTGGCGCTGAACCTCGACGAGGACTCCATCGGCGCCGTGGTGCTCGGTGAGGTCGACTCGATCGAGGAGGGCCAGAGCGTCAAGGCCACCGGCAACATCCTGTCGGTGCCCGTCGGCGACGGCGTCCTCGGTCGTGTGGTGAACACCCTCGGCGAGCCGGTCGACGGCAAGGGCCCGCTGACCAACGTCCAGGATCGCCGCATGGAGATCCAGGCGCCCGGCATCATGGGTCGTCAGCCCGTGGGCGAGCCGATGCAGACCGGCATCAAGGCCATCGACTCGCTGATCCCGGTCGGTCGGGGCCAGCGGGAGCTGATCATCGGCGACCGCAAGACCGGCAAGACCACGGTCGCCATCGACACGATCATCAACCAGCGCGGCCTGGGCGTGAAGTGCATCTACGTGGCGGTCGGCCTCAAGGCCTCGACCGTCGCCCAGACGGTGGCCACCCTGGCCGAGCGCGGCGCCCTCGAGTACACGGTCGTCGTGGTGGCTCCGGCCTCCGACCCGGCGCCGTTCAAGTACCTCGCCCCCTACGCCGGCTGCGCCATGGGCCAGCACTGGATGGAGAACGGCGAGCACGCCCTCGTGGTGTACGACGACCTGTCCAAGCAGGCCGAGGCCTACCGCCAGGTGTCGCTGCTGCTCCGTCGCCCGCCGGGGCGCGAGGCCTACCCCGGTGACGTCTTCTACCTGCACAGCCGCCTCCTCGAGCGCGCTGCCAAGCTGTCCGACGCCAACGGCGCCGGCTCGCTGACCGCCCTGCCGATCATCGAGACCAAGGCCGGCGACGTGTCGGCCTACATCCCGACGAACGTGATCTCGATCACCGACGGCCAGATCTTCCTCCAGGACGACCTCTTCAAGTCCGGCATCCGTCCGGCCGTCGACGTGGGCATCTCGGTGTCCCGCGTGGGCTCGGCCGCCCAGATCAAGGCGATGAAGACCGCCGTCGGCACGCTCAAGTCCGACCTGCAGCAGTTCCGCGAGCTCGAGGCGTTCGCCGCCTTCGGCTCCGACCTCGACGCCGTGTCCAAGGCCCAGCTCGAGCGCGGCTACCGCCTCACCGAGCTGCTCAAGCAGGGCATCAACAGCCCGATGTCGGTCCAGGACCAGTGCGTGGTCATCTACGCCGGCACCCGCGGCTACCTCGACGACATCGCCGTCGAGGACGTCCGCGCCTTCGAGGACGGCCTGCTGGACTGGTTCCGCACCCGTCACGCCGGGTTCCTCGAGAGCATCAAGAGCACCGGCAAGATCGACGACGAGGACGCCTTCGACGCAGCGATCAAGGCCTATGCCGCCCAGTTCCAGGGCACGACGGTCGGTGGCAGCGCCCCCGCCGCCACGGACCAGGGCGACGCGGACTCGACGATCGCCACCTCCAGCCGTCACCTCCCCGAGGAGGACGTCACCCGCGACGACATCGGCGTGACGGACTCGGGCACGCTGCCCGAGGGCGAGCAGACGGTCTGAGGCCGGACGGGACGTAGGGAGCCAACATGGCCGGTGCACAGGAACGGATCCTCCGCAGGAGGATCGCCAGCGTCCAGAACACCAAGAAGATCACGCGCGCCATGGAGCTCATCGCGGCCACGCGCGTCGTCAAGGCGCAGCAGCGGGCCAACGAGGCCCGTCCGTACGCCGAGCACATCACGCAGGTCATCCAGGACCTGTCCGCTGCGGGCGCCGAGGTCGACCACCCGCTCCTGCGTCCGGTGGACGCGGTCGAGAAGGTCGGCGTCGTCGTGCTCGCGGCGGATCGCGGTCTGGCCGGTGCCTACAACTCGTCGGTCATCAAGGCCGCCGAGCGAGAGGTGCAGGCCGCCCGGTCCGAGGGCAAGGAGTACGCCCTGGTGACCGTCGGCCGGAAGCCGAAGGGCTACTTCAGCTTCCGCCACTACCCGATCGAGGCCAGCTTCGAGGGCTTCTCCGAGAACCCGACGTTCGAGGACGCCGTCGCCGTCGCCGCCCGGGTCGTGGACCTGTTCACCAACGGCGGCTGCGACCGGATCGACCTCGTGTACACCCGGTTCATCTCGATCGGCTCCCAGGAGGTCGTCGTGCGACGCTTCCTGCCGCTCGAGGACTCGGCCACCATCGCGGAGGGGGGCGACGCATCCGCCACCGCCGGCTTCGAGTTCGAGCCGTCGGCGGCCGCCGTGCTGGAGACGCTCCTGCCCCGCTACGTGGAGTCCCGGCTCTTCGCCGCCCTGCTCGACGCCGCGGCGTCGGAGCTGGCCAACCGCCAGCGGGCCATGAAGTCGGCGACCGACAACGCCGAAGAGCTCATCATCAAGTACACCCGCAAGATGAACCAGGTGCGCCAGGACGCGATCACCACCGAGATCATGGAGATCATCGGCGGCGCCGAGGCTCTGGCCGACGACCGGGACACGCCCGGCGAGCTGATCCTGCACCACCTCGACACCGAGCCGTTCCAGCCGCTCGACCACCACCACGCATCCGGGCCCTCCCGGACCTGACGGGCGCCCTTCGCCCGCACCGTTCTGACCAGCACATCGTTCTCACCATCACAGCCGCAGCCCAGGAGTCACCCATGACCGTCACCGACACCGAACTGAAGGACGGCCGCATCGTCGCCATCGCCGGCCCCGTGGTCGACGTGGAGTTCCCCTCGGACTCCGTCCCCGAGATCAACCAGGCCCTCGAGTTCACGATCAGCGTGGACGACACCGACACCGTCGTGGTGGCCGAGGTCGCCCAGCAGATCGGCGACAACCGAGTGCGAGCCATCGCGATGAAGCCGACCGACGGCCTGGTCCGCGGCACGGCGGTGCGCAACCTCGGTCACGGCATCTCCGTGCCCGTCGGTGACGCCACCCTCGGCCACGTGTTCAACGTGCTCGGCCAGCCCCTCGACGTCCCCGAGGTCGACGTGACCGAGCGGTGGGAGATCCACCGGGAGGCGCCGGCGTTCGACAGCCTCGAGCCCAAGGCGCAGATGTTCGCCACGGGCATCAAGGTCATCGACCTCCTCACCCCGTACCTGCAGGGCGGCAAGATCGGCCTGTTCGGCGGTGCGGGCGTGGGCAAGACCGTGCTCATCACCGAGATGATCAACCGCGTGGCCTCCCAGTTCGGTGGCGTGTCGGTGTTCGCCGGTGTGGGGGAGC
>JAEYSR010000244.1 GCA_023434535.1 Actinomycetes bacterium
CGTCGGCGCCGGCGCCCAGGTCCGCTCCCGCGCAGAACGCCCGGTCGCCAGCGCCGGTGAGCACCAGCACCCTGACGTCGGGATCCGCCTTGGCGGCAGCCACGTGGTCGCGCAGCCCTTCGATGACGGCCCAGCTCAGAGCGTTGCGCCGCTCCGGGCGGTTGATCGTGAGCGTGGCGACGCCGTCCGACACGTCGTAGAGCAGCTCGGAGCCGCCGTCGTCGCCGTCCCGCCCCGAGGTTCCTGGTGATCCCGACATCGACCTGACGCTAGTTTCGGTCGGTGGCACTCGTCCCCACCCTGCTCGCCATCGGCATCGGTGCCGCGCTCGGCCTGTACTGGGGTGGACGGGTGTCGAACCTGCTCGAGTGGGTCCCGCCCATGTGGGAGCTGCTCGTCGCCGGCGTCGTGCTCACCGTCCTGGTCGACGTCCTGCCGTGGTCCGGCGCGGTCATGACCTTCCTGTCGCTCGCGGCCTCGGGGGCCCTGCTGGCCTTCGCCGTGATCAACATCCGCACCGGCGGGATGATCCTGGTGGCCGCCGGTCTGGGCCTGAACATCCTGGTCACCGTCGTCAACTGGGGGATGCCGGTGAGCGTGTCCGCCCTCGAGTCGGCCGGCGTCGTCACTGCGGAGCAGGCGGGCGACCTGGTCCTCAACGGTGGGCGCACGACCGCCGACGGCGCCCTCCTCGGCTTCCTCGGCGACGTGATCCCGCTCCCGTGGGGTCAGGTGATCTCGATCGGCGACGTGCTGATCCTGGTCGGTCTGGCGCTCGTCGTGGCCAGCATCCTGCGGCGCTACGAGGTGGGCCGGCCGGGCGGCGGCAGCCGGCAGGGTCGAGGCGGTGGCGGGGACTACCGCTCCGCCCTCGACGCTCTCGGTCGGGGACCGGCGCCCCGCAAGGGACCGGGTCTGCACCCCTCCCGGATGCCCAACAACGGGGGCGGACGCCGTCGCCGGTAGTGTCCGGTCCCATGGGCTTCTCCACCGGATTCCAGATCCTCCTCCTCGTGCACATCCTCGCGGCGTTCGTCGCGTTCGGCGGCAACTTCGTCCAGCCGGCGCTGGCTCGTGCCGGCGCCGACGACGAGGCGCTGGGCAAGGTGAACATGTTCATCCAGCTGCCCGCGATGGTCGTCCTCTGGGTGGCCGGCATGGGTGCGCTCGGGATGAGCGACAAGGTGTTCTCGTTCAGCCAGACCTGGGTGTCGATCGCGTTCCTCGTCTGGCTGATCGCCCTGGTCCTGCAGTTCCTGGTGGCCCGCAGCTACCAGAGCGGCAACAGCACCCGGGTTCCCATGCTCACCGGGTTCCTCCACGTGTGCCTGGTCGTCGCCCTGTACCTGATGATCTGGAAGCCCGGGCTCTGAGCACGGTCGACCGCACCGCGTCGTCGCATCCCCGATGAGCATCGTCACGTACTCGCACGACGGGCCTGTCGCGCACCTGGTCATCTCCCGACCGGAGCGTCGCAACGCCCTCAACCACCAAGCGCTCGACGAGCTGCACGACGGGGTGCGACGTGCCGGGGCCGACGGCGTGCGCGCCCTCGTCATCTCGGGCGACGCGGATCACTTCTGCGCCGGCGCGGACCTGAAGGAGCTCGAGGACCTCGAGTTCACACGTGCGCTGCGCTCCGCGCTCGACGACCTGGCCGCCCTGCCGTTCCCGACGATCGCCGCGATCGCCGGCGCGTGCATGGGCCTCGGCACCCAGATCGCCATCAGCTGCGACCTCCGTCTGGCCACTCCCGACGCCCGCTTCGCCGTGCCGGTCGCCAAGCTCGGCCTGATGGTGGACCACTGGACCGTCCAGCGCCTGGCGCTGCTCGCCGGCCAGTCGACCGCCCGCTGGATGATGCTCACCGCCCGGCCCGTGACCGCGGCGGACGCCCACCGCGTCGGACTGGTCCACGAGCTGGTCGATGCCGACGGGGGGTCGGGCGCCGCGGTCCTAGCGGCGGCCGACGACCTGGCGGCCGAGATCGCCACCCTGGCGCCGCTCGCCCTGGCCGGCTCCAAGCTCGGCCTCGACCTGCTGGCCCGCCCGGGCGATCAGGCCGATCCCGACGGCGCCTACCTGGCCGCGTTCGAGGCGGCGTGGGCGTCGGACGACCTGGTCGAGGGTCGACGGGCCTTCGGCGAGCGTCGGGCCCCCGTGTTCCGGGGCGAATGACCCGCCCGGTCATCGCCAGAGATCATGTGGTTCCACCACGAGTAGGTTCAACTGATGGATCGGGGGACGGGGTCATGGCTCTGGCTCGGCGTCACGATCGCAATGGGTGGCGATCGCTCGCGACTGTTCCGTTGATCGCTGCGGAGCTCGTGTGCGGTCTGTTCGTCGGGTACTGGGCCGGGATCGGGCCGCTGCACTCCCTGTGGTGGACCCCCGCCAGCGCCATTGCGGTCGCAGGACTGGCGTTGGCCGCCGCTGTGAGTCGCCGGCTCCGCGTGTTCTTGCTCGCGGCAGCGATCTTCGGTGGAATCGCCCTTGCATACTCTTTGGCCGTGGCGGTCGTACTGGGCGGCTTCGGCTAGAGCCTGAATTGCGGCACTTCACGACGCCAGCGATCTCGAGGTCGTCCGCACAGCTCCTGATGACGGTGGCGGGGGAGATTTCACCGACCCGAAACGCGTGCCGCGCCGTCGGGGTGTTGCATGGGGGCGGTGGTCGAGCTGGAGCCGGGCGAGCGTGAGCTGCGTGACGACATCCGGCTGCTCGGAGCGGTCCTCGGGCGCGTGATCGCGGAGCAGCACGGGGCGTCGACCCTGGAGCTGGTCGAGACCATCAGGCGACTGTCGGTCGACGTCGTCGACCATCCGGCGGCCCGGTCCGACCTCGTCGCGCTCCTCGACGGCCGTGACGTGCCGGAGGCGCTCATCGTGATCCGCGCCTTCAGCCAGTTCTCGCTGCTCGCCAACATCGCCGAGGACGTCGACGCCACCCGTCGTCGGCGGCATGCGGAGCGGAGCGGGGAGGTCCGACCCGGCACGCTCGCCGACGCGGTGGAGCACCTGGCCCGCTCCGGTCTCGGGGCCGGTGAGATCCGAGAGTTGGCCGATCGCCTGGAGGTGTCGCCGGTGCTCACCGCGCACCCCACGGAGGTCCGGCGCAAGACCGTGCTCGAGGTGCAGCGCGACATCGACGAGTCGTTGCGGCTCCGACCGCTGCTCGCTCTCGACCCCGACGCGTCCGCGGACCTCCGCCGATGCGACGACGAGCTGCACCGCCAGGTCCTGCTCCTGTGGCAGACGGCGCTGCTGCGCCTGACCAAGCTCCGCGTGCGGGACGAGATCAACGAGTCGCTGCGGTACTACGACCTGACGCTGTTCGACGCCGTCCCGGCACTGCACCGCGATCTGGAGGACCGGCTCCGCGACCGCTGGCCCGAGGAGATGGCCGGCCTGGACGTGCACCCGGTGCGCATGGGCTCGTGGATCGGAGGGGACCGCGACGGCAATCCGTTCGTGACCGCGGAGATCCTGACCTACGCAGTGGAACGGCAGGTGACCACGGCGCTCGAGCACCACCTCCGGCAGCTCGAACGGCTCGGGCTGGAGCTGTCGATGTCGACACGGCTCGTCACGCCGTCGCCGATGCTGATGGACCTCGCGGCCGCGTCGTCGGACGACTCGCCGTTCCGTCGTGACGAGCCGTACCGGCGGGCGCTGCGCGGCATGTACGCCCGGCTGGCGGCGACCGCCCGACGGCTGATCGGCACGGTGCCGTGGACCACGCCGCACGCGGACCTCGCCCCGTACCTGCGCCCGCAGGAGCTGCTCGACGACCTCGACGTGGTCGACGCCTCCCTCCGGGGCCACGGCGCAGGAGCGTTGGCGGACGCCCGCCTCCGTCGGGTCCGGGGCGGCGTCGAGGCGTTCGGCTTCCACCTGTGCTCGCTCGACCTCCGCCAGATCGCGTCGGTGCACGAGCGGGTCGTCGCGGAGATGCTCGCGCTCGGTGGGGTGGAGGCCGACTACGCCTCGCTGGACGAGGCCGACCGGGCCGCCCTG
>JAEYSR010000023.1 GCA_023434535.1 Actinomycetes bacterium
GTCGCGGACGTCGTGCACGACCAGGCCCTCGGGCCAGTCGACCAGACGTGTCGCCATGGGCGCCCCGATGTTGCCCAACCCGATGAACCCGACTGCGCTCATGCCCTCACGACCTGTCCTCCGTCGACGTCGACGATCTGTCCGGTGACCCAGCTGGCCTCGTCCGACAGCAGGAAGAGGCACATCGACGCCAGGTCCGCCGGGGTGCCCTGGCGCTTGAGGGCCAGGCCCCCGACGATGTCGTCCATGATCGACCCCGGCACGACCGAACGTGCCGCCGCGGTGTCGGTCGGGCCCGGCGCGATCGCGTTGATGCGGATGTTCGAGCCACCCAGCTCGTGCGCCAGCTGGATCGGCAGGCCGTTCACACCCGTCTTCGCCAGGCCGTAGTAGTTGGAGTACATCCACGCGGCGGTGGACGACTGGTTCACGATCGAGCCGCCGCCACGCGCCGCCATGTGCTCCCAGCAGGCACGGATGCACAGCAGCGCGCCGTCCATGTTCACCGACATGAACCGCCGGTAGTACTCCCAGTCGACGGTCAGCAGCAGGTCGATCTCCATGCCGCCGAAGATCGCGGCGTTGTTGACCAGGTGGTCGATCCGCCCGAACGTGTCCATCGTCGCCGTCGCCATGTCCCGCGTGGAGTCGGGGTCCGAGACGTCGACGGCGAGCGCCATGGCCGTGCCGCCCCCGGCTGCGATGTCGTCGGCCACCTTGGCGCCGCGCTCGACGTCGATGTCGGCGACCACCACCGAGGCGCCCTCCGACGCGAGCCGCCGGGCGTACTCCTCGCCGATCCCTCCGGCGGAGCCGGTCACGATGCTGACCCGCCCTTCGAACCTACCCATCGCTGTTCCCCCTACTGATCGGGTGTGTGCTGCGTGACAGAGCGGACGTGGTGGGCCGGGCCTTCAGCGGGCGACGGCCACCGACTTGGTCTCCAGGTACTCCTCGAAGCCGGCCACGCCCATCTCGCGCCCGACGCCCGACTGCTTGTAGCCACCGAACGGCACGTCCGCCGAGTACCAGACACCGCCGTTGACGCCCATCGTCCCGGTCCTGATGCGTCGGGTGACGGCCAGAGCGCGGTCCTCGTCGGCCGAGAACACCGCACCCGACAGGCCGTAGGGCGAGTCGTTGGCGATGGCCACGGCGTCGTCGTCGGAGTCGTACGGGATGACGGTGAGCACCGGCCCGAAGATCTCCTCCCGGGCGACCCGCGACGAGTTGTCGAGCCCCACGACCAGCGTCGGGTCGATGAAGAAGCCCTTGTCGAACCTCGGCGAGCGGCCGCCGCCCACGGCGAAGGTGCCGCCCTCGTCGCGTGCGAGCTGCAGGTAGCCCTCGATGCGCTCGCGCTGGCGGGCGGAGATCACCGGACCGCAGATCGTGCCGGGATCGGTCGGATCGCCGGCGGCCAGGGAGGCCATGGTGGCCGCGGTCGCCTCCACCGCCTCGTCCAGCTTCGAGCGGGGCACCAGCAGGCGCGTGGTGATGGCGCAGCCCTGGCCGGCGTGGGTGCTGGCCATGAACCCGGCCATGCCCGCCGCGCCACCGATGTCCGCATCGTCCAGCACCACGAAGGCCGACTTGCCGCCGAGCTCCAGGAACACGCGGGTGATGTTCTCCGCCGCCGTCCGCATGACCGCCCGCCCGGTCGCCGTCGAACCGGTGAAGGACACCACGTCGACCCGGGGATCGCCCGAGAGCTGGGCCCCGAGCGAGTGGTCCGACGACGTCACAACGTTGAGCACGCCGGCGGGGATGTCGGTCGACTCCGCCGCCACCCGGGCGACCGCGCTGGCGCACCACGGCGTGTCGGGCGCGGGCTTCAGCACGACCGTGCAGCCGGCGGCGAGGGCGGGACCGAGCTTGGCGAAGTTGATCTGGTGCGGGAAGTTCCACGGGGTGATCGCACCGACCACGCCGGCGGGCTCGCGCCAGATCCAGCGCTGGGACCGGACGCCGACCGGCGACGCCTCGCCCAGGTCGGTCTCCCAGCCGTCGTAGGACTCGGCGAGGTCCGCGTACCAGCCCAGGTCCTCGACCGGCGCCACGAACTGCGGCCCGTCGGTGAGGAACGCCGGCGCACCCACCTCGGCGGTGGTCAACGCCCGGAACGACTCGGTCTCGGCCAGCAGCGCGTCGCGCAGCTGGCGCAGGCACCTCGCCCGGAAGGCGGGATCCGCCGCCCACTCCCCCAGGTCGAACGCGGCCCGGGCGGCGCCGATGGCCGCGTCCATGTCCGCGGCCGTGCCGTCGGCGGCCGCACCGAGGACCTCCTCGGTGGCCGGGTTCAGCGTCTCGAACGTGGCGCCGCCCGAGGCCGACCGGAGCTCTCCGTCGATCAGCAGGACGTCGAGCCCGGAACTGTGGAAGTCCGCCATCAGCGGTTGTCCGGCCACAGCGGAGCCGGGGTCTCGCGCAGCGGGTAGTGCCCGGGCTGCTTGCCGAGCGCCCGGTGCATCCGTGCGGTCATGCCTTCGGAGAGCACGTCGGCGGACATCATCTCGAGGAAGAGCGCCCCGGCGTTGCCCAGGTCGAACCAGTCCCGCTGCCAGGCCCACTGCATGTTCCCGCCGTAGCGGAACCAGCTCCCGCCGATGCCGGCGATCTCGTAGGTGGAGCCGTCGGGCCGCTTGGCGTCGGCGACCTGGCGCCACAGGCCGATCACCTGGCCGACCTTCTCGTCGATCAGGATCTGCTCGTACGGGTAGGTCCAGCCGTCCAGGCCGTCCATCTCCAGGCCGATGGCCCAGTCCCGGATCTGGTCGCGACCGACGGCCATGAAGTTGACGTCGGGGCCGTAGTTCCAGCCGTAGGTCGCGTCCTCGGCGTAGCACTCGGCCATCACGCGCCAGTCGCCCCCGGCTTCGGCCTGCCGGTTCGCGTCCAGCCAGTGCTCGACCATCGCCTCGATCTCTTCACGTGGGTAAGCAGTCATGTGGTTGTCCCCCTATGTGGTCTCGACCAGCGCGATCGCGTGGGTCGGGCAGTACTTCACGGCCATCTCGGCGGCCGTCCGCTGGCTGTCGTCGGGGTTCTCGTCGAGCACCCGGACCTTCATCTCCCCGTCGACCTCGAACAGGTCCGGGGCCTCCCCCTCGCACACGCCGTGCCCCTGGCAGAGGTCGGCGTCGACGACGATGCGGAACCCCATCAGCTCGACGCCCCCGCGCTCCGGTCCCGCCGTCGGTAGGTGATCCGACAGGGCTGGGCCAGCTGCACGACCATCTTCGAGTGGTCGTTGTGGTACGTCTCGGGCGGCTGGGCCAGCTCGAGCTCCCAGTCGCGCAGCAGGATGCAGAAGATCGTCTTGAGCTGCATCAGGGCGAAGGCCGCCCCCACGCATCGATGACGTCCGGCGCCGAACGGGATCCAGTTCCAGGGGTTGTCGAGGTCGTCGTGGCGCGGGTCGATGTAGCGACCGGGGTCGAACTCGTCGGGACGCTCGAACGCCCCCTCCGGGCGGTTCGACACCGCGATCGACGTGCCGACGAGCTTGCCGGCCGGGACGGTGAAGCCCTCGACCTCGAGCGGCTCCATGACCTTGCGGAGCAGCAGGATCAACGGCGGGTGGAGGCGCAGGGCCTCCTTGATCGATCCCTCCAACCACGGCACCTCGCGCAGGTCCTGGTAGGTGACCTCTCCACCGCCGGCCTCGGCCAGCGCGTCCATCTCGGCGACGACCTTCTCCAGCACGTCGGGGTTGCGCAGCAGCTCGATGATCACCCATGCCGCCGTGCCCGAGGTCGTGTGGTGCCCGGCGAACATCATCGAGATGAACATGCCGGTGATGATGTCGGCGGAGAACTGCTCGACGCCGTTCTCGTCCTTGATCGACATCAGCACGTCGACCAGGTCCTTGTCCGATTCAGCACTGTCGTCGCGATCCGACGGCATCCCCTCTGCACGCCGCTTCGCCATGATCGCCTCGATGCGCTCGACGAGTGCGGCCCGGGCCGCATCGCGCCGACGGAAGCTCTCGATGTCGGCGTAGGCGTCGACGTACGCGATGGCGTCGGTGCCCTGCTCGAGGTCGTGGAACAGGTGGGCGACCGACGCGTCGAGCTCCTCACGGAACTTGGGACCGATCAGGCACGAGGTCGACGTGTAGATGAACAGCTCGGCGGTGAAGTCGAGCAGGTCGATCTCGCCCTCGTCGTCCCAGGTCGCCAGCATGCGATCGGCCTCGGACGTGATCGTCGCCGCGTGGCCACGCATGAACTTGTCGCGCAGCGACTGGTTGTGCAGGGCCCGCCTCCGCTCCTCGGGCGAGGCGTCGAAGACCACGCCCTCGCCGAAGATCGGGGTCATGAACGGGTAGGCGGCCGCCTGGTCGAGCTCGTCGTCGGAGGCGCGGAAGAAGACCTCGTTGGCCTCGGCACCGGTGAGGAGCACGACCTCCTTGTCGGCCAGCCGGAACTCGCCGACGTCACCGCACTCGTCACGGGTGCGGCGCATGAGCCCGATCGGGTCGACGCGGAGCTCCTCGAGGTGGCCGGTGCCCCCGTCGTCGCCGGACACCTTGGGGATGTCGGCCGCCGGTCCGGCCGCGGTGCTGGACATGGTGTCGGTCATGCGTCCCCCTCGGACTGCTGGGATGGTGTCGAGTCGACCAGGACGTGGTCGGACGCGACGGGCGCCTCGGGCTGGACCTCGAGGAGCGCGTAGCGCGTGCCCTTGGGCGCCGAGACCATGGCGAGCACCGCTTGGGCGAACTCGACCGGACGGATCGCCCCGTCGTGGCGGAGCAGACCCCAACGGTTCCACGAGCCGACGACGGTGTTGATGGTGTCCACGTCCCACGTGGTGCCCTGCTCGGTGGTCGACGGTCCGGGCCGCACGATGCCGACGCGCACACCCGATCCTTCGCACTCCATGGCCATCGCCCGGGCGTACGCCTCGAGCCCGGCCTTGGAGGCCACGTAGGCCGCCATGTGGGTGCGGGGCTCCTGGGCGACCTCGGAGGTCACGAACACGACGTCGCCGCGGGAGCGGCCGACCATGTGCGGGACCAGCTCGTGGGCCAGGGCCTGCGCGCCGAGCAGGTTGACCTGGAGCTGACGGGTGAACTCCGCCGGATCCGCCAGCGTGGTGATGGGCTGCACGTCGCCGGCGTTCGACACCAGGATCTCCACCGGACCGAGCTCGTCCTCCGCCCGCCGGGCGAACGAGGTGATCGACGTGCGGTCGGTCAGGTCCAGCTGGACGGGCAGCGCCTCTCCCCCGTCGGCGGAGATCTGCGCGGCGAGCTCCTCGAGGCGGTCCAGGCGTCGGGCGCCGATGACCACGGGGTGGCCGGCGGCGGCCAGCGCGGTGGCGATCGCCGCACCGTGGCCCGACGATGCGCCGGTGACCACGGCGGCACGCCGCTCGGGATGGGGATCGAAGCGGGGCATCAGTCCTGTCCTCCTGCGGACGGCGCCGACCCGGAACGGGGCACCACGCTCGTCGGCACCCGGGAGAAGCCCCGGACGTTGACGGAGTGGACCCGCTCGATGCCGGCGGGGTCGATGTCGTAGTCGCCGAACGCAGCGAGCAGCTCCTCGAGGGCGACGCGGGCCTCCAGCCGGGCGAGCGAGGCACCGAGGCAGAAGTGCCGACCGAAGCCGAAGCTGGCGAGCTGCGGGAGCGGCTCGGGCCGGTCGAGGTCGTAGGCGTCGGGCTCGGCGAAGACCCGGGGGTCCCGGTTGGCCGACCCGGCGAGCAGGAGCACCCGGTCCCCCGCCGGGATGACCCGGTCGTACCACTCGACGTCGGTGAGCGTGATCCGGGCGAGCATCTGCGACGACGTGTCGTAGCGCAGAGTCTCCTCGATCCAGTCGGGGATGTAGCCCGGATCGGCGAAGGGCTTGGCCCGCTGGTCCGGGTTGCGCCACGCCCAGTACCAGGCGTTGGCGAGCAGCTTGGTGGTCGTCTCGTTGCCGGCGACGACCATCAGGAACAGGAACCCGATGATCTCCTCGTCGGTCAGGCGATCGCCGTCGACCTCCACGTCGAGCAGGGCGGAGGTGAGGTCGTCGGTGCGATGCTGCCGCCGCTGGGCGAGCATGTCGGAGTAGTAGACGACCAGGTCCAGCGCCGCCGCCGCGCCCTCGGGCGGCACGTCGCGGATGCCCTCCTCACGGTGGACCAGCAGGTCGGACTTCCGACGCAGCTCCTCGCGGTCCTCCACCGGGACGCCCATCATCTCGGAGATGACGTCCATGGGCAGCCGGCCGGCGAAGTCGGCGATGAAGTCGAGGTCGTCGGGGGTGTCGAGCATCCGTGCGATGTAGTCCCGGGCGATCTCGCGGATGCGCGGCTCCAGCGCCGCGACCCGTCGCGGCGTGAACCCCTTGGAGACGAGGCCTCGCATGCGGCCGTGCATCGGCGGGTCCATGCCGAGGAACGACATGGTCTTGTGGGCGTGAGGGCCCGACGCGGAGGGGTCGAGCGACACGCCGTGCGAGTTGGACAGGCGCTCGAAGTCCCGGAAACCCTCGATGACGTCCGCGTGGCGAGACAGCGCCCAGAAGCCCAGCTCCTCGTTGTGGTACAGCGGCGCCTCCTCCCGGAGTCGCTCGTACGTCGGGTACGGGTCCTCGTGGATCTCGTACGCGTACGGGTCGTAGACGACCGCGTCGCTCGTCGTGGTGCTCATGTCCCCTGCCTCGTCACGACCCGTGTCCCCCTCGGTTCCTCAGCGTCCAGTTCTTCATCGCCGCGGTCCGACGACCAGCTCGGCGGTCCGGGCCAGGCGCTCCGGGAGATCCGTGTAGTCGAGGTGGCCCATGCCGGCCTGCAGCATGGCGCCCGACACGGCGAACTCCAGCGTGGAGAGCACCGCGGGGTCGGCCGCGTCGCCCAGGGCACGCTCCAGCCGACGGCGCCACGTCAGCCCGATGCGGTCGCGCAGCACCCTGACGTCGGGGTCGTTGGACAGCATGGCGACCGTGCACGCGGCGGCCAGCTCCGGCTCGTCGGCCACCAGCAGCGCCATCTCCGACAGCGTCGACGAGACCAGGGCCGCCGGCGACCGGCGACGATCCAGGTGCGTCTCGGGCAGGGCGTCCAGCCGTCGCCAGAACACCTCGGTCACCAGGTGCTCCCGGGAGGCGAAGTAGTTGTACGCGGTGGCGGGGGCGACGCCGGCCCGTCGGGCGACGTTGCGGACGGTCAGCCCGTCGTAGCCGACCTCACGCAGCTCCTCGACGGCGGCGTCGACGAGCTTCTCGACGGTCTGCGCCTGACGATCCGACAGGTGACGTCGCGGCGCGAGCACCGGTCGGACACCGGCGACGAGCTCGGACGAGGCGGCGGACTTGGACATCTGTCCAGATCGTAGTCCACCACGTCACGTCGGTCCATCAGCTCACGATGGGAGGTCGCCCTCACCGACCATCCCCCGCAGCACGCTGTCGACCGAGGTGGACCGTCGGGGCCAGGGCGTGTCGAGCCGGACGATCGCCAGCGCGTACACCACCTCCGCCCGCAGCTCCGCGGTCTGACGGTCGGCGCCCTGGTCGACGAACGCGTCGCGGATGAACTCGAGCAGCACACGGTCCGAGTCCCGCACCGCCTCGGCCGCCGGCTCGTTGACGATCGCCCAGTCGCGCATGGCCCGGTGCAGCGCCCCCATGTGGAGCTCCACGCTGAGGTGCTCGAGGCGACGCAGCCGCTCCCGGGGCTCCAGCGCGGAGAGCCGTTCGACGACCAGCTGCGGCTGCTCGACGCCGAAGAACGACGCCAGCTCCCCGAGGTACTCGGCCATGCCGGAGAAGTGGTGGTAGAAGCTGCCGGTCGTCCGGCCCGTCAGCCCGCACAGCGACGCGAGCTTGACCGCCTGGAACCCGCCGGTGCGCAACAGCTCCTGTCCGGCGACCAGCCACGCCGTCCGGCTGCCGTCGGCCCGCTCGTCGCCGGCCCGCTCGTCGCCGGACGGCACGCCCGGTGGGTCCGCCGCCGCAGGCATCGTCGTCACGGCCAGAGCGGCTCGGGCACCTCGACGCCCAGCGGGTCACCCCAGCGGTTGCGGTACGACACCTCGTGCACCGGTCGACGGGCGGCGACGCCCCACGTGCCGGTCGGGTAGCCCATGAGCACGCAACCGGCCTGGATCCAGCCGTCGTCGGCCGGGACGCCGAGGATGTCCTTGACCTCCTGGTCGTGGAACATCAGGACGACCGTCAGCGTGGAGCCGACGCCGTGGGCCCGCGCCGCCAGCTGGGCGCTCCAGAGCGCCGGGTAGATCGATCCGCCCGTGGGGTCGTGCTGGGCGAAGCCGAACAGGAGCAGCGGGTAGGTGGCGAAGTTCTCCGCCGCCCACACCGCGGACCGCTGGACCCGCAGGAACTGCGCCCGCTCCGGGTCGTCGGGGTCCTCGGCGGCCCAGGCCACGCGCTCGGCGTAGATCGTCTCCCACAGCATGTCGATGCCGGACTTGTAGAGCGGAGCGATGCGACCGATCTGCTCCGGGTCGTCGACCACCAGGAAGCGCCAGTTCTGCGCGTTGCCGCCGGTGGGAGCCCGGATGGCGGCGTCGAGGATCGAGGCCTGGACGTCGTCCGGCACGGGATCGGAGGTGACCCGGCGCATGGCCCGGGTGGTGTAGAGCGCTTCGAAGAGATCCACGGCGGCAACCTAACCGGGGCCCGACGGCGATGCGCTCCCGACATTGCCTTGATACCCTCGGGGGTATCAAGGAAGGGGTGATCATGGGTCACTACACCGAGGTCATCGAGGACCTGAAGGGTCCGACACGAGAGCTGTACGGGGCGAGCACCGACGTCTGGAAGGGGTTCGGCGCCATGCACAAGGCGGCCGTGGCCGACGGCGCGCTGCCGGCGAAGGTCAAGGAGCTGATGGCGCTCAGCATCGCCGTGGTCAAGCAGTGCGACGGGTGCATCGCCTACCACGCCAAGGCTGCCGCCCAGAAGGGCGCGACCTCGGAGGAGGTCGCGGAGGCACTCGGCGTGGCCCTGCTCATGGACGGCGGCACGGCGTCGGTCTACGGACCCAGGGCCTGGGACGCGTTCCAAGAGCTGAGCGGCCGGGACGCCGTGGACGCCGGCTGAGAGCGACGCCCGCCTCGCTGGCCCCGTCCGATCAGGGGTGCAGCTGGCGGCGGAGCCAGTCGTCGACGTCGCGCTGCCAGCGCTCGGCCCACGCCGTGCCGATGAACATGCCGACACCGTGGGGCACGCCCGGGTACACGTGCAGCTCGGTCGGGACGCCGGCCTGGTTCAGGCGCAGCGCGTAGGCGACGTCCTCGTCGCGGAACCCGTCGGCCGCGCCCACCGCGACGTACGCCGGCGGCAGGCCCTGCAGATCGACCTCCCGCGCCGCGGCCGCCGTGCCGGGCACGTCGTCGGCCCCGTACAGATCGCCCAGGTAGGACCTCCACCCGAACGTGTTCGACTCGCGGGACCACACCTTGAGGCCGTCGAGCTGGCTGGAGGAGGTGGTCTGGCTGTCGTCGACCATCGGGCACTCGAGCAGCTGGAACGCCACCTGCACCTCGCCACGGTCACGGGCGAGGATCGCCAGTGCGGCGGCGAGCCCACCCCCGGCGCTGGCTCCGGCGATGCCGATGCGCTCCGGGTCGATGCCGAGCTCCTCCGCGTGCTCGTGGGTCCACTTCAACGCCGCGTAGCAGTCCTCGAGCGGACCCGGGTAGGGCGTCTCGGGGGCCAGGCGGTACTCGACCGAGACCCCGACGCACTCGAGCATCGGGCACAGGCGGTCGAACACGCCGTCGTCCATGTCGTAGCTGCCCACGACGTAGCCGCCCCCGTGGATGGACACGATCGCGGGCAGAGGTCCCGACGTGTTGTGGGCCCGGTGGACCCGGACGACGACCGGATGTTCGGGATCGGGGCTGTCGGCGACGGTGTGGTCGGTGCGCTCGACCAGGTCGCTCAGCTGGGTGAGCTCCTTGATGAGGCCGACGAACGTGGACCGGATCTCCGGCAGACGGCTCTCATCGAGGTCGAGGTCGGGGACGAAGTCCATGAACGGCGCGAGCTCGGGGTCGAGCAGCTCGGTTCCGTCGGGCAGCGGTCGGTCGGTCGTCACGTCGGGTCCCCCCTGGGTTCGAGTTCAGGCAGTCGAGAACTGGGTCAGCTGTCGGACACGCACCGGAACCCCAGGTGGCTGGTCGAGGTGTCCACCGCCTCGGGTTGGCGCGCCGCCGGCCGGAACCGGTGGCAGTAGCTCGGCGCGCACAGGTGCGAGCCCCCCTTGATCACCTTGCGACCGTACCTCTCCCCCGGTGCCGCCGACGCCCGCTCCGCGGCGCCGCCGCAGCAGGGCACGACGGCTGCGTGGTCCTCGGACCACCAGTCCGTGGTCCACTCCCAGACGTTGCCGGCCATGTCGAACAGGCCGTACCCGTTCGGCGGGTACGAGCCCACCGGCGAGGTCCCGGCCCAACCGTCGGTCGCCAGGTCCTCCCACGGGAACCGGCCCTGCCAGGTGTTCGCCATCTGACGGCCGTCCGGATACGGCTCGGCACCCCAGCTGTACTCGGCGTCCACGAGCCCGCCCCACGCCGCCCGTTCCCACTCGGCCTCGGTCGGGAGGCGTGCGCCGCGCCACTCGGCGTACGCCGCAGCGTCCTCGAATCCGATCTGCACCACCGGATGGTCGCCCTTGCCGGCGAGGTCCGAGCCCGGTCCCTGCGGCGAGCGCCACGACGCTCCTGGCACGTAGGCCCACCAGCGGCCGGGGTCGTCGAGCGGCACCGGACCTGGAGGCGCCTGGAACACCACCCCGCCCGGGTGGAGCAGGCCCGGGTCGGCACCCGGGTAGTCGGCGGGGTCCAGCGGACGCTCGGCCACCGTCACCCAACCGGTGTCGTCGACGAACTTCGCGAACTGGTCGTTGGTGACCGGTCGGCGGTCGATCCGGAACGCGCCCACCTCCACGCTCCGGCGAGGCCGCTCCTCCGGGTAGAAGACGTCGGAGCCCATCGTCGTGACCCCGGCGGGGACCGCCACCATGTCGGGCTGCTCGGGTGCGACCACGATCGTGGAGCGTACGACGCTGTCGTGCACGGGCGTGCCCGCGCCCGGGGCGACGTGAGCGTGCCGGGCGCGAGAGGCGACTCAGGCGTACAGGTCGTCGCTGGTTCCGGTGGTGAGGTCGCCGCCCGTCGGACGCAGGACGCACAGCTGCACACCGGTCCTCGTCGTCGAGCTCGAGACGAGCTCGAGCGGTCGAGCCGTCCCGTCGTCGGGGAACAGGCGCTTGCCGCCACCGAGGATCACGGGCTCGATCATCAGGCGCAGCTCGTCGAACAGGCCCGCACCCACGAGCTGTCGGGCCAGGTCGCTGCTGCCCATCACGCCCAGGTCGCCTCCCTCGGTCGCCCGCAGACCCGCCACCTGGGCGAGGACGTCGTCACCGCTGAGCAGGGTGGTGTTGGACCAGTCGAGGTCGGCCTCGGTGAGCGTGCGCGACGCGACGTACTTGGGGATCGAGTTCATCCGGTCGGCGAACGGGTCGCCCGCACGGCCGGGCCACGCGTCGGCCATGACCCGCCAGGTCCGCCGGCCGAAGAGCAGCGCGTCGGTCCGGGACATGGCGTCGTCGAGCATCGGGGCCATGGCCTCGGGGTCGAAGTAGGGCATCGACCAGCCGCCGTGCTCGAAGCCGCCGTCGCGGTCCTCGTCGGGGCCGCCCGGGGCCTGCACGACGCCGTCGAGGCTGATGAAGGCACTGATCACGATCCGCATGGGAGCTCCTCGGGTTGGTGGGCACGTTCTGCACCCACCCCTACGACGAACGGCGTCGCTCCGATCGACATGCTCACCGGAGAAATCTCCAGGTCCGTCCGCGACCGGCACGCGCGAGACCGGACGCGTTTGTGCCCGCGCCGGGGCGCGGGTGGTCGTGACGCGTTCGTACGGGGATGTGGGATCGGGTGGTTCCTGGCGGGTGCCGGTCCCGCGCTCAGGCGGGTGCCGGCGTTCGGTCCGGCGGGCGGGGTGGCCGGGCCCGGTGTTGGGTCTGGAGCTCGAGGCCGGTGGCGGTGGTGATGGTGAAGTGCCCGTGGTCGGGGCCACGCTCAGCGTTGAACTCGATGGACCAGCCGCTGCGGTGCACGATGCCGTGGTGTCTCCGGCACAGGAGCACGAGGTTGATGGCGACGGTCCGGCCGTCATCCGCGTAGTGGATTACGTGGTGTGCGTCGCACCAACCGGGCGGAGCATCACATCCTGGGAACGCGCAGCCGCCGTCGCGGGCGATCAGCGCCCGCCTCAGGGCCGGTGTGGGGTGTCGCAGCAGGTCCCTGACAGCGATCGGGGTGCCGAGGGCGTCGAGGAGGATCTCTGACACGTCGGCGTTGCAGACGAGCAACTCCCACTCACCGGCGTCCATCACCACGCGACGACCGTCGGGAGTCGTGACCGGCACGGTGAGCCGGGCACCATGACCACAGCAGGCGCCGCCGGCGCCGTCACGGTGGTTGGTGTTGTCGAGGTAGTTGTGGGTGTGGTCGTCGGTGAACCGGGAGGTACCGGTGGCGTCGAGGACCGCAGCGACGA
>JAEYSR010000258.1 GCA_023434535.1 Actinomycetes bacterium
CCGCAGCTCAGCAGGCTCCGGCGGCGACCGGTCAGCCGGACCCCGCTGCGACCGCCGCGCCGCTGGCGGCGGCCACGCCCCACGCCCTGCCGCAGTCGCTGGCCTCCTCCACGTTGTTCACCGACAACATGGAGGCACCGACCACCGGCCGGATGACGCGCCAGAACCCGGCCGTCATCAAGGCGACGCTGTCGGGCCAGCCGCTGCTGGTCACGCGCGGGGCGATGATCGCGTTCCAGGGCGACATCACGTTCGCGTACCAGGGCGCGGGCGGCGTCGGGAAGTGGGTCAAGGCCGCGGCCACCGGCGAGGGCGTCAAGCTCATGAAGTGCGAGGGCACCGGCGAGCTGTTCGTCTCCCACGGAGGCCACAAGCTCCACCTGCTGGAGCTCGGCCAGGGCGAGCAGCTGTCGGCGTCGTCGCGGTCGCTGCTCGGCTTCGACGCGACGGTCAGCTACGACATCCAGATGATCAAGGGCGGCATCGGGGCCATGGCCGCGGGTGGCCTGTTCAACGTGACGTTGAGCGGGCCCGGCACGGTGATCCTCGCCACCGACTGGCCCGTCGTCCTCAACACGTCGGAGGCCCGCACGCTGGTCGACCCCAACGCGGTCGTGGCGTGGACCGCCGGGCTGACGGTGACGCCCCGATCGTCCATGTCGGCCGGCGCGCTGATCGGGCGCGGCTCCGGCGAGGCGATGCAGCTCGAGTTCTCGCCCGGCGGCTACGTCATCGTGGAGCCCGAGCAGGTGTTCGGCGCTCCGTCGGCCTGACGGCGCCGACAGGGTCGAACGACCCCGACGCCCCGGGGGTCCGGGTCTACGCGCCGGGCGTGGGTCGCCGTCGGGCGATCTCGTAGCAGGCCACCGCGCCGGCGCTCGCCACGTTGAGCGACGAGAGGCGCCCGTGCAGCGGGATCGACGCGACCAGGTCGCAGCGCTGCGCCGCGAGCCGGGACAGGCCCTTGCCCTCGGCGCCGAGGACCAGGCACACCGCGTCGGTGGCGACGGGCAGGTCGTGGATGCTCGTGTCGCCGCCGGCATCGAGGCCGACCACCCAGACCCCCGCCTCCCGGAGGTCGGTGATCGCCGTCGGGAGCCCGCCGACCAGCGCCATCCGCAGGTACTCGACGGCTCCGGCGGCGGCCTTGGTGACCGTGGGCGTGACGTGCACGGCACGGTGGCGCGGCAGCACCACGCCCGTCACACCGGCGCACTCGGCGATGCGCATCACGGCGCCCAGGTTGCCCGGGTCGGTGACTTTGTCGAGCGCCAGCAGGAACGGCGGCCGCCCGTCGACCGGTTCGCACAGGTCGTGCAGCGCGGTCTGCGGCAGCTCGGCGGCGCGGGCCACGATGCCCTGGGGCGCCTCCGTGTGGCTCAGCGAGTCCAGGCGGGCCCGGCTGACCTCGGTGATCGGCACGCGCAGCTCGTCGGCCAGGTCCACGATGTCGCCGATGATGTCGCCCCGATCGAGCTCGGCGTTGAGGAAGATCTCGTAGACCTTCCGACGTCCGGCGAGGAGCAGCTCCCGCACCGCCTGACGGCCCTCGACCTGCGTCCCTCCGAGCCCGCGCTCCTTGGGTGCCGTCGTGCGCCCCGGGTCCTTGCGCGGCGGACGCCGGGCCGCCGAACCCGCAGTGCGCGACGGACCTCCGGAGCGCGACTGACCTCCGGAGCGCGACGGGCCGGCCGAGCGCGGGTCGGCCGACCTCGCCGATCCCCCGCCGGAGCGACCTCGCGAGGGGGCGGCGTCACGACCGCTGCGCGCGCCCTTGCCGGCGGGCGCGCCGCGACCGCCCTTGCCGACTCCGCCCCTGCCCGCTCCGCCGCGGCCGGCGCCGCCCTTGCCGGCTCCGCGCCCGCCTCCGGATCGTCCGGCCATCAGGTGCTCCTCTTCTCGACGACAGTGCCGCTCTCGATGACAGTGCTGCGTGACTCGACCAGCGCGGAGGCCATGCAGGCGATGCCCTCGCTGCGGCCCAGGCCGCCGATGCCCTCGGCCCGGCGGCCCTTGACGGTGACCGGAGCCCCGACGACCTCGGTCAGGGCCGCCTGCATCTCGTCCCGACGGGGGGCCAGCTTGGGCCGCTCCGCGATGACGGAGCAGTCGACGTTCACCGGTGACCAGCCCTCGTCGGACACCAGCCGCACGACCTCGGCGAGCAGCTGCATGCTGTCGGCGCCGCGCCAGCGCTCGTCGGTGTCGGGGAAGTGGGAGCCGAGGTCGCCGAGCCCGACCGCACCGAGGAGCGCCTCGGCCACCGCGTGGGCCACTGCGTCGGCGTCGGAGTGGCCGTGCAGCCCGACCTCTCCCGGGAACGTGATGCCGCCCAGCACGAGCACCCGCGAGGGGTCGTCGCTGAAGCGGTGGATGTCGAAGCCGTTGCCGATCCGGAACGTCACGGGGTGGAGTCTCCCCCGTTGCGGTCGGACCGGTCGACCAGCGCCGCGGCGAGGTCGAGGTCGACCGCCTCGGTGATCTTCAGGTTCGCGCGCTCGCCCTCGACCAGGACGACGCTCCCGCCGGCGGCCTCGACCAGCGAGGCGTCGTCGGTGGCGTCGGCCGGCGTGGAGTGCACGTCGCGCAGCGCCGCGGCCCGGAAGCCCTGCGGGGTCTGGACCGCGCGCAGCACGTCACGATCCACGGTGCCGCCCCGGACGTCGCGGATCGTGTCGACGACCGCGACCACCGGCACCGCGGCGTCCGCTCCCCCACGGACGGCTTCGGCCACCCGACGGAAGAGCTCGGCCGACGCCAGAGGACGGGCGGCGTCGTGGACGAGCACCACCGCGGCATCGGCCGGCACCGCAGCCAGGCCCCGGGAGACCGAGGCAGACCGTGTCGCCCCGCCGGCCACCACCCGGTCGACCCCGTCAGGGACCTCCGAGGAGGCCCTCGACGCCGCCCCGTCCGACGCGAGGTCGTCGGGCGCCACGACGAGGACCACGCCGTCGCACGCCGCCGCTGCGGTGGCGACCGACCGCTCCATCACCGTGGCGCCGCGCAGGTCCGACAGCTGCTTGGGACCGCCGAACCGGCGCCCCGATCCCGCGGCGACGACGACGCACCACACCTCACCCGTCTGCTCCGCGGCCATGGCTGCACGGTACCGGTCGGCCCCCCATCGCACGCGAGTCGGAGCCGGGCCACAGGGCGCCGGACGATCGGTGTGTGACGGAGTTCGCAATCTGTACGATGCCGTGCGTGAACGACATGGACCTCCTCCGCAACGTCGAGCTCTTCGACCGCTTCAGCGACGAGGACCACCGCCGCCTCGCCGACGCCGCCGACCGGGTGGAGCTCATCCGCAACGACGTGGTGTTCAGCGAGGGCGTCGAGGCCGATGCCTGCTACGTGGTGATCGGCGGGCGCATCGCCATCGCCAACAAGTCGGTCGACGGCCGCGAGTCGATGGTCGCCCTGATGGAGCGCGGCGACCTGTTCGGGGAGATGGGCCTGTTCGACGGCCTCGGCCGCTCCGCGGAGGCTCGGGCGCTCGAGCAGTCGAGCGTGATCCGGATCCCCTACGACGTCCTGCAGACCCTGTGGGAGGACAAGCCGGAGCTGCTGTGGTCGGTCGTCCGACTGCTGAGCCAGCGGATCCGGGCCACCGACGAGGCCCTCGCCGACTCGTTCTTCCTTGACGTCACCGGCCGGACGGCCAAGCACCTGCTGGAGCTGGCCGGCGATCGCGACGACTTCGAGATCCCGATCACGCAGGAGGAGCTCGCCGGCCTGGTCGGCGCGTCCCGGGAGCGGGTCAACAAGGCCATCGCCAGCTTCCTCCGCCTCGGCTGGATCGAGCAGAACGACCGCCAGTACCGGATCCTGAAGCGTCGGGAGCTGGAGATCCGCTCCTCCTGACCCGGCCGGGACGGTCGGTCGAGACCGCTCCCTCTCCGAGCCGCACCGGTCCGCCGGCGGCGTGTGCGATCAGCCGGCGAGGAAGGCGAGCACCCGCTCCCACGCGTCCGCGGCGTCGTCGGCCCGGTGCGTCGGTCGGCTGGCGTCGTGCACGAACCCGTGGTCCGCGCCGATGTACTCGACCACGTCGACGCCGGCGTCGCGGAGCTCCTGCAGGTGCTCCGGCGGGGTGTACGGGTCGACGGACCCGGCGATCAGCATGACGTCGGTGGTCCCGCGGGAGGCGACGGCCGCCAACGGGTCGCCCTGACCCGGGCCCTGCCACGCCTCGGGCACGTGGATCATCCCGTAGAACGCGGCGACCCGGTCGAAGCGGTCCACAGCGGAGCCCTTCAGCG
>JAEYSR010000288.1 GCA_023434535.1 Actinomycetes bacterium
CGCGGACCGCGAGCGGACCCGGCAGGCTCAGGACTCGATGAACTCGAGGATGTCGGGGTTGATGACGTCGTGGTGGATGGTGAACGCACCGTGGGGGTAGCCGGCGTACACCTTGAGGGTGCCGTGACGCAGGAGCGTGATCGAGATCTCCGCGGAGTCAGCGATCGGCACCACCTGGTCGTCGTCACCGTGCAGCACGAGCACCGGGATGTCGATCGCCTTCAGGTCCTCGGTCTGGTCGGTCTCGGAGAAGGCCTTGATGCCTTCGTAGTGGGCCAGCGCGCTGCCCATCATCCCCTGACGCCACCAGTTGCGGATGACGCCCTCCGAGGGCTCGGCGTCGGGCCGGTTGTACCCGTAGAACGGGCCGGACGCGACGTCGAGGAAGAACTGCGCACGGTTGGATCCTGTGCCGTCACGGAAGCCGTCGAACACCTCGATGGGAAGGCCGCCCGGGTTGGCGTCGGTCTTCAGCATCAGCGGGGGGATGGCGCTGATCAGAACCGCCTTGGCCGCACGCCCGTCGGCGTACTTGGCGACGTAGCGTGCGACCTCGCCACCGCCGGTGGAGTGCCCGATGTGGATCGCGCCCTGCAGGTCGAGGTGGTTCGCGACCGCCGCCGCATCAGCGGCGTAGGTGTCGATGTCGTGACCGAACGGGGTCTGCGACGACCGCCCGTGCCCACGCCGGTCGTGCGCGACGACCCGGTAGCCGCGGTTCACGAAGTAGATCATCTGGGCATCCCAGTCGTCGGAGCTGAGCGGCCATCCGTGGTGGAACATGATCGGCCGCCCCGATCCCCAGTCCTTGTAGAAGATCTCGGTGCCGTCGTCGGTGGTGATGAAGCTCATGGTCCTGCTCCTCGTCGGGTCCTCGTCCGGGAGGTGTTCCCGGCGACACCCATCGTCGATCCGCGACCGCCCGGCGTCACCACGGCCACCCGTACTTCGGTCCGCCCGCCATCCACACCCCCGATCTACCTGCCAGCAGGGATGCGCGAACCACCCCGACGGGTGATCCTGAGGAGGTGGATCTGCGACTCGTCATCATCGACGACAACGAGGTGTTCCTGACCGCGGTGCGCAACCTGCTCGAGGGCGAGGGCATGTCGGTCCTGGCGGTCGCCACGAACGCGGACGCCGGTGTCGCGCTCGTCGAGGCAGAGCGTCCGGATCTGGTCGTGGTCGACATCCACCTCGGGCCCGACGACGGGTTCGACGTCGCTGAACGGATCGCCGCACTGCCGGATCCACCGCCCGTGGTGCTGACCTCGAGTCACGCGGCGACCGACCTGGGCGACGTCCTCGAGCGCTCGTCCGCCGTCGCCTTCCTCACCAAGTCGCGCCTCTCCGCGGGCGCCCTCGGCCAGTGCTACCGCCGCTCGAGATAGGTGATCACGGCGAGGACACGACGATGTCCCTCCGTGGAGTCGTCCAGTTGGAGCTTCGACAGGATGCTCCTGACGTGCTTCTCGACCGTCCCCTCCGCGACGAACAGGCGTTGGGCGATGCCGCTGTTGGAGAAGCCCTCGGCCATGAGCTCGAGCACCTCCCGCTCCCGAGGTGTGAGGCTGTCGACGGGGTCGTTCCGGCGGCTCGCCGTGAACAGCTCCTTCACGAGGCCGGGGTCGACGACGGAGCCCCCTCGGGCGACACGTTCGAGCGAGTCCGTGAAGTCGGCGATGTCGGTCACCCTGCTCTTCAGCAGATATCCGATCCGATCGCCGGAGCCGATCAGCTCGACGGCGTGGTGGACCTCGACGTGCGCGGACAGGACCATGATCCCGACGTCGGGCTGCTCGCCCCGGATGAGCTGAGCGGTGTCGAGACCCTCGGTCGTGTGCGACGGCGGCATCCGGATGTCGACGATGGCGAGGTCAGGCCGGTGGGATCTCACCAGACCGAGCAGCGCAGTGCCGTCGCCCGCCTGGCCGACGACCTCGAAGCCGGACCGGGACAGCAGGCTGGCGATGCCCTCGCGCAGCAGCACGTCGTCATCGGCGATGACCACGCTCGTCATGTCGAGAGGTCCGTGTCCGGTCGGCGCACGGGCATCAGCTTGGCACCCCCTGCGGGTGGCGATGTCCAGTCGTCTCGACGGTCATGTCGCCCGCGTCGGTCCTTCAGCTCGATCGGGTCCGGCACACTGGCACCCGAGCACCGACCCCACCGTCAGAAGGATCCCAGTTGCAGGAGCGCACGTCGATGCGACGAGGACTGACGCCCAGGATCCTCGTCGCGAGCGTCCTGCTCGCCGTGGTCGTCGCGTCGACGTTCGCCTATCTCCGGGGGACGGTGCGTGACGAGGCGGCGTCGAGTCGTCAGGCTCGACACATCCGCGCGGAGATGACCACTGCCGACCAGCTCGAACGACAGCTCATCGAGCTCGACCGGGACGCGCGGGGCTTCGCTCTGACGGGTGACCCCGGGTTCCTCGTGACATGGGAGACGCGTCGGGACGACCTCCTCTCGGGCCTCGCCGACCTGGCGGTGTTCGTCGGCGACGAGCGTGAGGCGCGTCTGGTCGATGACCTCCGCACTCGGAGTCGCGACTACCTCGACGGGGTTCTCGTCCCGCTGATCGACGAGACGGAGGCAGCGACCGGTCCCACCGGCCTCGGGGAGCTGTTGCGTCCGGCCGACGACGCCTCCGACACTGTCCTCGCACGCTTCGACGAGTTCCAGTCCCAGCAGGAGCAGCTGCTCACGTCGCGCCTTCAGGGGTCCAACGACGCCACCCGGCGCGGCACCATCGCAGCGTTGATCGGCGTCGCAGGATCGATCGTGCTCGTCGGCTGCTGCAGCGGCTACCTGGTGCGAGTCGTGCTGCGGCCTCTCCGCCGGGCGACCACCATGGCGGATCGCCTGGCGGGCGGCGACCTGACCGTGCGGCTGGGTGAGGACGGACCCGGCGAGATCGGGCAGCTCGAGCGGTCGTTCAACACCATGGGCCGAGCGCTCGAGGCGGGGCGGGACCGCCTCGTGGCGCTCGCTGACGAGCAGGCTGCCCTGCACAGGGTGGCCGCGCTCGTGGCGACCGGAGCCGCACCGGACGATCTCTTCGACGCTGTGGTCGCCGAGGTCGACCGTCTGATGGGCAGCGACGCGACGGTCCTGCTCCGGTTCGACCCGGCGCACACCGTGACGATGATCGCGAGCCGGGAGCTCGTCGAGGTCGGGCGACCCGTCGGCACGAGCTGGTCCTACGAGGGGGACGAGCTCATCGCGACGCTCACGGACGAGGCCCGCGCGTCACACGTCGGGTCGATCGGCACGGCGAGCGGCCCCACTGCGGAGAAGCTGCGGGCCAGGGGGATGAGTTCGTTCGTCGGCGCGCCGATCACCGTCGACCGACGCGTCTGGGGAGCAGTCATCGTCATGTGGCTCGCCGCCGTCGACGACCCGACGACCCTCGGACGGCAGGTCGGCGAGTTCACCGAGCTGGTCGGGACCGCGATCGCGAACGCCGATGGTCGTCACGAGCTCGCCGCCTCCCGAGAGCGACTGGTGCTCGCCGCCGACGAGGCTCGTCGGCGCATCGAACGGGACATCCACGACGGTGCCCAGCAGCGCCTGATCTCTCTCGGTCTCGAGGTCCGTCTGGCCGAGCTGTCCGTGCCCGAGGATGCCGTGGGGACGAGGGACGACCTCCGGCGCATCGGGGAGTCGTTGGCCGAGGCGGTGGAGACGCTCCAGGAGGTCGCTCGCGGCATCCACCCGGCGATCCTGTCCCACGGCGGGCTCGTCCCGGCCCTCAGGAGCCTGGCCCGGCGCAGTCCGGTGCCCACGACCATCACCGCCGCTGGCGACCGTCGCCTGGGCGAGAGCACCGAGGTCGCCGCCTACTACACCGTGTCGGAGGCGCTCACCAACGTGGCGAAGCATGCCGACGCCAGCTCCGTCTCCGTCGCACTCGACATCGGCGACGACGACGTCCGCATCGTCGTCCACGACGACGGCGTGGGAGGCGCGGATCCTCGGATCGGCACCGGCCTCATCGGATTGCGGGACCGGATCGAAGCCGTCGGCGGCAGGATCGAGATCGACAGTCCAGCGGCCGGTGGCACGCGGCTGGAGGTCTGGATGCCGGACGTGGCGTCACGCCCGACCGACTGACGAACCCGAGCTGCTGGCGCCTCAGGTGATCTGGAGGTTCAGCTCGGTCCTGTTGTCGGCCGGGTCGCCGTCGGGCGTGGGCTCGGTCAGGTAGACCTCCCACATCTCACCGGTCGGTTCCAGCCCCTGCTCGGCCACCCAGCCGAACAGCGCACCCCACGCGTCGCCGATGCCGTCGTAGCCGCCGGCGTACACCGTGCGCGCCACCCTGCCGCCGGGGAGCGTGGAGACCGAGACCTCGTCGGCCGGCTCGACCGGGGTGCCGGTCACGAACCCGACCTCGAGGTCGGCCGTGTCGGTCGGAGCGCCGTGGTAGAGCGCGAAGGCGGGGCTCAGCGGCTGCACCTGCTGGTCCGCCAGCACCGCACCGAGGGCGGGGAAGGCGGCGTCGAACACGCCGGGCAGGTCGGCCATCGGTGCGACTCGCCGCACGACCACGGTGACCTGCTCGGGCTGCTCCACGATCTCGGGACTCTCGATGCTCATGTGCCCTCCTGGGACGTCCTGGATGTCCGACGACGCGACCCGCGCCGACTCATCGTCTCCCCACGCCGGCCGACCGCGATGGACCGACGTCAGTCCCGACAGGCGGCCATCGTCGTCTCGGCGAAGCGCTCGAGCGCGTCGATCTTGTCCTGCAGCGGCTCGGGGTCCGCCCCGACGACGTACGGCCAGCGGAACCCGACGATCACCTCGGTGACGCCCTTCTCCTCCAGTCGCTTGACGCCGTCGACGCTGAAGGCCTCGGGGCTGATGACCTGGATCTCGAACGGCTCGCCCTCCTTGCCCGCCTCCCGCCGCAGCACGTGCAGGCGATCGATGAGGTCGTCGAGGTCGTCCTCACCGCCACCGTGGATCCAGCCGTCCAGACGTGCGGCCCGGCGCAGCGCCGGCGCTCCGTGTCCGCCCACCAGGATCGGCACGCGCTCCGTCGGGACCGGGCAGATCTTGATCGACTGGATGTCGTAGATCTCGCCGTGGTGCTCGTGATAGCCGCCATCGAGCAGGTTCGACACGATGTCGATGCACTCGTCCATCCGCTTGCCGCGGTCCTCCCACGGCGTGCCGGTGATGGCGTAGTCCTCCGGCCAGGGGCTCACGCCGACGCCGAGGCTCAGCCGGTTGTCGCTCAGCACTGCTGCGGAGGACGCCAGCTTGGCCGTGTGCAGCGGGTGGCGGATCGGCAGCTTCAGGACCGAGATCGTGAAGCGGATGCGCTCGGTGACCATGGCCAGCGCGCTGATGAGGGCGAAGGGCTCGATGAACGGCTTGTCCTCCAGGAACTCCCGCGACCCGTCCGGCGTGAACGGGTACGTCGAGTCCGACACCTCGGGGTATGCCACCGAGTCGGGCACCAGGAAGCTGTCGTAGCCCGCTGCCTCGGCGGCCTGGGCGAGCGGGGCCATGTAGGCCGGGTCGGTCAACGCCTCGGCGTAGGTGAATCGCACGTGTTCCCCTTTGGGGTCGTCGGGAGCTGTGTGTCGTTCGGATCTGGGTGTCGTTCGGAGCTGGGTGTCGTTTCGGAGGTGCGTCAGTGCCCGTGGTCGAGGAGTCCGATGGCATCTGCGTACATGCGCTGCTTGATCGCACGCATCGTCGTCGGGTCCTTGGCGGCGAGCTCCGCTGCGAGCTCGATCGCTCGGGGCAGGACGTCGTCGAGCGGCACGGCCTCGTCCGCGATGCCGGCATCGACGGCGTCGGGTCCGCCGTAGCGGCGGCCGGTGGTCATGGCGCGATGGGCCGTCCGGCGGGGGAGTCGGGCTGTCAGCAGTGCATCCATGCCGGGTGTGAACGGCAGGCCGAGATCGACCTCGGGCACGCACCAGTAGCCCCGGTCCTCCCGCATGACCACGATGTCGTGGGCTGTCGCGAGCATGGCGCCGCCGGCGAAGGCGTGGCCCTGGACCGCGGCCACGGTGGGGATTCCGGCGCCGAGGACCGCTCCGAGGAGCCGGTGCAGGCGGGAGACCACCTCGCCCGCGTCGTCGGGGTGGGCGCCCATCCAGTCGAGGTCCAGGCCGTTGCACCAGATCTTGCCCGTGGCGGCGGTGACGAGCGCCCGGGGCGCCGGCATGTCCTCCACCTCCGACACGAGCTCCAGGAGCCGGCCGGTGCTGGCCAGGTCGAAGCGGTTCTCGCCGTCGCCCAGGTGGAGGACGAACACGTCGCCGTGGCGGCTGAGCTCAGGTGCGTCGGACACGGCACGGGAGTCTGCCAGCTCCCCGGCGGCCGCAACGCCCGGACGCGCCGGATATAGGGGTCGCGCCGCACAAGGATCGGTCGTCTCCACCCGCAGATCCGCGGGCGGCGCCGAGTCAGCAGGACGCGACGAGCAACTGCTCCGCCGTCGACGGGCGGAGGCCGTCGACCCGATCGGCGAAGTAGCGGTCGGCGAGATCGACGTCCGACACGTGACGGGCCGAGCGGAACCCGGCGTCGATGGCGAGCTCGACGATCTCCGACGGCGTGAAGAACGTTCGCCACGGGGTTCCGGCAGCGCGTGCTCCTCGCTCAGCTCCCGCGAGCGCTGACTGCTCGTCCTCCGCGACCCGGTCGAGGGGCACCATGAACGACATCGCGAGCGTCGATCCGGCGGCGAAGCTCGCGACCTGCCGAAGGGTGGCGACGACCGCGTCGCGGGTCAGGTAGACGCTGACGCCGGTGGAGGCCACCACGGCGGGCCGGTCAGGGGTGAACCCGCCGACCCGCAGCTCCTCCCACCACGACGCGCCGCTCTCGAAGTCCACCGGCACGAACAGCAGCGACTCGGGAACAGCGAGGCCGAGCTCGGAGAGTCGTCGCTGCTTCCACGCCTGCGTCCCCGGTTGGTCGATCTCGAACACGCGAACCCGTGGGATGAGATCGCTGCGACGCTGGGCGAAGGTGTCCAACCCGGCGCCGAGGATCACGTACTGGTCCACCCCCGCGTCCGCCTTCTCCTCGACCAGGTCATCGATGAAGCGGGCCCGAGCGACGATCGAGGCCCGGTTCCGACTGGTCCATCGGGGGTCCATGTCCCGGCGCCGCTGCCAGCCCGGCTCCGGTGCCGCTAGCTGGAGTCCGAGCTCGTCGACGATGACGTGTGGCGGCGGGTCGATCTCCACGTGCAGCGCCCGCCACAGCGCCACGCGGACCGCTGTGTTGTCAGGTGTTGTCGCCACGTGCCGCTTCTCCGCTCCGCTGCCACGCCCGCCGCTCCGGGCGCGCCGCGCTGCGAATATAGGGGTCGCGCCGCACGAGGATTCGCGGTCTCCACCCGCAGATGTCGGAGCGACCGGTTCGGGCGATGCCGGGGGCAGGATGGACCGGTGCGAGCGCTCGGAGTCGATGCCGCCGGGGTCGGCCGGTCGGGGGACCTCAGGTGGGCCGGCGTGGTCGTCGACGACGACGGGTTCGTGGCGGCCGGGGTCGGCTCGCTCGCCGGGTTGATCGAATGGGCCGATGAGCTCGACGCGTCGACGCGCGTGGGGGCGATCGGGGTGGACATCCCGATCGGCCACGTGGACGGGCCGCGCCGGCTGGCCGACGTCGAGACCCGCAGGTTCGTGCAACCGCTGGGCTCCACCGTCTTCCCCGCGCCACCGGCAGCGGTCCTGGACGCGATGGCCGCCGCCGGTGCCACCTACTCGGAGGTGAACGCGACCCTGCTCGCCGACGGCGTGCCGAAGCTCTCCCGGCAGGCGTGGGCGCTGGTGCCCCGCATGATCGAGGCTCGGGACCTGGCGCGCCGCGACGACCGGCTCCACGAGGTCCACCCCGAGGCGTCGTTCCGGGAGATCAAGATCCAGAGCCACCCGGAGGCGGACGTGGACATGGTCCGGATCCGGCGGTCCAAGAAGACGTGGAACGGGCTGATGGAGCGTCGCCACCTCTTGGCAGGCGTCGGCATCTTTCTGCCCGACGACGACCCGGAGCTCGACGGCGTGGTCTCCGACGACGTCGTGGACGCCGCGGCGGCGGCGTGGTCGGCGCAGCGGGTCGCCGCCGGCACGGCCGTATCGATGCCGGCACCACCGGAGCGCTCGCCCGACGGCCGCGACGTGGCCGTCTGGCGCTGACCCGTCCGGGCCCGGAACGGCGGACATCAGGTAGGAGCGCCGGATAGGGGGGTCGCGCTGCACAAGGATTCGTCGTCTCCACCCGTAGATGCCCCGGGCGTGCGGGGCATCGCTGACCATCGGTCGGCCATCGGCCCGACGCCGGACCGACCCCCTCTGCGATGCTCTCGGGATGCTCAGCTACGACGAGGCGTGCCGTGCCGTGACGGCACCGGGAGCACCGTTCGAGACCGTGGTGCAGGAGGTCCTGGGGGTGGAGCGGACGCTGTTCCGCAACGCGCCCGGCAGCCTGCGCGACATCGTCATCGGCGCCAGCGGTCGGGGCGACGCGGTCTTCCTGGTCTACGAGGACGAGCGATGGACCTTCGACCGCTTCGGCCGGGAGGTCGCCGCCCTGGCGACGGTCCTCATTGAGGACCTCGGCGTCTCCAAGGGCGACCGGATCGCCGTCGCCATGCGGAACTACCCGGAGTGGGTCGTGTCCTTCGCGGCAGCCGTCTCCATCGGGGCGATCTCCGTCAGCTTCAACGCGTGGTGGACCGAGGACGAGATGGAGTTCGCCCTCCGCGACTGCGGGGCATCGGTCCTCGTCGCCGACGACGAGCGCATCGAGCGCAGCCGGAGCACGTGCCGGGACCTCGGCATCCCGACCATCGCCGTGCGAACCGAGGGTCAGCAGGTCGACACGCCGTACGAGGCGCCGATCCTCCACTGGGCCGAGGTCGTCTCGGCTCGGTCGACGGACTCGGCGGTTGCACTGCCCGACGTGTCGATCGACCCCGACGACGACGCGACGATCCTCTACACGTCGGGGACGACCGGTCACCCCAAGGGTGCGGTCTCGACGCACCGTGCGGTGGTCCAGGCGATCATGGGCTACGCGTGCCGCTCCGCCCTCGACAAGGCCCGGCTCGCCGATGCCGCTGCCGGCGCATCCGCGAACGGGAGCACGGCACCGTCGGGAGGTGGGCCCCCGTCGTTCATCCTGGTCGTGCCGCTGTTCCACGTGACCGGGTGCGTCCCCGTGATGCTCAGCTGCATGATCGGCGGTCTCAAGCTGGTGATGATGTACAAGTGGCAGCCCGAGCGGGCGCTGCAGCTCATCGAGCGCGAGGCGGTCACCAACTTCGTCGGCGTCCCGACCCAGAACTTCGACATGCTCAACTCGCCCGAGTTCGACCGGTACGACACATCGAGTCTCCGCAGCGTCGGGGGTGGCGGGGCACCCGCGCCGCCGGAGCTCGTCCAGCGCATCTCGACGACGTACGCCAAGGCGGCGCCGGGCATCGGCTACGGGATGACCGAGACCAACGCCTACGGACCGCAGAACAGCGGACCCGACTACCTCTCGCACCCGACGAGCGCCGGTCGGACCACGCCGATCATGTCCGTCGAGGTCCGTGACCCACTCGGTGAGCCGGTGCCGACCGGCGAGGCGGGCGAGATCTGGTTCAACGGTCCGAACCTGATCCGGGGCTACTGGAACCGCCCCGACGCCACCGCCGAGGTGCTCGTCGACGGATGGCTGCGGTCGGGCGACGTCGGACGCCTGGACGAGGACGGCTTCGTCTACGTCGAGGACCGCATCAAGGACATGGTGCTGCGGGGCGGCGAGAACGTGTACTGCGCCGAGGTCGAGGCCGCGTTCCACACCCACCCCGCCGTCCACGAGGTCGCGGTGTTCGGCGTGCCGCACGACCGCCTGGGCGAGGAGGTGGCCGCGGTCGTCATGCTGCGCGACGGGACGGCCGCGACACAGGAGGAGCTGCTCGAGCACGTCGCCGCCCAGCTGGCGTCCTTCAAGGTGCCGTCGCGCCTCCGGATCAGCGGCGAGCCGCTGCCGCGCAACGCCGCCGGGAAGTTCCTCAAGCGGGACCTCCGGCGGGCGGAGCAGGAGTCGATCGCCGGGACCTGATCGCGCAGCGTCGGCCGGAGCCACGGGGCCCGACCGGCTTGTCGGTCGGCGAGGCGGCCCGGGTACCGTTCAGTCCCGATGAGCGCCACCAAGACCAACCCGGGCAACTTCTTCGAGGACTTCACCCTCGGCCAGCGGATCGAGCACGCCACCCCGCGGACCGTCACCGTCGGGGACGAGGCCCTCTACGGCTCGCTCTACCCGACCCGCTTCGCCATCCCCTCCTCGGACGTGTTCGCCGCTCAGGTCGGCCTGGCGCCGGCGCCGGCGGAGGAGCTGATCGGCTTCCACATCGCGTTCGGCAAGACGGTGCCCGACATCTCGCTCAACGCCGTCGCCAACCTGGGCTACGCCGAGTGCCGCTTCCACCGGCCGGTCCGTCCTGGCGACACGCTGCGCTCGACGTCGGAGGTCATCGGTCTCAAGGAGAACAGCAACGGGAAGACGGGCGTGGTGTGGGTCCGGTCGACCGCCACGGACCAGGCGGGCCGCACCGCCATCGACTGGGCCCGCTGGGTCATGGTCCGCAAGCGCGACGTGTCAGCCCCCGCTCCCGAGACGGTCGTCCCCGACCTCGCTCCCTTCGTCGACCCCTCCGACCTGGTGGTGCCCGACGGTCTCGACTTCACGTCCTACGACGACGTCGCCGCCGGCTCGCCGTTCCGCTTCGGCGACTACGAGGTGGGCGAGAAGATCGACCACGTCGACGGCGTCACCCTGTCGGAGTCGGAGCACATGATGGCGACGCGCCTCTGGCAGAACACCGCCAAGGTCCACTTCAACACCGAGGCCCGTGAGGACGGCAAGCGCTTGATCTACGGCGGCCACGTCATCTCGATGGCTCGGGCGCTGTCCTTCAACGGGCTGGCCAACGCGCAGCTCATCGCCGCCATCAACGCCGGAGCGCACACCAACCCGGCCTTCGCGGACGACACCGTGTACGCCTGGTCCGAGGTGCTGGACAAGGCCGAGGTCGACGCTCCGGGAGTCGGCGCCCTGCGCCTGAGGCTGGTCGCCACCAAGGGGCGGGACGAGTCGATGTCGCTCAAGGGCGACGACGGCAAGTACCTGCCCCACGTGCTGCTCGACCTGGACATCTGGACGTTCATCCCGGTCTGACGCCCGGACCCTCCATCCCGAACTGGCTGTCGAATTACCGGCCAGAGCCGGGAATTCGA
>JAEYSR010000296.1 GCA_023434535.1 Actinomycetes bacterium
CCGGGCTATCCGGAGCGGGACTGGGTCGGCCGCACCCTGCGGATCGGACCCGCCGTCCTCGAGGTGGTGGTCGGCTGTCCGAGGTGCGTGATGGTCACGCGCGAGATCGACGAGGGCACGCCGCAGGACCGGAGCCTGCTGCGCTACGTCGTGCGGGAGCTGGACCAGGACGTCGGGGTCTACGCCCGCGTGCTCCGGGCCGGTCCGCTCGCCGTGGGCGACGAGGTCGTCCTCGGAGGCACCGCTCCGTCGGCCGACTAGGGTCCGAACCGTGCTGATCCTCGCCATCCTCGCGGTCGGAATGCTCGTCGGCTGGCTCGCCCAGCTCGTCCTGGGAATGGGGACACGACCGAACGCCCAGTCGCTCGTCGCCGGGATCCTCGGCTCGCTGGTCGGTGGCGTGCTGGCCAGCCTGCTGGCGGGCGACGGTCTGCAGATTCAGTTCAGCGGACTCCTCGGATCGTTCGTCGGCGCCATCATCGTGCTGCTGGTCTGGCGCGCGATCGATTCCCGCAACGCCGCCTGAGCCACCGGCGACGGAGGTCGCCCGACGCCGGGTCCGTCATGGCGTCAGCCGTTTCGCCGCGTCACGTCGGCGGGGGAGCGGTCCGGGGGCTCGCCGCACAGCCGACGACGAGCCTCTCCGGGATGGGTTGACAGGGCCCGGTCCCCTTCCGTGGCCGGACCCTGTCATGTCCTCCCATGCGACGTGCCGTGGTCCGACCGGGGTCGGCGGCACGTTCCTGCTCCACGACCAGCATCTGCCCTGGCCGAGCGGTGCGCAATGGTCACGAGTCCCCACTCCTGGCGCGACGGGTCGGTCGGCCGAGGTTGGACACGGTCAGGGCCACGACGGTGACCAGGAAGACCTGTCCGGCGATGGCTTCGAACGTCGCGAGTGTCTGGCCCAGGCGAGTGGCCGGCGTGAGGTCGCCGTAGCCCACGGTCGTCATGGTGATGAAGCTGAAGTACTGGAAGTCGGAGTACGCCGGCGTCGTCGTCTGGGCGAAGAACCCCTCCGGTCCGCCGATCAACGCGATGAACAGGAAGAGCGCCCCGAAGAAGATGCCGATCTGCAGGTAGGCCGTGAGGGCGCCGGCCAGCGTGTCGAGCGTGATCTTGGGCCGGAGCATGAGGCGGATCATGACCAGCACGGGGGTGACCAGCAGGAGCAGGGCGAACAGGCCTGCGGACACCACCTCGAGAGATCCGGACATGCCGGAGTGGACCACCGGGATGGTGGCGGCGGTGAGCGTCGCGAGCACGACGACCACGATGCCGACGCGACGGATCACGCGGTGCGCACCGGTCCTGACCAGGGCCACCACCACGCTCACGCCGACGAGGGCGACCTCGGCGCCCCGGCTCCAGTCGCTGTCGCCGAGGATCGGGCTCATCAGCATGGCCAGGACCGTCAGGCCGAGGACGGGAGCGATGCTCTTCTGCTCGGACGGCTTCACGTACCGCCTCAGGCGGTGGAAGTGCTCGACGTCCTCCTCGGCCTCCTCGGCCATGGTCCCGGCCGGATCGTCGGGGGCGCTCGTGTCGTCGGGGTTCACCACGGGCCGATCATGTCCCCGAGGTCCTCGGCACGGGTGGATCCGCCGGCACCGGTGCCGTCAGGCTGAACCCGTCGCCGTCAGGCGGCGCCGGCGGCCTGACGTTCGCGCTCGGCCCGGCCTGCGCCGAAGTGGGTGCTGAGGTCCACGCAGAACGCGAAGATCACGAGGAGCCAGCCGAAGCCCGAGACCCCCTCGATCGGGTTCGCCCACGCCACGGCCCACGCCAGCGTCGTCCACGGCAGCAGGAAGAACCCGAGGATCGGGAACAACCAGTTGCCGTCGAACGCGGCGGGGATCCGGTCCGTGAAGATCCAGACGAGGAAGAGGCCGAGCCGGGGCGAGACCGCCGAGGCGAGGACGAGCAGGCATCCGCATCCCATGCGGGCAACCCTACGTCACCCGGTCGCCTGGATGACGTGGATGTTCGATGTCGCGCTGCGGACTCGACGGCCGGTCCGTGCGTCAGGCGACCGGAGCGTCAGACCGCGGCGGGCTCGACGTCGTCGTCGTGGTCGGTCCGGGGCGCCCTGACGGCGGTCGTCGGCTCCGGTGCTGCTGCTCTGGTCGGCTCCGCCGCTGCTGCTCTGGTCGGCTTCGCCTCTGGTGCTCTGGTCGGCTCCGCCTCTGACGCTCTGGTCGGCTCCGCCTCTGTCGCTCTGGTCGGCTCCGCCTCTGTCGCAGCCCGGGGTCGACGGACCCCCCAGATGATGTGGAGCTTCTCCAGCACCACGAGCACGTACCAGGTGACGTCGATCTCCCACCACTTGATGCCCTGGCGGGCGACGTGCTGGTGGCGGTGGTGGTTGTTGTGCCAGCCCTCTCCGAGAGTGAGCAGCGCCAGTGCCGGGTTGTTGCGGCTCGTGTCGGTGGTGTCGAACCGTCGGCTGCCGAACACGTGGGCGAGCGAGTTGATCAGGAACGTCGAGTGCCAGAGGACGACGGTCGAGAGGAAGAAGCCGATCAGGAGCCCCGACCAGCCGCCGATGAGGAAGCACGCGATGGCCAGCGCCCACGGCCCGATCCAGTCGTTGCGGGACAGCCAGACGATCTCCGGGAACTTCTCGAAATCCTTCATGGACCCGTCGGGACGTGCGGACGTCTCGTCGCTCAGGATCCAGCCGACGTGGCTCCACCAGAAGCCCTTCAGCGGGGTGTGCGGATCGTCGATCGTGTCCGCGTAGCGGTGGTGGACCCGGTGGTGGCCCGCCCACCAGAGCGGGCCCTTCTGCGCGCAGGTGACCCCGCCGGCGGCCAGGACGAACTGGAACGCCCGGCTGGTCCGGTACGCCCTGTGGGAGAAGTAGCGGTGGTAGCCGGCGGTGATGAAGAACATCCGGCCCCAGTAGGTGACCAGGAACAGGATCACCGCGGTCCACGTGACGCCCGTGAAGATCGCCAGGAGCGGGAGCAGGTGGACCAGGAAGAACGGGATCGACGTCCGGGGGTTGATCCGGCCGTGGGGGAGGCGTTCGGCGCTCAGTGGTCGGGCCTTTCGGGCGGTGCCGCAGCAACGTCGGACTTCGGGGGGTGACCCACGGTAACCCTTCTGGCGACTGGGCGGACAACCCGGCTGAGGGTCCACCGCGCATGTGCTCTGGGTCACAAACACGTGACGCGATGTTACGAACGTGCGTCAATTCCGTCATACTGTCCCGCTGTTGTCACGGAACCGTGATGCAGAACGAGACCGGACGGGGCGATGCCCGAGCCGGACGGACCCATGGAGGGCCACCATGAACCACGATCGCAACATCACCGACGCCAGCACCGACCTCGCCGTCCGCCGGCCTCGCCGAGCCGGTGACCCCCGACCCGAGGGCACGAGCAGTCCCGCCGCACCGGCCGCTCGCCGTCGCCGCCGTGGCGTGGGCGTGTTCGCCGGTGCGGTCGTCGGGCTGGTCATGCTGTCGGGCTGCAACATCCCCGTCGAGCAGTGGGTGCCCGACTTCAACGGCGACGGTCGCATCGACCAGGCCGAGATCTCCCGCCGTCAGAGCGAGATCGCGAACGCCATCGAGGCCCACCGTCGCTCGGTCCAGGCCCACCCGTTCCTGTCCTGCGTCCGAGCCCGCGAGTCCAAGGGCAGCTACACCGCCCAGAACCCCAGCAGCACCGCGTCGGGCGCCTACCAGTTCCTCGACAGCACCTGGCGCAACGTCTCGGTCCGCTCGGGCAACCCCGGCTACAGCCGTGCGGCCCACGCTCCGTGGTACGTCCAGGACGCCGTCGCCCTCTGGCTCTACAACAACGGCGGTCGCTCCGCCTGGAACGGCACCGGCTGCTGATCAGGTTCTCCACCTGACAGACCGCCCGAGTTCAACCCCCTGCGATCCACGGCGGCCCTTCGGGGCCGCCGTGTCGCGTCCCGGCTGTTCCCGGATCGGCTCAGCCCGTGGCGGTCCCGAAGATCAGCCCGATCACGTACGTGGCGGCCAGGGCGATCGACCCGCCGATGCCGACCCGCAGAGCTCCTCTCCACACCGGCGCGCCGCCCAGGGCGGCCGAGACGCAGCCGAGGGTCACCATCCCGATCACCGAGGACGCCGCGATGGCGGGGATGCGGGCGTCGCCGCCGACGAGGATCGCGATGACCAGCGGGATCGCCGCTCCGATCGCGAAGCTCCCCATGGACGACAGCGCCGCCTGGACGGGGCGGGCACGCAGGGCCTCGGTGTGACCGAGCTCGTCGCGCATGTGGGCGCCGAGGGGGTCGTGCGCCATCAGCGCCTCCGCCACCTGCTGGGCCAGCTCCGCTGACAGCCCGCGCTCCTGGTAGATGCCGCGCAGCTCGCGGGTCTCGGCCTCGGGGTGCAGCTCCAGCTCCGACGCCTCGAGCGCCCGGTCCGCCCTCTCGACGTCGAGCTGCGAGGAGACCGACACGTACTCGCCGAGGCCCATGGAGAGAGCGCCGGCGGTCAGCGCGGCCACACCTGCGATCAGCAGGGCGTCGTTCGTCGCGCCGGCGCCCGCCACGCCGAGGAGCAGCGCTCCGGTGGACAGCAGGCCGTCGTTGGCTCCGAGCACCATGGCCCGGATCCAGCCGGCCCGCCCGCTCTTGTGGTCCTCGGGCCGGTGCGTCCGGGGCGGGACTCGCGTGCGACCGTTCACGGGAGGAACGGTAGCGGTCGGACCTCCCGGTAGCCTCCGGCGGATGTCGGATCCAGCTTCCACGGCGGCGTCGGACGCGAGCGGGTCGGGCACGGACGGGGCCGACGCGACCAGGGCCGACGCGACCGGGCCCGACCCTTCCGGGCCCGACTCGGGGCTGACGGCGGCCGAGGTCGCCGAGCGGGTGGCGGACGGCCGGGTCAACGTCGTCCCGTCGGACCCTTCCCGCACCACGGCGCAGATCCTGCGGGCCAACGTCCTGACCCCGGTCAACGCCATCATCGGCACGCTGCTCGTCCTGATCGTGATCGCGGACGGGATCGGCCCCGACATGCTCTTCGGCGGCGTGATCGTCGCCAACTCGCTGATCGGCACGATCCAGGAGCTCCGAGCCCGCGCCGCCCTGGACCGGCTCGCTGTCCTCAACACCCCGCACGCCACCGTCGTGCGCGACGGCGTCACCGCCGACCTCTCGGTCGAGGAGGTGGTGGCCGACGACCTGCTCGTGCTGTCGCCCGGAGCGCAGGTCGTGGTCGACGGCGAGGTCGTCCGCAGCAGCGGGCTCGAGCTCAACGAGTCGCTCCTGACCGGGGAGTCCGACCCGGTCCACAAGCAGCCCGGCGACGAGGTGATGTCGGGCAGCTTCGTCGCGGCGGGCTCCGGCACGTTCCGGGCCACCAAGGTGGGTGCGGAGTCCTACGCCGCCTCGCTCGCCGGTGCGGCCAAGGAGTTCACGCTCGTCCACTCAGAGCTGCGGACCGGCGTCAACCAGATCCTGAAGTTCCTGATGGTGGCGCTGCCGCCGATCGCCCTGATCCTGCTCTGGCGGCTGTGGTCCACCGGTGACGGCTGGCAGTCGGCGCTGTCGGGCACGGTGGCCGCGGCCGTGGCGATGGTGCCCGACGGGCTGGTGCTGCTCACCAGCCTCGCCTTCATGGCCGGCGTCGTGAAGCTGTCCCGCCGGAACGCGCTGCTGCGGGAGCTGGCATCGGTGGAGCTCCTCGCGCGGGTGGACACCCTGTGCCTGGACAAGACCGGGACGATCACCACCGGTGAGATCGTCGCGGCCGGCATCGACGAGCTGGACCTCCCCGACGGTGCCGACGGCGCCGAACCGGTGGAGAGCCTGCTGGCCGCGCTCGCCTCGTCGGACCCGGACCCGAACGCGACCCTGCTGGCCATCGGCCGGGCCCACACCGACGACCCCGGCTGGACGCTCGTCGACACCGTCCCGTTCTCGTCGGCCCGGAAGTGGTCGGCGGCGTCGTTCGACGGTCACGGCGCGGTGTTCCTGGGCGCGCCGGAGTTCCTGGCGCCCGACTCCTCCGAGGTCGCGGACCGGGTGGGCACCCAGGCCGCGGACGGTCGTCGCGTCGTCCTGCTGGCGACGGCGGCCGAGCTGACGGGCGACGAGCTGCCCCCCGACCTGGTCCCGAGGGCGCTGGTGCTGCTCGAGGACGACATCCGCGACGACGCCGCCGACACGTTGGCCTACCTGTCGAGCCAGCACATCGACCTCAAGGTCATCTCCGGGGACCACCCGGGCACGGTGGCGGCGGTCGCGGCGCGCGCCGGCGTCCCCGACGCCCACAAGGTGATGGACGCCCGGGACCTGCCGCTCGACGACGACGAGGCCCTGGCCGACGCGGTGGACGCCCATGCCGTGTTCGGTCGGGTGAAGCCGCAGCAGAAGCGGGCGATGGTGCGGGCGCTGCAGTCGCGCTCCCACGTCGTCGGGATGACCGGCGACGGCGTGAACGACGTGCTCGCCCTCAAGGACGCCGACATGGGCATCGCCATGGGCGCCGGCTCCGCCGCCAGCCGCGCCGTGGCGCAGCTGGTCCTGCTGGAGAACCGCTTCTCCGTCCTCCCGGGCGTGCTCGCCGAGGGCCGTCGGGTGATCAACAGCGTCGAGCGCGCGGCGAACCTGTTCATCTACGGCACCGTGTACTCGGTGTGCATGGCGGTCGTGATCTCGATCGTCGGCACCGAGTACCCGTTCCTGCCCCGCCACCTCACCCTCGTGCGCTCGCTCAGCGTGGGCATCCCGGGCTTCTTCCTGGCCCTCGCCCCCGATCCGCGCATGGCCCGCACCGGGTTCGTCCCGCGCGTCGTCCGCTTCGCGATCCCGGCCGGAGTCATCGCCGCCGCAGCCGCGCTGACGGTGTACTTCTACGCCCGCGAGGTCGCCGACACGTCGCTGACCGACGCCCGCTCCGCCGCCACGATCACGCTGCTGGCGGTCGGCCTGATCCTGCTGCTGCGCCTGACCCGGACGCTGCCGCCGTGGCGCTGGATCCTCGTCGGATCCATGGGGGCAGCGATCGTGCTGGTGCTGGGGATCCCGTTCGCCGCCGAGTTCTTCGACCTCGACTACCCGCCCGAGACGGTGTGGGAGGCCATGGGGGCGACCGTCCTGGTCGCGGCGATCGCAGTCCAGTTCGTCCCGGTGACCGCCGACGGCGGCGACGTCGTGGAGCTCCCGGACCGGTTCCGGCCGCCGTCGCGCAAGGACCGCGCGAGCGTCGACGCGGTCGCATGACCTCGCCGTGAGACCGGCCGAGGCGGTCGAGCGCCTGGCCGCCGCCGGCTGCGTCGATCCCGCCCGCGAGGTCGACGAGATGGCGCGCTGGGCCCCGGCCGACGTGGCGGGCTGGAAGGTGCCGGCGGACTGGGTCCGCCGTCGGGAGCGGGGCGAGCCCCTGGCCTGGATCACCGGTCACGCGACCTTCGGCGGGATCGACCTGCGGGTCGACCACGGCGTCTATCCGCCCCGACCGTGGTCGGCCGAGCTGGCCCTGACGGCGGCCGGGCTCCTCGGCGAGCACGGCCGACTGCTGGACCTCTGCACCGGGTGCGGGGCCATCGCCGCGCTGGTCGCCCGTCGACGGCCCGGTGCGCGCGTGGTGGCGGTGGACGTCGATCCGGTCGCCGCGGCGTGCGCGGCGCGCAACGGCGTCCCGGCGGTGGCCGCCGACCTCGATGCCGCCCTGCGGCCCGACGCCCGTGTCGACGCGGTGACGGCGGTCGCGCCGTACGTCCCGACCGCCGCCGTCGGCGAGCTCTCGGCGGACGTGCGGGCGCACGAGCCGGTGCACGCCCTCGACGGCGGTGCGGACGGGTTGGAGGTCGTCCGGCGGATCGTGGCGGTCTCCGCCCGTCGACTGGTGGCGGGCGGTTGGCTGCTCCTCGAGCTGGGCGGCGACCAGGACGCAGCTCTCGCTCCGGACCTGGCGGCGTGCGGGTTCGACCGGGTCGAGCCGTGGCACGACGCCGACGGCGACCTGCTCGGCCTCGCCGCCCGGCTCGCGACCTCGTGACATCCGAGGTGGCCCACGGCCGTCAGATGTCACGAGCTCGGCAGGGCTCGGATCAGTCGTCCGACGGTGGGGTGCCCGTGGCCGACATCGTGGCGAGGAGATCGACGATCTCGGCCTCTGCCGCGTCCTTGTCCAGCCCGAGACCGGTCAGCGGCCCGTCGTCGTCCTCCTGCTCGAGCAGGGCCAGCAGCAGGTGCTCTGTGCCGATGTAGTTGTGACCCATCCGCAGCGCCTCGCGGAACGTCAGCTCGAGGACCTTCTTGGTTGCTGCGTCGAACGGGATCGGATCGCCGGGCTGGGTCACGGAGCCGTCGCCGGTCGGGGGGAGTGCGGCGGTGGCGGCGGCCCGGACCGCGTCCGCGTCGGTGCCCTTGGTGGCCATCACCCATGCGGCGATGCTCTGGGGCTCGGCGAGGAGGCCGAGGACGAGGTGCGCCGGCGTGATCCGGTCGCTGCCGGCGCTCGCCGCCTCGGACTGGGCGGTCACGACGACGTTGCGGGCCCTCGCCGTGAACCTCCCGAAGCCGGCCTGGGGCCACAGGTCCTCGGGCATCTCGGGGAGCTTGGGAACGAAGCGCTGCTGCGCCGCCTGTTTGGTCACTCCCATGCTGCGCCCGATGTCTGTCCAGGACGCGCCGGAGCGACGGGCCTGGTCGACGAAGTGGCCCACCAGGTGGTCCGACAGCGCGCCGAGGTGGTCCGCGACGAGCACGGCGTCGGTGAGCTGGTCGAGCGGCTCGGCATGGACCGCGGTGATCGCGTCGATCAGGTCGTCGAGGCGGGCGGGGGGATCGATCGGCAGTGCATCCGTCATGCGTCAACCGTATGTTGACGCAATGGGATCGTCAACCAAGAATTGACGAACGTCCCCCGACTGCGGATCCTGACCACGAGTCACGACCTCGGGAGATCTCAGACGTCACGGGAATCCCGATGGCGCCGATCGACCGCGTCGACCGCGTCGATAGACACAGCCGATCGTCCGGCGGCGGTCGATCGGTGCGGAGCGGGGTAGGTTGCGCCCCGGACACACAACCCGCAATCCGTTCCCGAGAGGACGACTTCCATGGCCTTCGAACTCCCGCCGCTCCCGTACGCCCAGGACGCTCTCGCGCCCCACATCTCCGCCGAGACGCTCGAGTACCACTACGGCAAGCACCACCAGACCTACGTGACCAACCTCAACAAGCTGGTGGAGGGGACGGAGTTCGAGAACGCCACCCTCGAGGACGTGATCCTCAAGTCCGACGGCGGCCTGTTCAACAACTCCGCGCAGGTCTGGAACCACACCTTCTACTGGAACTCCATGACGCCCGACGGCGGCGGCGCCCCGACCGGCGAGGTGGCCGACGCCATCAACGGCGCCTTCGGCTCCTACGACGACTTCAAGGCCAAGTTCGCCGAGGCCGCCACCACCCAGTTCGGCTCCGGCTGGGCGTGGCTGGTCGACAACGGCTCGGGTCTGGAGATCATGAAGACCTCCAACGCCGATCTGCCGATGAAGCACAGCGCCAAGGCGCTGCTCACGATCGACGTGTGGGAGCACGCCTACTACATCGACTTCCGCAACGCTCGCCCCAACTACATCTCGACCTTCCTGGACAGCCTCGTGAACTGGGAGTTCGTCGCCCAGAACATGGGCGCCGCCTGACCTGCGCGGACGAGCGACCGCTTCCGGCTGTCACGTCCCCGGCCCTGGCCGGGAACGTGGCAGCCGGTTCGCGTCCGGGGTGAGATCGTCAGGCCGGCGCGACCTGCACGCGGGTGTCGTTGAACACGGCGCCGCCGACGGTGTGCTCGACGTCGTCGGGGACCAGCGCGTTGGCGGTGAGGCCGCCGTCGAGGTGGCGGCGCCAGAGCCCCTTCGGGATCACCGCCACGCCGGGTCGGACCGCGGGGGAGACCACGGCAGGGAGCCGCAGCTCGGCCAGGTCGTTGAACACCCGCACCGTCGCGCCGTCGACGATCCCGCGCTCCGCGGCGTCGTCGGGGTGCACCGTCACCGCCGGGGTCGGGGGGTCGTACTCCCCGAACATCGAGTTGACGGTCTTCGTGGTGGCGGGTGTCAGGAGGGCGAGCGGATGGCGATCGTCGTCCGAGTCGTCGAGGTCCCGGAGCACCGGGAGGGCGTCCGATCCCGGACCGAGCACCAGCCGGGCTCGCCCGCCGTCGGGCTCCGTGGTCCCGGGTGCGCCGGGCGGTCCGAACTGCACGGTGCCGTGGGGGCGCGTGGAGCGGGGGGCCTCGGGGACGGGCGGCGGTGGCACCTGGTGATCCGAGTAGCCGTCGAGGCCGAGACGCTCGGCCAGCGCCGCGGCCACCTGGCCGTTGGTCCACGAGTCCCCGACCGGGGGGATCACGGCCCGGATCGGCGAGGCGGAGTAGGCGCCGTAGCCGACCGCCACGTCCCGGCCCGACTCGAAGTAGGTCGTGGCCGGGAGGATCAGGTCGGCCATCGCCGCGGTGTCGGTCATGACCTGCTCGTGGACGACGGTGAACAGGTCGTCCCGAGCGAGCCCGTCGAGGACCGCTCTCTGGTCGGGGGCCATCACGGCCGGGTTGGCGCCCTGGACGAACAGGACCCTGATGGGCGGGTCGGCGTCGAGGAGGTCGCGACCGATCCGGTTCATGTTCAGGACCCTGGCGGGCGGCGGGGGGTCGACCAGGTCAGGCAGCACGTCGTCGTCGGCGGACGACGACGTCGACTGGATCACCCCGGAGCCGACCGTTCCGAACTGGCCCGCCAGCACCCACGTCGACAGCGCGGCCCGTATCGAGGCGCCGCCGTTGCGGTTCCGCTCCATCCCCCAGCCGATGCGGAGCATCCCGGGACGTCGCGTGCCGATCAGCTCGGCCAACGCGGTGACGTCCGCGGCGTCGATCCCGCAGACCTCCGCCGCCCGCTGCGGACTCCAGCGTCGGGCCTCCCCGACGAAGGCATCCACGCCGTCGGCGTGCGCCTCGCAGAACTCGCGGTCCACGAGGTCCAGCCGTTCCAGCTCGCCGGCGACGGCCAGGGCCAGCGCGGCGTCGGTGCCGGGACGGACCGGAACGTGCAGCGCGGCGCGTGCCGCCGTCGGCGTGCGCCTCGGGTCGATGACCACAACTGCGGCGCCGCGGCGCCGGGCGTCGTCGAGCAGCGGGGTCAGGTGGGTGTTCGACGCCGACGGGTTGGCGCCCCAGATCACCACGAGGTCGGACGAGGCTACGTCCAGCGGATCGGCCGACGCCATGTTCGGGAACACCGAGTGCCACGCGATCGCGGCGGTGGCGGCGCAGATCGTGTGGGCGACCGTCGAGGTGCCGAGCTCCCGGAACAGACGCGTGGCCAGCCGGTCGGAGAAGGTGGCGGCCGACGAGTTGTAGAGGAACGGGACGACCGACGCCGGACCGAGGTCCCGGACGGCGGCCTCGATCGCCGCCGCGGTCCGGTCGATCGCGTCGTCCCAGGAGATCGGCTCGAAGTCGCCCGAGCCCTTGGCGCCGCGTCGGGCCAGCGGCTCGAGGATGCGCTCCGGGCTGTACACCCGGGCCGTGCTGCGCCGGACCTTGGCGCAGATCCAGCCGTCGGTGAGCGGGTTCGACTCACCGGGTGGAGCGGCGTCGATGCGCTCGATCCTCCGCTCCGCGCCGTCGCCGCTCACCGAGACGTGGAGCGTGCACGCGTCCGGGCAGTCGAGCGGGCACGCGGTGGCCACGATGCGCAGCTCGTCGACGTCGGTCCGGGTCATGGCCCCAGGCTTCCACGCCGGGGCACCGCGCCGCCCCCCGGTTCCGTCGCGCCGGCGACCCGCGACGCAGCAGGTTCTGTTGCGCCAGCGACCCGCGAACGGTGGCTCCTCGCACAGCCGAACCAGAGCGACCGGTAGAGTCGCCCGCCGTGTCCGGTCCGAGCGAGGCGTCTCCCGCGCCCCTCGCCGAGGGGCCCGGCCTGTGGGATCCGGCCCACCGCTGGGTGCTCGTCGGGGTGACGTGCCTGATCACCGTCGTGGCCATCGAGGCCATGGCCGTGAGCACCGTGATGCCCGTGGTGGAGGAGGACCTGGGCGACATCTGGTTGTACGGCTGGACCTTCTCCGCCTTCTCCCTCGGGACCCTCATCGGCATCGTCCTCGGCGGCCGGGCGGCGGACCGCGTCAAGCCGGTCGTCCCGCTGCTCGTCGGCGTCGCGACCTTCACCGCCGGTCTGCTGGTCGGCGGGCTCGCTCCGTCGATGTGGGTGCTCGTCCTGGGGCGGGCGTTGCAGGGCGTGGGCGCCGGCGTGGTGCCTGCGGTGTCGTACGTGTGCGTGGGGCGGGGCTTCCCGCCGTCGATCCATCCGAAGGTGTTCGCCGTCATGTCGACGGCGTGGATCGTCCCGTCGTTGGTGTCGCCGCTCCTGGCCTCCGCCGTGGCCGAGGCCGTCGGGTGGCGCTGGGTGTTCCTCGGCCTGGTGCCGATCATGGGCGTCGTCGTCTGCCTGGCGCTCTACGCGCTGTGGGACATCGGCGCGCCCGACGAGCCGGACGACGAGTCCGCCCCGATCGCGGCCACCGTCCGCCTGGCCGTCGGGGCCGGGATGCTGCTGGGCGGCCTCACCATGGACAACCCGGTCGCGATCGTCGCCCTCGTCGCCGCCGGCGTCGCGGTGATGGCCTCGCCCCTGCGCTCGCTCGTGCCGACCGGGACGTTCCGGGCCGCCCGTGGACTTCCCGTCGTCGTCCTGGTCCGCGGCGTGCTGACGTTCGCCTTCTTCTCCGCCGACGCCTTCGTGTCGCTCGCCCTGACGTCGGTCCGCGGCACGTCCACCCTGTACGCCGGGATGGTGCTCGCGGGCGCGTCGCTGACCTGGACGGCGGGCAGCTGGCTGCAGGCCCGACGGATCGGGGTGTGGGGACCGGCCCGGCTGGAGCGGATCGGAGCCGTGAGCCTGGTCGTCGGATCGGTCCTCTACGCCGTGTGCCTGCTCTCGGTCGTGCCGGTGCCGTTCTGGTTCCTCGCCTCGGCGATCGCCGGCTTCGGGATGGGAACGGCCTACTCGCCGCTGTCGGTGGTGGCCCTGGAGCGAGCCGAGCCGGGTCGCGAGGGCGCGGCGACGTCCGCGCTGCAGCTCACCGACATCCTCGGCGTCGCGCTCGGGACGGGTCTGGCCGGCGTCGTCGTCACGGTCGGCGACCGCATCGGGGCCGACCGCCTCCCCACGATGGCGACGATCTTCCTCGGTGCCGCCGGCGTGGCGGTCGTGGTCGCGGTTCTCGCGGCGCGCCTGGGCGGCCCGAACGGGGCGTTGGAGTAGCTCGGTCGGAGTCGGGCGGTGGCGCGCTCGGCTCGTGCGCAGGAGCGATCCGGCCCCGGATCAGCCGAAGCGGAGGCGGTCCATCTCCCAGAAGGCGCGCAGCGCCACGACCTTTCCGTCGGGGCCGACCCGGTAGGTGAAGACACCGTCGGTGTGGACCACCGTGCCGTCGGGCATGCGGGTCGAGATGGTCCCGACGTTGGCGACCTCGTCGCCCGCCGCCCAGGACTGATCGATGCGGAACGAGACCTGGTTCGGGCCGATCACGGAGTCGAAGAACGCGCCGATCGCCTCCTTGCCGCGCTGCCCCGTGCCGTCGGGGCTGAACGGCGACGGTCCGATCGGGTCCTCGACCACCGCGTCGTCGGCGAAGAGGGCGAGCCACGCCTCCCTGTCGCCGGCCTCGACGGCGGTCATCGACGCCAAGGAGGCGTCGCGGGCGGGGTGCGGGGCGAAGTCGTCGGGGAGCTCGGGCATGGCGGGAGTCTGCCAGCGCCCGCTCCGCAGCGCCGCCCTCCGGACGCGGACCTCGGTCAGTCCGGCGACGTCCAGTCCGTCGGTCTGTCCGGCAGCACCTGGTCCAGGTGTCGGTACAGCTCGTCGAAGACGTCGATCACGTCACGCGCCCGGTAGCCGAGGTCCTGGACCGGGCAGCGCATGCCGACGGCCTCGTTCACGACGGTCCGCTGGGGGATGAACGGCCGCCACAGCGTGTTGCGGCCGAGGATGCGCTCGAGCTCGAGCTCCTGGCGGTCCGCCTCGGCCGACACCGGCGGGGCCCGGTTCACCACGGCACCGAGGATGTCCAGGTCGGGGTGGTGCTCGCGGCCGACGTGCTCGATGGTGTCGACGACCGCCTGCACGCCGCGCACCGACAGCACCGACAGCTCCACCACGAGCAGGACGCCGTCCGCCGCCGTCATCCCGGCGATCGTCGTGGGGCCGAGGGACGGGGCGCAGTCGATCAGCACGGTCCGGTAGTGGCCGACGAGCGGGGCCAGGGCGTGGCGCAGACGGTCGAGGGACTCGGTCGCCCAGCCGTCGGCCTCCCTCTCGATCAGGTTCCGGCTGGCGGGCAGGACGTCGATGCCCTCGCCCCAGCCCGACGTCACGATCGAGGCGCGTGCCACCTTGGGATCGCCCGTCCGCAGCACGTCGCCGACGGCGAGGTGGTCGTCGTCGGCCTCGACGCCCATCGCCCAGCCGGCGGATCCCTGGGGATCGAGGTCCACCACGAGGACGGGCTCGCCGGCCCGCTGGGCCGCCGCCGCGAGCCCGAGCGTCAGCGTGGTCTTGCCCACGCCGCCCTTCTGGTTGAGGACGGCGGCCGTGGGCATCCCAGGATCTTGCCACCTGACCTCGACGGACGGGGGTGCATCGTCGCCCTCGGCCGCGCCGTGCCAACCTGAGCGGGTGAGCGACCCGACGCCCGAACCCGACACCTCCACGTCCCCTCCGGCCTCCGCCGGCTCTGCGACCCCTCCGGCCTCCGCCGGGTCTGCGACCCCTCCGGCCTCCGCCGGGTCTGCCTACCTGGTGACACCGGACGACGGCCCGGGCCACGGCGTGCTCGTCCTCCACTCGTGGTGGGGCCTGACCCCCGACGTCAAGGCGATCGTCGAGTCGCTGGCCGACGCCGGCTACACCGCCCTGGCGCCCGACCTCCTCGACGGCGCCCTGCCCGCCGACGGCGACGAGGCCCGAGACGTCCTCGCGGCCAGCGACCCCAACGACACCGCCGGACTGGTGCTGTCGAGCATCGTGGCGCTGCGGGCCCACTCGGCCGACCCCGACGGCCCGGTCGCGATCGTCGGGTTCTCCATGGGAGCGTCCTGGGGCCTCTGGGCCGCCACCCGCCAGCCCGCCTCGGTGGACGCCGTCGTGGCCTACTACGGCGTGCAGAACATCGACTTCGAGGAGCTGACCGCGCCGGTCCTCGGGCACTTCGCCGAGACCGACCCGCTCGTCACCGACGACGAGCTGGTGGAGATGCAGGCCCACATGCTCCTGCTGGACAAGCACGTCGAGGTGCACCACTACCCGGGCACGGGTCACTGGTTCGCGGAGCCCGGTGTGCTGGAGCACCACGACCCTGACGCCGCGTCGCTCGCCTGGGAGCGCACCCTCGAGTTCCTGGCCGCCCACACCGAGCGCTGAGACCGACGCCGTCAGGTTCTGGCAGACGCCGTGGTCACCAGATGACCAGGCCGTCTGCCGAAACGGGGTCGATGACCGCCGACGCCGCGACTGCGGCTACCAGAGCTGGTCGGTGTAGGTGTCGGTCCCGAAGATCGTCGGGATGAACGGCGCCACCAGGCGGACCGTGGCCAGCCCCGACTCGTCGATGCGAGCGGCGTACTCCTGGATGCGTGCCCACGCGTCGCCTTCGCGGGGGTCCTCGGTCAGGAACAGCAGCTGCATGCTGCGGGCCCGGGTGCCGGGACCGGTGCCCAGGTCCATGGGAGCGTCGCCCTCGGCGCCCTTCGGGATGATCGGACGCCAGTGCACGACCTGGTCGATCGGCGACGGAGAGCCGTCGGGGGAGTCGGCGAACAGCGCCGGCGCCGCGGTCTCCGAGAACCACGTGGTGAGGTCAGGGTGGCTGGTGTCGCCCTCGCGGTCGACGTGGATGCTCACCAGGCCCTTGTACGGGTGGTCGAGCGCCATGTGCGTGGGAACGCCGTCGGGGTCCCGATGGTCGGAGCCGGTCGTGAAGTAGAGGACCGTGTGGGCGTGGTGGCGCTCGTCGAAGCCGCGGTCGTTCGCGTACAGCTCGAAGACCTGCTTGTTGGCCCACGCGAAGTGCTCCGCCTCGTGGCCCTTGTGGATGAAGTAGGTGGCCAGGTAGGAGCCGGCGTCGACGGGGTTCGCCACGGCGACCTCGGCCGGTGTGTCGGTGGGGAACCGCATGTCCTTCAGCTCGCGGGTCGACACCCAACGGCGGCCGGCGAACAGCCACGGACCGACCATGCATCCGCTGTAGAAGTGGTCCCGCTCGTACCAGCGGCTGTACGCGACCTCGTGGCCCTTGGACGGGTCGACGAGCGTGTACAGCATCGTTCCCACTCGGACGGCGTCGTCTGCCCCGTACGGCTCCACTGGTCCCCCTTGTGCGTGCGACCCGTCGGTCGGGTCCGTCGGCCCAAGGTAGTGCGGGCGTCGGACCCGCACGGAGTGACAGCGTCGTGTCCGACGCGGGCCCCGGCGGCGGGAGGTGCCGCCCGTGCCGGTACGCTGACGGCCCGGTGGACGAGCTGCCAGAGGACCCAGGAACCGAACCCGTCGTCGACGACCCGACCCCGTCGGCCGACGAGTCCGCCGCGCTCGCGGAGTCGGCAGAGTCGGATCCGCCCGTCGCCCCGGACATCCCGGCCGATGACGTGGCGGAGGAGTCGGCCGACCCGGCGCCGTCCGCTGCCGAGCCGGACGGGGCGCGCTCGGCTGCCGAGCCGGACCCGGCGCCGTCGGCTGCCGAGTCGGACCCGGTGGAGCAGCCGACCGATGCGGTGGAGTCCACCGCTGTGGAGTCGAAGCCCGAGGATGCGGAGGAGCCCACCTCGCAGGAGCCCGCCGTCGCCGAACCTGCTGCGGCGGAGCAGGCACGCCCGGTCCCGCCACCTCCCGGTCCCGATGCTGCGGCAGCGGGCGGCTCCGAGACGGCCGGTCGACGTGGCCCCAAGCGTCCCCGCACCGCGCCGCCGCCGGCGCACATCGTGGACGTCGACGTCCTGCGGGTCGACGGCGCCGAGGTGGAGGTCCGCCTCGCCGACGGTCGCACCGGTGTGATCGACCGCAGGGACTTCCCCGAGGCCCCGTCGGTCGGATCGACGGTGCCGGCGGCGGTCCTCAGCCGCGACGACGACCGTCGGGGTCGGGTGGCGCTGTCGCACCGATGGGCCCGCACCGAGCTCGCGTGGCAGCGGGTGGAGAAGGCCCGCGCCGAGCACACGCCGTTGACCGGACGGGTGACCAAGGAGGTGAAGGGGGGCGTCGTCGTGGACCTCGGTCTCCGCGCCTTCCTGCCGACGTCGCTCATCGGCGACATCGAGATCGAGGTCCCCGCCGAGACGGCCGACGAGTCGGTCCAGTCGGGGGGATCCGAGCCGGCCGAGTCCGCCGCGGCCGAGCCGGCCGCAGGTGGTGGGGCTGAGGGCGACACGAACGCGGTCGACGGTGACGCGGTCGACACGAACGCGGTCGCCGGCGACGGGCAGCAGGTCGTCGGCGAACCCGTGGTCGAGGCCGCTCCCACCGCGGTCGAGCCGGAGCGGGCGCCGGTCACGGTCACCGTCGCGGACCCGCGGGCGCTGGTCGGGCGCGAGGTGGAGGTCCTGGTCACCGAGGCCGATCGGGCCCGTGATCGCCTGGTGGTGTCCCGACGCGACCTGCAGCGTCGTCAGCGCCGCAAGGAGGAGAAGGACCGCCTCTCGTCGATCAAGGTCGGCAGCACCGCCACCGGCAAGGTCGTGTCGGTCGCCGACTACGGCGCCGTGGTCGACCTCGGAGGAGTGCGCGGGCTGGTCCACCGGTCGGAGCTCTCGTGGGCGCGCTTCGGTGCTCCGTTCGACGTGGTGTCGGTCGGCGACCAGGTGACGGTCGAGGTGCTCGACGTCAACCGCTCCAAGAAGCGGGTGTCGCTGTCGATCAAGCGGACGATGCCGGACCCCTACGCAGGACTCGAGGTCGGGGCGATCGTGCCGGCGGTCATCACCCGGGTCGTGGAGTACGGGGCGTTCGCCAAGCTCGAGTCGGGGGCCGAGGGCCTGATCCACATGTCGGAGCTGTCCGACGTGCCCGGCTACCGACCCGACCAGCTGGTCATCCCGGGTGAGGACGTCATGGTGAAGATCATGAGCGTCGACACGTCGAAGCACCGGATCGGTCTCTCGGTCCGCCGGGTCCTCGTCGACGACTGATCAGCGTCCGCCGTCACCGCGAGCTCGACCATCTCGGCGACCTCGGATCAGCCCGACTGGTGAGGCGTCGCTGCGATCCGAGATCGGCCGCTCGGCGCCGTCGGACGGGGGTTCCGGTCAGACCAGGCCCTCCCACGACTGCGGGAGCCTGTCGATCAACGGGCGGACGATGAGCGTGTAGGTGTCGCTCATGGCGGTCTCCCGGTGCTCGGCCTGCACCTCCAGGCGCCGTGGGTCCATCACGACCGCCATGAACGCGGCCTTGGACGGGAAGCGGTTGAAGCGGACCTGGTCCCAGCGGCGGCCGTCGCCGACGACGGTCCCCTCCGCCCGGAACCAGCCGTCGATGGTCACGCCGTGGGGCACGGCGACCGTCGCTGCGTGGGCCTGGTAGGCGTCCATGTGGGCGATGCTCTCGGCCAGAGCCTCCGGCGTGTCGAGACCCGTTCGGTCGAACTGGATCACGTGGACGACGACCACCGGGCCGTCCTCGGCGCTGGAGGGGTGCGGGACGGCCGCGGGGTCGGGCACCTCGCCGTCCCACGTCGGCGGAGCGAACGGCTGTCCGGCGATGATGAACGTGGCCTCCATCCCCGCGTCCTTGTGGGCGTGGTGCTCCTGGAAGTCGGGCCGGGTCTGCATCTCCACGAAGGACCTGCGGGTCGGGTACTTCACGACCGCGACGCGGTCCCACCTGGGCCCGTCGCCGAGCAGCTGGTCCTCGACCTCGCCGAACAGGACCACCTCGGCGCCCAGGTCGGCGAGTGTGTCGAGCGGTGCGTACAGGTCGTCTGCCTCCCGGCCCGTGAGGTCCGTGTCGCGGCCGTCCACGTAGTCCGCGCGGTCCCGGTAGCGCATGAGGTTGACCATCCACACCGGGCCGTCGTCCTCGGGCGGGAAGGAACCCAGCATCTCGAACGCGTCGTGGTCGACCGTGCCGTAGCGGACGGTCAGGCCCATGGCGGCGGCGGTCGGATCCGGTTCGGCGGTCTCGGCTCGTTCGCTCATCGGATGGGCCTCCTCGTCAGCTCTGCCTTCTGGCAACCATCGTGCCAAAGGCGCCGGTGCGCTCGCCACGAGGACCGCGCCGCGCCGGCGTTCTCAGCCGGTGAACGAGATGGGGGCATCGCTCGGGGCCGCCGGCGTGGTCGCCCCTCGGCCGAGGCTGAGCGGCGCGCCCCGTAGGGATGCCGGGGCCGGGACCGTCATGATGATGAGCGCCATGGTGGCCGTCGCGGGCTGCCCGTCGGCGCCGAGGCCGGTCAGGATCAGCGTGTGGGTGCCGGGGGTGATGCTCGAGGGCAGCGCGAACGTGGCATCGAGGGTCCCGGCGCCTGACGCCTGCGCCGTTCCGAGCAGGACCGGGTCGGAGTGGGCGACGACCGTGATGGTCGCACCTGCCTTCCAACCGCTGCTGCTGAACGAGATGGTGCCACCCACCGTCGCGGTCGCACCGTCGGCCGGCCCGTCGTCGGGGGTCACGGTCGGACCGGAGGGCGGGGTGCTCGTGGTGGTCGTGGACGTGGTCGGTCCGCTGCTCGTCGTGGTGGTGGGTTGGGTGGTCGTCGTCGTCGATTCGGTGGTCGTGGTGGTGGGTTCGGTGGTGGTCGTCGTCGATTCGGTGGTCGTGGTGGTGGGCTCGGTTGTCGTCGTGCTCGTCGTCGTGGTCGTCGTGGTGGTTGTCGTCGGGAGCGTCCAGGTGATCCGGACCGATCCGGTGCCAGCCGACGAGCTCGTCGAGTAGGTCGTGTCCGACGTGTTCGTCCCGGCGAAGCTGGACCCGCCGCCTCCACCGCTCGCTCGGAGTCGAGTGGCTCCGCCTCCTCCGCCGCCGAAGTACCCGCCACCTCCGCCGCCGCCTCCGGCGGTGCTGTCGCCGCTCAGCCCCCCGTTGCCGCCGGTTCCGCCGGACCCGGCCGATCCGGTGCCGCCTCCCGCTCCTGCACCGCTCTGCGTTGCGCCGGACCCGGCCGATGACCCCAAGACGCTGCCGTTGGAGCCGTTCTGTGAGCTCGATCCGCCCTCGGCGCTCCGTGAGGCCCCGCCGCCTCCGCCGGCCACGATGACCCGGTCCGACACCGTGACGCCGCCGACCCTCACGTCGGTCGCCCCGCCACCGCCGGCTCCCGGCGCGGCCGAGCCGCCCGCTCCCCGACCACCGCCGCCTGCGGCTGCGGAGGTCTGGGTCGACTCGCCGCAGTTGGGGCGGCCCTGCCCTGTGCCGCCGATGTTGATGTCGAGCACGTCGCCGGGACTGACCGCGAGGATGGTGCTCACGACCGCCGCGCGGCCGCCTGAAGTGGTGGCGGAGCCGCAGGTGACGCCGCCGCCGCTGCCGCCGGTCGCGACGACCGTCACCGACGTGACGCCGTCGGGGACCGTCCAGGTCCCGTCCGCCGTGAAGGTGGTGGTGTCGGTGGCGGCTCCGGCCGGACGGGTGGCGACGAGCGCGAGGCAGACGACGGCGATCGCCGCGGCGACAGCTGCGGCCCGGTGGGTCGGTCGGGGCACGGTCATGGGAGCGGAGTCCGTTGTCATGGAAGGCAGAGGTCCGGATCTGTGCAGACCGTCGCAGGAAGTGTCAGTAGGTCTGCCAACTAACGATCGGCATCGGCCTGGTGGTTCTGAAGCAGTTCGACGGATCTGCCGTGCCGCAGTGGGCGCCGGGCTGCGAGTGTGCCGAGAGATCGTCCTGGCGTGCGGTGATCCGGCTCAGCCGGGGAGCGCCGACCGCAGCATCCGGCGCATGACGGCGCCGGCGACGTCGGCGTCCCGGCCGGTGCTCCGCCGGAGCTGATCCATCGCCTCGTAGGAGAGGACAAGGTCGATGATGTCGGCGGTCTCGCGGCGGATCGGCGGTCGGAGCGCGGCGAGCTCGGGTTCGAACATCCCGAGGACCTGCTCGCGCATCTCGGCCCGGGATTCGCGCAGCCGTGCCGCGAGCACCGGGGTCGAGTGGGAGCTGTGGATCACGGCACGCATCAGGGGGGCTGCCTGATCGAACAGCTCGAGGCGCGCCGCCACCGTCCGGCGGATCCGCGACTCCAGAGATCCCTCGCCGGGGCGGTCGAGCGCCATGTACGGGCGGATCCGCTCCATGTTGTGCGTGATGGCGGACCTGACCAGGGAGTCCTCGTCCTCGAAGTAGCGATAGACCGATCGGAGCGAGACGCCGGAGCGCTCCGCGACCTGGGTCGGCGAGGGCACCAGGCGATCCTCGGCGAAGAGGTCGATGACCGCGTCCAGCACCGCCTCCCGGTTGCGCTCCCGCCGAGCGGTTCGACCGTCGACCGCCACCTCGTGGGCGTCGGCGTCATCGGACGTGCGCACGCCGGTTGCGGGGGTCGGAGAGGGCGGCATCCCTCGATCTTGCCAGTCAGGGCCGGAGCTCGGGGAGGTTCGCCCCGTACAACCAGTCATCGGCCAGCGCCTGGACCTGCGGTCCCGCCGGTCCGGCCTCGGCCACCGCCAGCGCGACGAACTGCTCCGTGGTCGCCACGCCGAAGCGGTACTCGTCGACCCACGTGCGGAGCAGTTGGTGGAAGGCGGTCTCGCCCATCACCTTGCGGAGCTCGACCAGGAACATGCCGCCCCGTTCGTAGACCGAGCGACCGAAGAGCTGTGCGGCACCGGGTTCGGCCGGCGGGACGTCCAGGTCGGGGTCGTCGTCGTGGGCGTCGCGGGCCGACTGCTCGACCGTCGGACCGCCGATGTGCTCGAGCCACAGCCACTCGCCGTAGGTCGCGAAGCCCTCGTTCAGCCAGACCGCGTTCCACGCCGCCGGTCCCACCGCGTCGCCGAACCACTGGTGGGTGAGCTCGTGCGCGGTGACCTCGTCGGCGGTCGTGCCCCGGTCGGGGTTCATGATGGCGAGGGAGAGGACGGACCGGGTCTGCGTCTCGAGGGCGAGCGGCGGAAGTCGGGGCACGACCACGTTGCCGGCATCCGCGAACGGATACGGACCGAACCGCTCGGCGAAGAACGTCAGCATCTCCGGGAACCGGGAGAGGGCCCCTTGGAGCAGCTCGGGCTCGGTGACGGGGACGGCGTTCAGGATCGTGATCCCCGGTGGGCCCACCTGCCCGACGAGATCCATGTCGCCCACGGTCAGGCTCGCGAGGTAGGGCGACATCGGCTCGGCGGCCTGCCAGCGGAACGTCGACGTGGTGGGCCCATCGGTGCGCTCCACCAGACGGCCGCCCGCCACCGCCTCGAGCGGAGTCGGGACCGTCGCCGTCACGTTCACGACCGCCTTGTCGGACGGGTGGTCGTTGGACGGGAACCACGTGGCCGCTCCGATCGGCTCGGCGATCACCGTCGACCAGCTGTCCGACAGGTCCACCCAACCGCCGTCGCCGATCAGGCCGCCGTCGGGCGAGGAGCTGTCGGTGCGTCCCGGCGTCCCGGCGTAGGCGACGACCACGGTCGTCGGCTCGCCGGGTGCCAGTGCGTCCGCCGGTGTGACGACGAGCTCGCGACCGTCGCGGGTGAACGCGGCGGCGCTGCCGTCCACGGTCACCGAGGCGACCTCGAAGCCGAGCAGGTCGAGGTGGAAGCTGGCCAGCGGCTCGGTCGGGGTCAGGGTGATGGTGGCGGTGGCGTCGAGGTGGTCGGTGCCCTCGATCGTGACCGCCATCACCAAGTCGTAGCGCTCCACGTCGTAGCCGGAGTTCCCGGCCTGGGGGAAGTACGGGTCGCCGACCCCGTCGCGGCCTGCGGTGCCGGCCGGGGCGCCGCCGTCGCCCCGATCGGTCGTCGTG
>JAEYSR010000066.1 GCA_023434535.1 Actinomycetes bacterium
GACAGCTCGACCGTCATCGGGTTGAACGCCGTCACCAGAGCGAGCGTCACCCCCGACTCGGAAGCCACGGCGACGGCGTCTGTGAAGCGGTCGCCGTCCTCCACCTCCGTGATGGCCGCGTCCCAGGCATCACGGTGGGCGTCCAGCGCGGCGTGGGCCGCGGCGCGACAGGCGAGCGCCTCCCCCATGGACACGCCTCGCAGCTCCGCATCGACCCGGGCCCAGCGGATGCTCTCCTCGACCGGCTCGTCGCCGATCGGCAACAGTTCTGACACGTCGCCGACGATCGACGGATCGCCGGCGACGCCTCCCAAGTCCCGTCGTCCGCCCATGGTCCGAGTGTACGAATCGACCTCGGATCGACGTCGGAGTCGTCCAGGTCTGCAACTACTCGCAGACGATCCCGTCGCTGTCGGCGTCGCGGTACCAGTCGTACTCCGGATCGACGCCGCGCCGGTACGGGCCGAAGCCGTTGGCGATCGCCTCCTTGCAGGTCCCGAACCGGGGGTCCGTGCCTCCGCCGGCGAGAGGGGCGGGCTGTGGAGGTGCCGCGGTCGTCACCGGGGCCGAGGGTGGCGCCGGCACGGACCACAGGTCGGGCGACGCCGCGTCGGCCGCCACGTACTCGGCCTCGCGGGCGTGGGCGCCGTACCCATCCCGCGAGTCGTAGCGGGTGCGGGCGTGGCCTGACCGCAGCATCTCGAGGTTGGCGTCGACCCCATCGACCTCCACGTAGCGGAGCAGCCGGCCGTACTTGTCCACGTCGTCCCGGGCGCCCGCCACCAGCTGCACACGCTTGCCGGCCACCAGGGCAGAGAGCGCTGCGGCCGACTCGTGGAAGCCGGGTGCGCCCCGCTCGGGGGTGTCGATGCCGATGAGGCGCACGCGCACACCGCCCTCGACCACGATCGTGTCGCCGTCGACCACCTCGGTGACCGTCACGCCGGCGGGAGCCGTCGTCGTCGGTGCCGTCGTGCTGGGCGGCGGTGCCGTGGTGGGCGTCGTGGTCGACGCCTGGGGCTCCGCCGTGGTGGTCGGACGCGTCGCCGTGGCTGAGGCGAGCCCGCCGGAGCCGTTGCCGCTGCCGCACGAGCCCGCGGCGACGAGAGACACCAGCAGTGCGATCGCCGCGACCACCCGTCCCGCGCCGACCCGCGCGTCACCCATCACCAGACTCCGTCTCCTCGATGCCGAGCGTCGACGCTACCGGCGCGGGTCGCGGTCCCCATGGACGTCGCCGGCGGTGCCGTGCTCGCATCGAGTCGCCCCCGAAGGACGACGAACGCCGTCGATCCGGAATCTGCGCATCGGGTGGGGAGTTGACTGTGACCGGGCCCACGGATCGACCACCGACGGAACGGATCAACGATGAGCACCGGGAACGACGCAGCTCGCACGAAGGACGCATCTCGCACGAAGGCCACAGGCCGCACGAAGGACCCCGTCCGCACGATCGCACGCTGGGGGCTCGGCGCTGCGCTCCTGGTCGCCGGCACCGGCCACCTCACCGTGCAGCGCGAGGAGTTCCAGGCCCAGGTGCCGTCGTGGTTCCCGGTCGACGACGATGCCGTGGTCATCGTCTCGGGGATCGTCGAGCTGCTGCTCGGCGCCGCGCTGATCCTCAGCGGTCGGCGCTCGGCACCGGTCGGAGTGGTCGCCGCCGGGTTCTTCATCGTGATCTTCCCCGGCAACATCGCCCAGTACGTGGAGCACACCAACGCCTTCGGGCTCGACACCGACGCCAAGCGGTTCGCCCGCCTGTTCTTCCAACCGATCCTCGTCCTCTGGGCCCTGTGGTCGACCGGCGGGTGGCGGTGGCTCCGGGGCCGGCGCTCCGGCAACGGGACCGGGGCGGAGACGGCATCCGTCTGACGACCGGCCGGCCGGCGTTCGCAGGCCGGTCCGCGCCCGACGGACGACCGACGGGCGCTCAGTCGACCGGGGTGCCGTCGATCCGACGGATGACACGTGCCGGGTTGCCGACCGCCACCACCCCCGGCGGCAGGTCACGGGTCACCACGGAGCCGGCGCCGACCACCGTGTCGTCGCCGATCGTCACGCCCGGCAGCACGATCACGCCGCCTCCGAGCCACACGTTGTCGCCGATCACGATGGGTTCGGCCGCCTCCCAACCGGCGCGCCGGAGGTCGGGGTCGATCGGGTGCGTCGGCGTCAGCAGCTGCACGTTCGTGGCCATCTGCACGTGGTCGCCGATCGTGATCGGCGCGACGTCCAGCGCCACCAGACCGAAGTTGGCGAAGCACGACGCACCGATCGTGATGTTGGAGCCGTAGTCGCAGTGGAACGGCGGCCGGATGACCGTCCCCTCCCCGATCGAGCCGAGCAGCTCCTCCAGGATCGCCCGGCGTCCGTCGCCGTCGGCCGCGTCGGTGGCGTTGTAGCGCTCCTCCAGTCGACGGGCCCGGAGGTCGGCCGCCGCCAGCTCCGGATCGTCGGCGATGTAGAGGTCGCCGTCGAGCATCCGCTGCCGGGGAGTGCGTCCGTCGGGAACCGGTGGCTCGACCATCGTCCCAGTATCGGGCACCGTGCCGGCCGGCGCAGCGCCGACCGGCCTGTCCGGCCCGGTGTGTAGGTTCCGACGTCATGGAAGGGCCCGATCAGCTCCGCTTGGGCGACCCCGCCGCGCTGGCCGCGTACGACTCGGGGGCGGTCAACCGCGGGGTCCGCTACGCCGCGGAGGGCCGGGTGAACGTGGTCCGTTCCGAGGCCGGCTGGGCGGTCGCCGAGGTCCGGGGCACCCGGCCCGAGCCCTACACGGTCGAGCTCGACTGGCACGACGGGCCACGCGGGATCGTGGTGTCCGACGTGTGCGACTGCCCTCTCGGCGGGGGCTGCAAGCACGCCGTCGCGCTCATCCTCACGATGATGCGCCAGCAGGCGCTCGCCAACCACACCGACCCGGGCAATGCAGCCCGCTCCGGCTCCGCACCGGGCGACGGTTCGAGCCCGGGTCCCAGTGCGGCCGGCCGTGGCGGAGCAGCGCGTGGGAGCGGCGCCGGACGGAGGCCCGCCGTGTGGCCCGACATGCCGGCCGGCCCTCCCGGGTGGAGGCGGGCGCTGTCCGGATTCGACCACGACCCCGACACCATCGTGCCCCTGGCGCTCGAGTTCAGCGCCACCATCCCGCGGACCTATCACCGGGACCCCACACCGGACATGCAGATCACCATCCGGCCGCTGCGGATGGGCGCCAAGGGCAAGTGGGTCAAGACCGGCGCGTCGTGGCAGGACCTGACCCAGGGGTACGGCTGGGAGCAGCGCGACGTCGACCCCGACCACCTGGCCGCGCTGCGCTCGCTGGCCGCGGGCAACTCGGAGCTCGGCTGGGCCCGACGCGGCAGCGCCCTCGCCCTCGACCGGTTCGGGCCCGGCGTCTGGACCGCGCTCCGCCACGCGGTGGACGCCGGCGTCCAGCTCGTGTCCGAGAACCGCCAGGGCACCGTGATCCTCTCGCCCACCCCCGCCACGGCCCAGGTCGACATGCGCGCCGCGGACGGCGGCGGCATCCAGCTGAGCGCCCACATCGCCCACGAGGGTCGACCGGTCACCGATGCCCCCGGCGACCAGTGGATGATCGGACGACCGACCAGCGGCGTGGTCGTCCTCCACGGTCCTGACATCGGCCTGATCCCCCTGGACCGACCGCTGCACGACTCGGTGCAGACGCTGATCACGGGCGGCCTCGTCCACGTGCCCGAACGGGACGTCGACGAGCTGATCGACGTGTACCAACCGCAGCTCGCCCAGGTCGCCACCGTCGGATCGTCCGACGACTCCGTCACCATCGAGGAGAGCGCTCTCGAGGGCATCGTGGCGCTCATCCGCCACGAGAGCGTCGATGCCGCGTCGCTGTCCTGGGTCGCCCGCTACCGGAGGGGGCGACGTCGGACGGACCACCCGCTGCTGTCACCGCTCGGGGTGGGCCGCGACCGGGCCGCCGAACGGGCGCTGGTGGCCTCTCTGGAGCTGCCGACCGACCTGATGGACGGCCTCGTCGACGTGGCCGGTCGGCCGGCGGACCGCACGGTGACGGGCGTGGACACGGTGATCCTGTTCGCGCAGGTCGTGCCGTGGCTGATCGAGCGGGACCAGGTCGTCGTCGAGGTGTCCGGCGACGCCCCCACGCTCCACGAGTCCACCGGGGACCCGCTGATCGAGCTGGAGGTCAACGACGGAGCGGAGCAGGGCAACGACTGGTTCGACCTGTCGGTCCGCGTCACCGTCGACGACGAGCCGGTCGAGTTCTCACGTCTCTTCACCGCCCTCAGCCTGGGTGAGCCGGTCCTGGTCCTGCCGAGCGGCACCTGGATCGACCTCGACCGACCCGAGCTGGACCGCCTCAGGGAGCTCATCGAGGAGGCACGCGGGCTGGCCGAGCACGACGGCACCGGCAACGTCCGCATCAACCGGTTCCAGACCAGCTGGTGGGACGAGCTCACGGGCCTCGGCGTCATCGCCTCGCAGTCGCGCCGGTGGGAGGAGCGCATCGCGGCCATGCGGGACCTCGACGCCCCGGTTCCGATCGCACCGCCGGCGAGCCTGAACGCGGAGCTGCGCCACTACCAGCAGGAGGGCCTCGACTGGCTGGCGTTCCTCCACGCCCACGGCCTGGGTGGCGTGCTGGCCGACGACATGGGACTGGGCAAGACCGTCCAGACCCTCGCTCTCTTCCTCCACGTCCTGGAGTCCGAGCCCGACGCCCGCTTCCTGGTGGTGGCGCCGACGAGCGTCGTCGAGAACTGGCACCGGGAGGCCGAGCGGTTCGCTCCCGGGGTGGAGGTGCGGACCATCCGAGGGACGCAGAAGCGGCGCGGCGCACCCCTGGCCGACACCGTCGGCGACGCCCGGATCGTGGTCACGTCCTACGCCCTGTTCCGCCTGGAGTTCGAGGCGTACTCGTCGCTCGACTGGGACGTGCTGGTCCTGGACGAGGCGCAGTTCGTCAAGAACCACCAGAGCAAGGCGTACCAGTGCGCCCGCCGCCTGGACGCGCCCATGAAGCTGGCGATCACCGGCACGCCGATCGAGAACAGCCTCATGGATCTCTGGTCGCTGCTGTCGATCACCGCGCCCGGGCTCTACCCGGACCCCCGCCGGTTCGCCGAGGTGTACCGCAAGCCCATCGAGAGCGGGAAGGCGCCGCGGATGCTCGCCACCCTGCGGCGCCGGGTCGCACCGCTCATGCGTCGACGCACCAAGGACGAGGTGCTGACCGAGCTGCCGCCCAAGACCGAGCAGACCGTCGACATCGAGTTGAGTCCGCGCCACCAGCGGATCTACCAGGCCCAGCTGCAACGCCAACGCCAGAAGGTGCTCGGCCTGGTCGGCGACGTGCAGCAGCACCGGTTCGAGATCCTGAAGTCGCTCACGATCCTGCGCCAGCTCGCTCTGGACCCGGGCCTCGTGGATCCCGACGACCGTGACGTCGGCTCCGCCAAGCTCGACCAGCTCCTGGTCGACCTGACGCAGGTGGTCGCCGAGGGGCACAAGGCGCTCGTGTTCAGCCAGTTCACCCGGTACCTGTCGCTGGTCAGGGAGCGGCTGGACGAGGCCGGCATCGCCTACGCCTACCTCGACGGCAGGACCCGTCGACGGGACGAGGCGATCGCCTCGTTCAAGGACGGCGACGCCCCGGTGTTCGTCATCAGCCTCAAGGCCGGAGGCTTCGGGCTGAACCTCACCGAGGCCGACTACTGCTTCATCCTCGACCCGTGGTGGAACCCCGCGACCGAGACGCAGGCGGTCGACCGCACCCACCGGATCGGCCAGGAGAACCCCGTCATGGTGTATCGCTACGTGTCGGTCGGGACGATCGAGGAGAAGGTGATGGAGCTCAAGGCCCGCAAGGCCTCGATCTTCTCGAGCGTCATGGACGGCGACGACGTGCTGTCGGGCTCGCTCGACGCCGACGACGTGCGGGCGCTGTTCGACGCCGACTGACGGCGCTCGACTCGGTAGGGTGCCGACCGCACCCGATCGAGAGGACCGCGGCATGCATCGAGGTCGATCGGTCGGGTCCCGCCTGGCCGCCGTCGCACTGACCACCCTCGCCCTGACCACCCTGGCGCTGCTCACCGCGGCGGCGTGCTCGTCGGACGACGGATCGGACGAGGCCGACCGCTCCACGACCTCGGCCGACTCCGCGAGCGCGACCACGGCGCCCGGCGGTGATGCGGATGCCGCCGGCACCGGTCCCGACCGCAGCGGCGACACGATCGTCGACGACGCGACGCTGCGCATCCCCGGCGAGGACGGCGCGGCGCTCGTCTACGAGATCCGCAACCTGCGCATCACCGGGGCGACCGACCAGTCGGACTGCCCGGGCGGCACGCCGGTCAACACCCAGCGCCTGGCCGCCGAGATCACCGCCTACCAGGTCGTCGCCGAGACGCCGGACGCCAACGTGACCCCGAACGACGTGCGCCCGCCGCTGCCCGACGTGTCCATGCTCCCCGAGATCGTGCTGGTCGGCGTCGGCGAGAACTCGACCGCGACCGACGGCTGGTTCGTCGCCATGAACGGCCAGACCGGCCTGGTGACGTCGGCCCCCAACACGCTGCTGCGCCCTGCGCCGCCCGCCGGGACCACCTCACCCACGTGCGCGATCGTCGGATGGGAGGCGACCGACGCGGCCGAGCCGCTGAACTCCACCGAACTCGAGGTCACGAGCAACGCGTTCGCCCCCAAGGACCTCGATCCCGAGAAGTACCAGGTGCGGGTCGGCCGCGGTGCGGACTACGCCTACTGCTGGCCTCTGGCCGACCTGTCGGCCAGCACCGAGCTCGGTCAGTGCCGCTGACCTGACCCGGCGTCCGCCGACCTCGGGTCATCACGCGTCGATGCGGCGCGCCTGATGACCCGAGAGCGGGCGGGGCCCGTCCGCCGGGCGAGCCGTCAGGGGACGACCGGGATGCGGGCGAGGGCCAGAGGGGCTTCGAACGCCGCCGCCGACTCACGCGCCGCCAGCAGGTGGTGCGCGGCGGCGTCCCGGTCGCCGAGCAGGAGGTGGAGGCGACCGAGCTGCGCATCGACCGGACCCCAGTAGGCGCCGCCGCCGGCGAAGCAGTTGAGCACCACCTGCCGGTCCGAGTGCGGGGCGAGGAGCTCGAGCAGGGCGAGCGCGCCGACCTCGTCACCGATCGCCGCGGCCACATCCGCGAGGACGGCCAGGCAGAGCAGCCGGTTCGTGTCGTCAGGGACACCCGCGAACCCCGAGTCGGCGAACCAGCGGTACTCGTCCTCGGCGCGACCGACGTCGCCGGACTCCGCGGCGCACAGCGCGAGGACCGCCCGGTAGGTCGGGATGTGGGGGTTGGTGACCGCCGCTGCGGCGAGGAGGTCGACCACCTCGCCGGCCCGACCCTGGAACAGCCTCACGTCGACCAGGTTCACCCCCAGGCACGCCGTCGCCTCGGGGTGATCGGCCTGCAGGGACACCGCCTCGAAGGCCAACGCCTCCGCCTCGTCCAGCCGACCGTCGATGATGGCGTCCAACCCCTGCCAGGTGCGCACGACCCACTGCCAATACGGGTGGCCCGACGCCGTGACCGCCTCGTCGGCAGCGGCCAACGCGGCCCGCGCCAGCGGGCGGTCACCGACGAGGAGGGCGTCCTCGTGGCGTGACATCAGTGCGGCCACGGTGACGTCGTGGGTGCGGTGGCGGGGGTCGATCCGCAGCACCTCGTCGGCCTCCGAGAGCCGCAGCTCGGCGTGCTCCGGGCCGTGGTGGGCCAAGCGGTGGCCGACCAGGGCCCGACCGAGCAGATCGGGGCGGCCCAGCGCACGAGCCCGGACCAGCGCCTCGTCGGCCAGATCGCGACGTTCGTCGTCGCTGTCCGTCAGCAGCAGGGCCAGCGCGAGCTCGAGCTGCAGCGGGATGCGGAGGTCGTCGTCGTCCGGACCCAGCGCGTCGAGCGCCGAGCGAAGCAGCTCGGACCGGTCCGAGTCGGCCAGCTCGTCGGACACACCGCGGGCGCCGCCGCCCACCAGACCGAGCGAGGCCCTCGCCGCATGGCGCGGCAGACCCAGGGTGCGAGCCGACTCGAGCGCCTCGTCCAGCACCTCCCTCGCCCGGGCGCGGTCGCCCAGCCCGCGCACGGCGGCACCGAGGCCGACCAGTGCGTCGACCCGCTCCGGGCCCGGATCGGGTCGACGGGCGAGGACGTCGGCGAACCACTGGGACGCGGACGTCCATGCCGTGGCGGCGAGAGCCTCGTCCCCGGCTGCGACCAGGGCGGGCACTGCGCGCTCGTCCGCCCGCGGACCGGCGAGCGCGAGGTGCTCGGCGACCTCTGCCGCCGATGCATCGGGCCTCAGCGACACCACAGCGTCTGCTGCCGACAGGTGGAGGTGGTTCGCCACGGCACGGGGCAGGGACTCCTGGACCGCCGTGCGGGTCAGAGCATGGGCGAAGCCCACGTCCGCCCCGGTGCCGTCGGGCTCGACGAGCAGGCCGGCGGCCAGCAGCGTGGCGACATCGGCCACGACCTCGCCCGTCGGCCGGCCGACGGTCGCTGCGATGAGGTCCACGTCGGTCTGGGCCCCCAGGACGGCGGCCGCCGCCAGGACCTCGGCCGGCCCGGGATCGAGAGCGGCCACACGGTGGTCGATCCAGGACCTCAGCGAGGCGGGCAGCGCGTCGGGATCGAGCACCCCGTCGGCGCTCGACCGGATCAGCTCGCGGAGGAAGTATGGGTTGCCGCCGGTCCGCTCCGTGACCCGCGCTCCCATGGCCTCGGCGTCGGCCACACCGGTGCGCGTCAGGAGGTCCCGGACGGCGTCGACGTCGAGCCCGCCGAGCTGCAGGGTCCGCATCGGGACGGTCCGCGCCGCGGCCTCGAGCACCTCGGCGGCGGCACCGTCGCGACCGCGCGACGTGATCACGACCAGGAGCGGGAGGTCCGCGACGGCAGCGATCGCATGCGTGAGGAGGGCGGCGGTGTCGTCGTTGGCCCAGTGGAGGTCGTCGACGACCCAGACCGACGGACCGTCGACCAGCGAACGGAGCTGCTCGGTCAGCTTCGTGAAGAGGTCGGTGCCGTCGCCCGGTTCGATCAGCGGTCCGAGGCCCGACGGCAGGGCCCGGTCGAGCGCCTCCACGACGGGCTCGAAGCTGACGCGGCGGTCGGCGCTGCACCGACCCCACAGCACCACGCCCTCGTCCACGAACCCCGTGGCCTCCAGCGCCAGCCTGGTCTTGCCGGCTCCCGGCTCGCCGATCAGGAGGGCCGACCGCGCCACCGCTCCGAGCCGCGCCTCGTCGAACGCCGCGCGCAGCTCGGCCAGCTCGGCGTCACGGCCCACGAGGGGGCCGTGCGCGTTGTCCGCGACGATGGGCACCGACCGGCGCGGCCGCTCGTCCGCGACCGCTCGACGCACCGTGGCGAACAGGGTCGTCGTCTCCGGCTCCGGTTGCACGCCGAGGTCGCGGTCCAGGCGGCGCACGAACGCATCCGCCTCTGCAGCCGCCGCCGTGGGATCGCCGAG
>JAEYSR010000078.1 GCA_023434535.1 Actinomycetes bacterium
CCGGCCGTGTAGTCGTAGCCGGTCCGCACGCCGTCGATCGACGCGATCCCGTCCTGCACGCCGCTGAGCCACATGACGGCCTTGTCGGCGGGCAGCTCCGGAGCGTTGCCCTGGACGATGCTGAGCAGCGACACGCCGGCGCTCAGCGGGATGGCCGACGGCACGTCGGGCCGGGTGAGCAGGCGGATGGAGGTGCCGCCGCCGGCCGAGTGGCCGACCGGGTACACCTTCGACGAGTCGACGATGCCGCTCAGCAGGCTGCTCGGCGCAGCGTCCTCGGCCTTCACCGCCTGGATCGCCTCGTCCGCGATCGTGGTGTCGGGGCGGGCGGACGCGGGCGGCGAACCCAGCACGCTGGAGAGGCCGCGCTCGAGGTAGTCGGGCGAGATCACGACGAAGCCCCAGGACGCGAGGTGCGTCGTGAGCTTGGTCGACTGCAGTCGGTAGCTGGCGAACCCGTGGGAGAACAGCACCAGCGGGTACGGCCCGTCGGTGGTGTCGGCCGGCACGTCGCGGTGGGCGATCGTGGCGAACGGCGGGTCGACCTCCGGCGGGATCAGTGCGTCGAAGCTCGGCGGGATGAAGTCCCGGATGTAGTAGCTCTCGGCCGGGGTGTCGCCGATGCCGTCGGCGTCGGCCGGGTACCAGACCTCGACGGACCGGTCGGCGAGCTGCAGCGTGGTGACACCGACCTCGTGGGGCCCGAGCTCCGTGTAGGCGGCCTCCGACGCGCGTGGCGCGTCGTTGGGCGAGGTGCCGGTGGCCGGGGCCGGTGGGTCGGGGACGCACGCCGCGCTCAGCAGCCCCACCGCAGCCACAGCCACCGCGACGACCGCCCGACGACGCCCAGCGCGTCCTGACATGACCTGGAACTTCGCGCCCATGGCGCACCCCCTCAGCTCTGTCCGCCGCCGGGGAGCATATGCGCGGCGGCGGTAGCATGGTCGGCCATGTCTCTCGCCACCGTCGTCGCTGTCGCGCCCGGATCCCCGGCCGCCCACGGCGGCGTGGTTCCGGGCGACGAGCTCGTCGCGATCGGTGGGCGACCGTTGCGCGACGTCATCGAGTTCCGGGTGCTCTCCGACGAGCCCGAGGTCGAGCTCGAGCTGCGCCGGGGCGGCATGGACCTGAGCATCGAGATCTCCAAGTCCAGCGGTGAGCCGCTCGGGCTGGAGGTCGAGTCGCCGGTCTTCGACGAGGTCCGGACCTGCGACAACCACTGCGAGTTCTGCTTCATCTACCAGCTGCCGCCGGGCATGCGCCGCAGCCTGTACCTGAAGGACGACGACTACCGACTGTCGTTCCTGTACGGGAACTTCACAACCCTGACGCGGTTCACCGAGGCCGACCTGGAGCGGGTCCTCGTCGAAGGCCTGTCGCCCCTGTACGTCAGCATCCACGCCACCGACCCCGACGTCCGGGTCGACCTGCTGCGCAACCGTCGGGGTGGGACCAGCCTCCGCTGGCTGCGGGCGCTGCTGGACCACGGGGTCGAGGTCCACGGCCAGATCGTGGTCTGCCCTGGTCTCAACGACGGCGACGTCCTCGACCAGACGCTGTGCGGAGTGCTCGACGAGTACCCCGAGCTCGCGGACGTGGCGGTGGTGCCCCTCGGCGTGAGCGCCCACAGCGACGAGCCCCGGATGCGCCCGCACACGCAGGAGGAGGCCGCCGCGGTCTGCGACATCGTCGACCGCTGGCAGGAGGTCTTCGCCGACGCCCTCGGCCATCGGATGGTCTTCGCCGCGGACGAGTACTACCTGCTCGCCGGGCGCCCGTTCCCCGAGGCCGACACCTACGGCGACTTCGGGATGCACGAGGACGGCATCGGCATGGCCCGGGCCTTCGAGGCCGAGCTGCAGGGGACCGCCGCCGAGGGCATCGGCGTGCAGCCCGGCTTCTTCAACTGGGTCGACGGCGCACCGGCCGACGGGTACCGGGCACCGCGGACGGTCGGATGCGGCACCGACACCGCCGGGACCGCCGAGGAGTCCGACGGTCGGCCGACCGCCTCGGATGCGACATCGCTGGGCGCACCGACCGGCGGAACGGCCACCGGGGTGACGTTGAGCGCCCGCCGTCCTGCGCCCGACGCCCCGATCGCCATCCTGACCGGGCCCTACGGCGCCCGGGTCCTCACGCCGCTGGTCGACGAGCTGCTGCGCAGCCAGGGCAGGGCCGGACTGGACGACGGAGCGGTCCGCGTGGTCCCCGTCGCCAACGAGTTCTTCGGCGGCAACATCGGCGTGACCGGCCTCATGGTCGGCGAGGACGTCGCCCGGACGCTGCGCTCGCAGCCCGAGGGCCACCGCTACCTGCTGCCCGACGTCTGCCTCTCCCGCGGGACGTTCCTGGACGGCACCCGGCCCGAGGACCTGCCCCGCCGGGTCGAGGTCGTCGCCACCGACGGCGTGGCGCTCCGGCGCGCGCTGCTCGGTCCGGATCACATCGACGCGCCGAGTGCGCCCACCATCGGAGGCCCTCGTGGCTGACCTGCCCATCGTCGCCATCGTCGGCCGCCCGAACGTGGGCAAGTCCACGCTCATGAACCGGATCCTCGGCAAGCGCGTCGCCATCGTCGAGGAGAAGCCCGGCGTGACCCGCGACCGCAAGGAGGTCGAGGCCGAGTGGCAGGGCCGGCCGTTCCTCCTCGTCGACACCGGCGGCTGGATGAACGCGGGCTCCGAGCTGGACAAGAAGGTGTCCAACCAGTCCGAGCAGGCCATCGCGGACGCGGACGTCGTGCTGTTCGTGGTCGACGCCAGGGTCGGCGTCACCGAGGACGACGCCCAGGTCGCCCAGCTGCTGCGATCGGTCGACGCGCCGGTCCACCTGCTCGCGAACAAGGTCGACGACACCAGCCACGAGGCGCTCATCTGGGAGCTGATGTCCCTCGGGCTCGGCGAGCCCATCCCCATCTCCGCGCTCCACGGCCGCCGGACCGGCGACCTGCTCGACATCATCATCTCCGAGCTCCCCGAACCCGAGGACGACGACATCGACGTCGAGCAGACCGACATGGAGGAGGGGGAGGGCGTCGTCTCCGTGGCCCTCGTCGGCCGGCCGAACGTCGGCAAGTCGACCCTGTTCAACCGGCTGATCGGCGAGGACCGTGCCGTGGTCCACGACATGCCCGGCACCACCAGGGACGCTGTCGACACCGTGGTCGAGACCGAGATCGGCCCGCTCCGCTTCGTCGACACCGCCGGGATGCGTCGCAAGTCGCGCATCGACGAGGGCACCGAGTACTTCTCGATGGTGCGGGCGCTGAAGGCGGTCGACGAGGCGAACGTCGCGCTGCTGGTCATCGACGCCACCGAGGGAGTGACGCACCAGGACCAGCGGCTGGCCGAGCGGGTCGACGGCGCGGGCTGCCCGATCGTGGTGCTGCTCAACAAGTGGGAGCTGCTCGACGAGGACCAGCGCAAGGACGTGCTGTACCAGCTCGGCCAGCGGCTCCACTTCCTGGGCGACGCCGCCGTGCTGCGCATCTCGGCGCTCACGGGGCGGGGCGTCCACCGGCTGCTGCCCGCGCTCGAGGACTCCATCGACGCCTACCACACCCGGATCCCGACCCGTCAGGTCAACGACGTGATCCGACGGGCCCAGCAGGCGCAGCCCGGACCGCACGGCGCCCGGGTCCTCTACGCGACCCAGGGGGCCTCGGAACCGCCGACGTTCACGCTGTTCGCCAACAAGACCATCCCGGCGAGCTACCTCCGGTACCTGGAGCGCCAGCTGCGGGAGGAGTTCGGGCTGGAGGCCACGCCCATCAAGTTGCGGGTGCGGCGCCGGGGCAGCTGAGCTGCTGCGCCGACGGCCCGGGCCGAACCCTGAAGGTCCGCTTCGGGAGTCGCGGTCGGGGTCGCCGCTGCCCCTACCATCGTCCGGGGCCAACGTCGGCCCGAGGTACCCCTGAGGAGGACCATGAGCCAGGTGCGTGACGAGATCGAGGCGCGGGGCAAGCCCCAGCTGGGCGCCACCGACGCGGTGACCGAGCTGGTCGTCACCGACGACGTCGAGGGTGGCGGCGACGAGGTCACCGCCGGTGCCACCGTCACGGCCCACTACGTGGGCGTGTCCGCCTCGACCGGCGCGCAGTTCGACGCGTCCTGGGACCGGGGCTCGCCCATCAGCTTCCCGCTCGACGGCGTGATCCGCGGCTGGAGCGAGGGTCTGATCGGCATGAAGGTCGGCGGTCGGCGCACCCTCGTGATCCCCGGCGACATGGCCTACGGCGCCAACCCGCCTCCCGGCGCGGGCATCGCCCCCAACGAGACGCTGGTGTTCACCGTCGACCTGGTGGACGTCTCGTGGCGTTGAGCACGGTCGGCGGCACCCGTCGAGTCCGCCGTGGCCTCGCTGCGGCGGGCGTCGCGGTCCTCGCGCTGAGCGGCGTGGCCGCGGCGTGCGGCGACGACGAGTCGGCGTCCACCACCACGATCGAGTCCACGGGCGGGTCCGGTTCCAAGACGACCGATTCCAGCGCGGACTCGCCCAAGGCGGAGAAGGGCGACACCACCAAGTCCACGGCTGATCTTCCCGCCTGCGAGGAGGTCTACAGCGCCGGAACCGCCACGGAGGGCCCCGATGCCATCGCCGGTCGCGGCGCACCGGAGCTGCAGGCCTGCCGCGGCAACGGCGAGCTCCAGATCATCGACGAGGTCGTCGGGACCGGGGCCGAGGCGGCCCCCGAGAGCACGGTGACCGTGCAGTACGCCGGCGTCCTGGCCGCCGACGGCGAGGAGTTCGACTCGTCGTGGTCCCGGGGCGAGCCTGCGACGTTCCCCCTGTCGGGCGTCATCGAGGGGTGGAGCAAGGGACTCGTCGGCATGAAGGAGGGCGGCCGCCGGACGCTGATCATCCCGTCCGACCTGGCCTACGGGCCCCAGGGTCGACCGGGCATCCCGGCCAACTCCGACCTGGTCTTCACGGTCGACCTCGAGAAGGTCGGCTGAGTTGGCCGGACCGGACGACGGAGGGTCGCACCCTCAGGACGCGACCCGAGCGGACGGGGCCGGCGACGGCCCCGTCGCCCGGTTCGCAGCGGCGTCGGCGCGGGCACGTCGAGGCAACCTCGACGCCGGCGCGGAGAAGCTGGCGGCGCAGGGCAAGCTCTTCGTCCGCGACCGGATCGACCTCCTGTGCGACCCGGGGACCTTTGTCGAGGACCAGCTGCTCGCCAACGCGCCCTACACCGATGCCATGAGCCGGGACCTGCCGGCCGACGGAGTGGTGACCGGCGTCGGCGAGATCGACGGCCGGCCGGTGGCCGTCATGGCCAACGACCCGACGGTCAAGGCCGGATCATGGGGTGCCCGGACCGTCGAGAAGATCGTGCGGCTGACCGAGACGGCCCTGCGTGACGAGATCCCGGTGGTCTGGCTCGTCGACTCCGCCGGCGCCCGCATCACCGACCAGGTCGAGCTGTTCCCCGGTCGTCGGGGCGCGGGTCGGATCTTCTACAACCAGGTGCGGCTGTCCGGGAAGGTGCCGCAGGTCTGCTGCCTCTTCGGACCCTCTGCGGCCGGCGGCGCCTACATCCCGTCGTTCTGCGACCTGGTCGTGATGGTCGAGGGCAACGCCTCCATGTACCTGGGTTCGCCCCGCATGGCCGAGATGGTCATCGGGGAGATCGTCTCGCTGGAGGAGATGGGCGGCGCCCGCATGCACGCCACCGTGTCGGGCTGCGGCGACAACCTCGCCGTCGACGACGAGGACGCCATCCACCAGGCCCGCGCCTACCTCACCTACCTCCCCAGCCGGTGGAGCGAGGGCCCGCCCGAGTACCACGCCGTGGACCCGGTGCGGGAGCTGACCGCCGACATCGTCCCCGAGGAGGAGGCACAGGGCTACGACGTCCACGACGTGCTCGACGGCCTCCTCGACGCCGAGTCGTTCTTCGAGATCAAGCCGCTGTTCGCTCCCGAGCTCGTCGTGGGCTTCGGTCTGCTCGAGGGACGCCCGGTCGGCATCGTCGCCAACAACCCGATGCACAAGGGCGGCGTGCTGTTCACCGACTCGGCCGACAAGGCCGCCCGGTTCATCTGGCTGGCCGACGCGTTCGGCATCCCGCTGATCTTCCTGGCCGACGTGCCCGGCTTCATGATCGGGTCGCAGGTCGAGCGGGAGGGGATCATCCGCCACGGCGCCAAGATGATCACCGCAGTGTGCGAGGCGACGGTGCCCAAGATCTCGGTCATCGTGCGCAAGGCGTACGGAGCGGGCCTGTACGCCATGTCGGGCCCCGCGTTCGAACCGGTGGCGACCATCGCCCTCCCCACGGCCAAGATCGCGGTCATGGGGCCCGAGGCGGCCGTCAACGCCGTGTTCGCCAACAAGATCGCGGCGATCGAGGACGAGTCCGAGCGGGCAGCGTTCGTCGAGGAGCAGCGGGAGATCTACGAGACCGACGTCGACCTGCTGAGGTTGGCGTCCGAGCTCGTCATCGACGCGGTGATCGAGTGGGAGGACCTCCGCTCGGACATCGCCCGACGTCTGAAGCGTGCGGCCGGCAAGGACCGGACGTTCTCGGTGCGCCGCCACGGCGTGCCGCCGGTCTGAGGCCGGGGACCGGGAGGCGGCTCGACCGTGCCGTGGTGCGAGGACTGCAGCAAGTTCTACACGCCGTCGACGTTGACGCCCGAGGGGGACTGCCCCGAGGGTCACCACGTCGCGGACCCCGACGAGGCGATCACCCAGTCGGTGGCGGAGCCGCGCGACGACGAGCACAGCTCCAAGGTGCCGTGGCACTTCTGGCTGCTCCTGGCCGCCGTCGTGATCTACCTGGGCTGGCGGCTGATCCAGGGCATCCAGTGGCTCCTCGGCTGATCGCTCCGCGCTGACCCCGGCTCGGAGTCGCCCGTTCTCGGGTCACCAGGCGCGCCAGAACGACCGATCCTGACCCCGGTCCAGCCCGGTTCAGCGGGTACCCGGTTCTCGGGTCGTCAGGCGCGCCAGAACCACCGATCCCGACCCGAGTCCAACCCGGTTCCGGTTCTGTGCTCCGGTGGTGGCGACGCTAAGGTGACCGCTCCCCGGGCTGTGGCGCAGTTTGGTTAGCGCGCTTGACTGGGGGTCAAGAGGTCGGGAGTTCGAATCTCCCCAGCCCGACGGTACGAAGCCCCTGCAGCTGCAGGGGCTTCGCCGCTTTTCGGTTGCGGCCGGGCTCGGTTGGAGAGCCCCCGATAGCGGACCTGCAGCATGTATGCAGAACCGTCACACCCCCTGCGTACGGTGCAAGCCGCACGTGCACCGGCTCCGCAACGACGCTCGAGTGGGGTTCGTCATCGACATCGAGGACGACGAGCGCAGCGACGGCAAACGCCCGTACCGGCAGGTACGCATCACCGGCGACGCAGCTCTCGTATCCGAGGAGGGCGGTGACTGGACGAGATCGATCACGCTGAAGTACTTGGTCGGCATGTCTGCGGATGCTCGCACTGAAGCCCGAGCGGCCCAGTCCCGCGTCGTCATCGAGCTTCCGCCAGCCACCATCGTCGGGGTGGCGAGCATCTGACGGGCGCATCGACCTGCTGTGCTTAGCGAACCCGCTTGAAAGTGCGGCTCGGTCGGGGCTGCTGCGCGGTCTGGTGACACTCGATCTGCGGGACGGACCACCGAATGGCACAGCGCGGCCGACCATGAGGTCCAGTTGGCCGGGGATGTTGGGCGCCCTCAGCGGAGCTCCGAGGCGTCGGCGACGGAGGTGACATCGATGGGTGGGACCGCTCGGCCGCAACCATCGAATGACTGGACAAATGCTGGCAGTCCGTTGCCCCGGACGTGATTCCACGCATAGTCCAGCGCGGATGCAAGGTGTTCGGTGTTGGCCGCGGCCCGGAACGTGACGATGAACGGTGTCGTTGCGTCGAGGTACCGGCTGTGCAGGTCGAACCCGTGTCGCGATGTGTAGGCACGACAGATGTCTTCAACGACTTCGGGCGAGGACAGGTAGTCCCTCGTCGCAGCAGGGGGTTTCACAAGCTCGTCACGGAGAAGCATCCCGCAAGGTCCGCCCCTCAACGTTGGGTTCGATGACACCGCCAGGACTGACCCGAAGGCGTCATGGCATCTGCCGGACTCGACGTATCGACGGAACGTGGGCCAGTGGTGGGGTTCCCCGGACGACGCAGCGATCCGTTGTAGCGCATCCCAGATCCAATCGAGAGTGTGGGCTAGCGGCAAGAGCCCCTGGGTCTCGATGCGAGTGGATGAGATCTGCCTGGTTCCATGGAAGTACAGAGCGGTATCGATGTGGGCGGTACGCAGCGAAGAGTTCGCCGCTGATGCGATTGCCTCGGCGTTGGCGCAGAACGGATCGCTCGCTGCAGCAAGCTCTTCGTCGGGTAACGGCTCGAAGCTGCGCAGCACTCGCTCTAGGTGCGGTGCCGACACGTCGAGGAGAGCCGAGGCGGTCTCAATCGCTGACCTCGGCGAGGAGCAGTCGAGGGTAGTCACACTCCCAACCTACGCCGCCGCCCTGGCCAGCCAGCGCTGTCGAAGGTCCGCGGCGCGCCGAGGTGACCGCCGGTCTGAAGGGCGGGATGCGGGGCGGCATGACACGGACGAGCATGAGTCGGACTCACCCGAGCCGGCGGACCGCAACCGTCGGTAACGCTGACGCTGCAGCGCTTCGTCATCGCCGACCTCCCCACCAACGGTGCTCCTCAGCCTGGGCAGCGCGAGTTTCGTACGTCCGCTGGGCAAGTCCAATCGGGTTGGCTCCGAGCAGCGATCCAGTGACCAGTTAGGACTGCGCGCCCTGAGGCGCCCTCGATCTGCTGGCTCGGAGGGCACGACTCGCTACGACCGAGTGCTCCGTGGCTATCCGGGTTACCACCTGATCTTGATTCCGGTTCCATGTCGCAGCGGCGGTGGTCACGAGGTTCGGATTGCTCGTCCGACACGATCTGACCGGGCCAGGGCACTGGCCAACGCGGTTCTTGGCGGCGGCCGAGTAGCTCGGATCGGGCCCTTGTGATCGGGTCTGACATCGCTTGGTGATCGCGAAGGAGTGAGACGTGCGCCGAGCACTACTGCTCATCCAGCTGATGGGCGGTCAGCGGAGGGGTGGAAGCGGATGTGAGACGGAGTCTGGGAAGATGGATGGATGCCGACGGCGAACCGACAGAGTCGCAGCGCCGATGAGGAGTCGGTGGTCCCGTTCGACCGGCGGCTGCAGCCGTGACCGGCTCCAGCTCTGCTTCTGCAGAGGTCCGACTGCGATCGATTCGGTCGCATGAAGGCAGTCAGGCGCGAGCTTGGGAAGAGCTGGCATTTCAGCTGCGTCCGCCGCCTGGCTCAGGGCACTGCGAGACCCGCAAGACGCGAGCCCCCGATGCCGGGGTGGAGTGGTACGAGGTCTACGAGGACGGGCATCAGGAGGGGTTTCAGGCCAAGTTCAACGACACGCTCGCAGATGCTTTGGGCGGCATGCGCGAGTCCGTCAAGGCGGTTTGTGGCAAGCGGCCGACCCTGACGAAACTCACCTTTGTCCTGCCCTACGACTTCACCGACTCCGGAGAGGCGGAGACAAAGTCGGACCAAGATCGATGGACCGATGCCGTGGCCGGATGGAAGCGGGACGTGGCGGGCGCGAGCCAGGTTGAGTTCTTCACCATTCGTGCCGGAGAAATCGTTGCGAAGCTGGCGCAGGCTGAGCACGCCGGGCGCCGTGAATACTGGTTCGGCGGGCTTGAGATCAGCGATGACTGGCTCAGACGCAGGTTCGCCGAGTCGGTCGAAGTCGCCGGGCACCGCTACACGCCCGAGGCAGACTCGGCGGCGTCGGTGAATTCGGTTCTAGACGCGGTGGTCTGCGGTCCCGAGTTCGTCAAGGCGCTGCGGCTCTCTGTCGAGCGCGCCAGCGTTGCGGCGCGGCACGATGCGGGAATGTGGGGTGCCGACCCCGGAGAGGCGTCAGCGCTGATCGACCGGCTCGACATCATCGGTGCCGCTGCGTTCGGCCAAACGAACGAAGGCGACGATGCGGTTCTCACGAACGCTCCCGACGTCGTCGGGATGGCGGAGGTCGCCGGTGCTCTAGTCGATCTCGCCTACCGGAAGCGGGACGCGCTCCCGACGTACGACCGACGTAGCCTGGATGAGGCCATCTCGGCCCTCCAGGCCCTGTCTGACCTGACCTCAGGGCGCTCCGCCCGTGCACTGACCGACCGGGTGATCGAGCTCATCGGGCCTGCGGGTCAAGGCAAGACGCACGCCCTGATGCGCGCGGTTGACCGCTGTCTGCAGCGGGGAGTGCCTGCGGTGGCCATCCTTGGACAGCGGCTCAGCGACAGGCCGTGGTGGCCGGCCGTCACGGAGACGCTGGGCGGCCTAAGCGCGGACAGCGACGAGTTCCTCCAGGCCCTGGACTCCATCGCAGAGGCACGTGGCTGTCGCGCTCTCATCGTCATCGATGCAATCAACGAATCACAGGCGCCCCATCGCTGGCAGGCGGAGCTGCCGGCGATGCTCGCCCAGTTTCGGCAGTACCCCCACGTCGCCCTCGTGGTCTCCTACCGGTCGGACTATCGCGATGTCGTGGGGGCACCGAGGTCGCTCCTCACCGTGCGCCACGGCGGGGTCAGCGGCTACGAGGACGAGGCCCTCAGTGCCTATTGCAAGCTCTTCGGTACCCCGGTCCCGACGCGTGCGCTGTTCGAGACAGCATTCTCGAACCCGTTGTTCCTCCGAATGTACTGCGAGGTTCTCGCTTCGGACCCCCATACGAGTCCGGAGTCCCTCACGAGGTCGAACCTGTTCGAGCGCTACGCAGACGTGACCGGTCGGAAGGTCACCGCGAAGCTTGGCCTTACGCCAACAAGCTCTACGGTCGCAGATGCGGTCACTCGGGTTGCCGACATGATCCTCCACAATGACGGGCAGCCGATCTCACGAGCCGTCGCAGAGGCGGAGGTCGACGCCCTGTTGACCGGTCGGACCTGGCCAGACACGCTGTTCCAGCAGCTGGCGAGTGAAGGACTGATCGAACTGCGCCCCTCCTTCGATCAGTCGGAGGCGGTCGCCTTTCCGTTCCAAGCGTATTCAGAGCACCTGCTTGCACATCGTCTCCTCACCTCCATCGACGAGGCACCCAGGTGGTGGGCCCGTTGGGGCTCGTGGCCAATGCGGTCGAGGGCGAGGCACCGCCGCTTGGCGAGGGCATTGGTGGCGGCGCCGTGGTCGTGGAGATCTATGGCCGTGATGCTCCCCGAGCGTGAAGGGATGGAACTCCTCGATCTCATCCCGACTTCAGACGACCCGCTTATGCAGGAAGCGATGCGAGAGAGCCTGACCGATCGGGCGTCGACGGCATTTGGCGACAGGGCACTGGAGCTGCTCCAGGAGCAGCTCACGAAGGCCAGGGATGACGCCCGTGGGCTGGAGACCGTGCTCGCTCTCGCACCGCGCGAACGGCATGCTGGCAATGCGGACTGGCTCCATGCTCAGCTGGCCGGGCTGTCGATGGCTGATCGAGATGCGACTTGGTCGGTCGCAACCTTCCCAGCTGACCGGGGTTCGCCTGCCTTCCGTCGGCTGATCGCGTGGATCGAGCGCCATTCGGCGGATGCCAGTCAGGAGGAGGCGCGCCTGGCAGCGATCGTTCTCATGTGGTTGTTGACCTCGCCGAACCGGTTCCTTCGCGACGCTGCCTCGAAAGCTCTCGTCACCTTGTTCATCGGACATTTCGAGGTCGCCGCACATCTTGTCGCCACGGCGCAGTCTGCCGAGGAACCCTACGTCCAAGAGCGCGTGCTCACCTGCGCATACGGAGCGGTCCTTATCGGCGGCGACGAGGACCTTGATGGAGCTAGAGCGGTGGTCAGTCCGCTCAGCATGTGGGCGCAGGTGGGGCTACCGATCGATGTGCTGGCCCGTGACTCTGCTCGGGGAATTGCCGCGTGGTGCGTGGATCGGGGTCTGCTCGAAGACGAGGCGATGAGCGTGTTCGAGCCCCCGTACGGAGCGTCTCCGCCCACCGAGCCGCCGACGAAGGAACAGCTCGAAACCGACCACGGAGCGATCAAGGACTCCGCCGGGGACTTTGCCGAGTGGCGCGCTTCGTCGATCCTCAGTTCGTGCCTCGACTGGATGGGCGACTTCAACCGCTACGTCGTACAGAGCGACGTCGGATTCTTCAGCTGGCATCCACTCGATGGGCCGCCACCGCCTGGTGATGACATGGCCAGCCCGAGTGACGAGGTCGACGCCGACTGGGCCGGGCGTTGGATCGCTGATCGGGCCATCGCCTTGGGCTGGACGGCTGAGAGGTTCGCGGCCTTCGAGGAGCGGCACGACCTTCGCCAGGGCCGGGATGCGCACAAGGCAGAAAGATTTGGCAAGAAGTACCAGTGGATCGCCCATCGCGAGCTCCTTGCTCGGCTCGCCGACAACATGTACCCGGCATACGATCGCTGGGGAGCTGGTCAGCCGACATACCAGGGGCCCTGGGTCTGGTACGGGCGCGACCTGGACCCGACGCTGCCGCCAAGCCAGCGTCGCGGTGGGTCGCTGATCTGCGAGGTGGACCAGGACCCGACCGTCGGCTGGGCGATCCTCGATGAGCCATCGGTGTACGACGCGGACCCCCCGGATCAGTGGGTGGCCAGGACCGATGATCTGCCGACCGCCGCAACCATGTTCCAGTGCACCGACCCTGACGCCCGTCGATGGACGGCGATCCAGCGCTATTCGACGTGGGACCGCGACGACGTCCGACTCGTAGGCATGACGAAGCGCGTGCGGGACGTCTTCTTTCTGCAGTTCTCGTGGCTCTTGCCTCGAGGGGACGGTGTGGCTCTCTACAACTTCATCGAACAGGTAGGGCTTTCCGGTCGATGGATGCCGGACACACGCCGCACGTTCCACCAGTACCTCGGTGAGGCGGCTTCGGCCCCGATCGCTTCAACCTCCGAATCCGATCCTCACCAGTACGATCCACCGGGCAAGCTCGCAGGGCTGGACCTGCGACCGCGCCCGGCAGT